>CAYFNI010000043.1:0-6942 GCA_964344495.1 uncultured Methylococcus sp.
AAGGAGTCGAGCTGAGATTTCAGTTCGTTGCCCAAGAGAGGAGGGTTTACCCGGTCTCCATGTTGTGCCGGGTGACGGGGTTAAGGTTTCTTGAATTGGCCAGCAAGCCAGCCAGCAGGTCTTCAGGTACATAGTGCTTCTTCTAGCTCATCGTAACTTCGAAGAATTCGGCCGTTTCCTGCCAAAAGTCCGTTCACACACAATGCTGCGCACGCCCTCCTGAAGGCGAATCGTTTCTGCCCTGCTTTCGAACTCCTCTCTCACGCTTCCAGAGCAAAGCCGCCCAAAGCAATTCCTAAGGTTATCCGAGCTTGATCAGCATCCAGCTACGTCTGGCTGAATGTGCGGAAGCCGGTGCCTTCGGGTGTCCATGATGGCACGCGTAAATTTTTCTGGCATACGATAGGTGTATTCACGTATTATCAAACGGCATACAACGCATAAGCGGCGTATTTCTCACTTCAGGACCATTTTCAGGCGAGTCATATGACCATGAACAACGTGAACCGCAACCTCCGCCATCTGATCGATCAGGCCCGGATGAACCCCTCGGTGCTCGCGCACCGCACCGGGGTGCCGCAGCCGACCATTTTCCGCATTCTGAGCGGCGAAAGTGCCGACCCGAGAACCTCCACGCTGAGCCCGATTGCCGAGTATTTCAATGTTTCGGTCGAGATGCTGCGTTCGGGTAATCTGCAGGACTTTCCGCTGGATAAAGAGCCGGGCACCGGGCTGCCGATTGCCCGCGCGTTTCGCCGTCTGCAAGTGGCGGGCCTGATTCGGGCCGAACCGGACAGCGTCAGCATCGAGATCCGCCCGACCAGTCCCGGGACGGCAAGCTTCGTCGATTATCCGGCCCGCGATCAGCGCGCCTATGCCTTGATGGTACGTGGCGACAGCCTGCGGCCTCGGGTCAAAAGCGGCGAGTACGTCATCGTGGAACCCGGTTATCCGGCCAGTGCGGGGGATGATGTCATCGTGGTCTTGCATGATGGGCAGAAATTGCTGCGGGAACTGCTGTACACCCGACAGGACGAGATGACGCTGGCGCAGATCAACGGCAACCGCACGCCGATGTCGGTAAGCCTGACTGAAATTCACGCCATTCACCCGATCACCGGTATTCGCGCCCGCCAGTAACGCGGCTAACGGGGCGGTTTCGATGCACTGAACCGCCGGCTTCAACCTCCCCGACGGCATCAATTCCTGCTGAAGTCTGATACGCTTGTCATTTCGGCCGCCGCTCCCTGAGGAGGCGGCCCGCTCATTTTCAACACCTCTACGACAGTATCCGACTATGGACCCCATGCTGAATATTGCGGTCCGTGCGGCTCGGGCGGCGGGCGACATCATTGTCCGCGCCATGGACCGCGTGGACTTGCTGAGCATCACCGTTAAAAGCCGCAACGATTTTGTCAGTGATGTCGATCGTCAGGCCGAACGCGAAATCGTCAACATCCTCCAAAAGGCCTATCCCGGCCATGCGGTTCTGGGTGAGGAACACGGCGCCCAGGGTCCGAGTGACAGCGAGTATGTCTGGGTGATCGACCCGCTCGACGGCACCACCAATTTTCTGCACGGTTTCCCGCAGTTCGCCGTGTCCATCGCGCTGTTCCATCGGGGCAAGGTCGAGCGGGGTGTCGTCTACGACCCGGTCAAACAGGAGTTGTTTACCGCCGCACGCGGTGCCGGAGCGACGCTGAATAACCGCCGGCTCCGGGTGACCAAACAAAAAGGCTTGCAGGGCGCCTTGCTGGGGACCGGTATTCCGTTCAAGGACCAAAGCTACATTGACGAATATCTGGCGATGATGAAAAGCCTGCTGAAGGATGCCGCGGGCATTCGCCGGGCGGGTTCGGCGGCGCTGGATCTGGCCTATGTGGCCGCCGGGCGTTTCGACGGTTTCTGGGAAATCGGCCTGCAGCAGTGGGATATGGCGGCCGGTGTGCTGCTGGTCCTGGAGGCGGGGGGACTGGTGAGCGATCTCGAAGGCGGTGACAAGTTCTTCGAAACCGGCAGTATCGTGACGGCCAATCCGAAGCTGCATCAGCCCATGCTGGAGTTGATCCGGCCGCACCTCAGCGAACGGCTGCGCTACAAGGCCGGCGCGTAATCCCCAAAAGACCGGCGCAGAGGCCGGCGACGCGCTCAGTCGCCGCGCCCCTCGCCGTTCAGCCAGTCCACCCGCCAGCCGCCCTGACCGTCGACCGACAGGGTCTCCCACAACCAGGGCAGCGTGTCCTGCAGGGCCGTGTCGAGTTGCCAGGGCGGGTTAACGAGGATCATGCCGCTGCCATTCAGGCGCAGCGGTTCATCAGCCAGCACGCATAATTCCACCCGCAGCGTCCGGGGCAAACCCAGTCGCTGGGCCCGACGGCAGAACTGATCCGCCGTCGCCTGATCCTGAATCGGGTACCAGACCGCATAGATGCCGGTCGGCCAGCGTTTCCAGGCTGAACCCAGTGCATCCAGCACCCGGCGGCGCTCATCCTTCAACTCGTACGGCGGGTCGATATGGACCAACCCGCGCCGTTCACGCGGCGGCAGCCAGGCTTTCAGCGCCTGATAGCCGTCCATGGCCTCCACCCGCACCTGACGGTCGCCCTCAAACTCCCGCGCCAGCAACTTGCTCTCGTTCGGATGTAATTCGCTCAGCAGCATGCGGTCCTGCGGGCGCAGCAAAGGCCGGACAATGCGCGGCGAGCCGGGGTAGCCGTGCAGTTCGCGGCCGGGGTTGGTGACCCGCACCGCATCCAGGTAACCCTGCACGGCATCCGGCACCTTCGACAGATGCCAGAGTGGCTGGATCCCCGACTCGAACTCCCGGTTCTTGCGCGCCATGTCGGAATTCAGCGGGTAGCGGCCGGCCCCCGCGTGGGTGTCGATGAAGACAAACGGCTTGTCTTTCAGCAACAAGGCACGGACGGCAAGACTCAGCACCAAGTGCTTGAGGACATCGGCATGATTGCCGGCATGAAAGGCGTGACGGTAGCTGAGCATGATCGGATTGGACCGGAACGGCGCGGCAGTATAGCAACCGACACCGCCGGCGGAACCAAGGGTTACACTAGGCGCCATGATCACCGAGTGCCCGCCGCTGGGCCTGTATATCCACATCCCCTGGTGCGTCCGCAAATGCCCCTACTGCGACTTCAACTCGCACCGGGCAGAAACGGACCTGCCCGAACGCGCCTATGTGGCGGCGCTGCTGCGGGATCTCGACAGCGCGTCGGCGGCGGTTGCCGGACGCCCGGTCGACAGCATTTTCATCGGCGGCGGAACGCCCAGCCTGTTCAGCGCAGGCAGCCTGACCGATCTGCTTGACGGCGTCCGGGCGCGGCTGCCGCTGGCCGCGGAGGCCGAGGTGACGCTGGAGGCCAACCCTGGCACGGCGGAAAGCGGCAAATTCCGCGGCTTCCGCGCAGCCGGGGTCAACCGGCTGTCGATCGGCATCCAGAGTTTCAATGATGCCCACCTGCAGCGGCTGGGCCGCATCCATGGCCGAGCCGAGGCTCTGCGAGCGGTCGACATGGCCCGTGCGGCCGGATTCGAACGGCTCAACCTCGACCTGATGTTCGGCCTGCCCGAGCAGACCGAAGCCGAAGCCCTGGCTGACCTCCGCACCGCCATTGAACTGGCGCCGGAGCACCTGTCCTACTACCAGCTCACGCTCGAACCCAACACCGTGTTCCACAAATACCCGCCCCGCCTGCCGGGCGAAGAGGCCATCTGGGCCATCCAGCAGGCCGGTCAGACGCTGCTGGCGGCGCACGGCTTCGAACAGTACGAAGTGTCGGCCTATGCCCGCCCCGGAGCCCAGTGCCGGCATAACCTCAACTACTGGCGTTTCGGCGATTACCTCGGCATCGGCGCCGGCGCCCATGGCAAAATAACCGACATGCACACCGGCGCCATCACCCGTACCGCCCGCCTCCGCCATCCCCAGCATTATCTGGAAGCCGCCGGCGATCCTGTGCGGCAGGGTTCGAGTGCGCAAGTGCCCGACGATGAGCGGCGCTTCGAGTTCCTGATGAACGCCCTGCGGCTGCGTGACGGGTTCGAGATCGGCCTGTTCAGCGCCCGCACTGGCTTGCCATCGTCCGCACTGGAGCCCGAATGCGCCGCCGCCATCGCCGAGGGCCTGCTGCTGGCGGAAGCCGGCCGGCTGCGCTGCAGCCCCACCGGCTTCCATTTTCTCGATACCGTCCTGCAACGATTCCTGCCCTGATGCGCCTGCTGAAAACGCCCCGCTCCGCCGCTGCGCCGACCACCCTGTCGGCCGAGGCCGTGGTGCGGCCAAGCCTCGACGAACTGGTCGGCCTGAGCCAGCCGGCCGCCGGCATCACCCTGTCGCGGCCGACTGCCCGGGCGCTGCAGAGCGGCCAGTATCTGTCGCGCTTCAAGGGGCGCGGCATGGAATTCGACGAAACCCGGCTTTACATGCCCGGCGACGACGTCCGCAACCTGGACTGGCGCGTCACCGCCCGCACCGGCAAGGCGCACACCAAACTGTTCCGCGAGGAACGCGAGCGGCCGGTGTTCCTCAGCGTCGACTACCGCGCCGCGATGTTCTTCGCCACCCGCGGCATGTACAAATCAGCGCTGGCCGCGCGGCTGGCCGCGCTGGTGGCCTGGAGCGCCCGCCGTCACGATGACCGCATCGGCGGGCAGGTGTTTTCCGAGGCCGGCAGCCTTGAACTCAAGCCCGACCACGGCCAGGCCGCCGTGCTGCGCCTGCTGCGGGTCCTGGTGGATGAAGCCCGCCCACAGACCGGCCGCCCCGCCGAGCGGGCCCTGGAGGAGGCGCTGGTGCATCTGCCCCGGCATGCCCGCCCCGGCAGTCTGGTATTTGTTTTTAGCGACTTCCGCGAACTCACCGCAGCCGGCGAAGCGGCCATCAGCCGGCTGGCGCGGCATTGCGACGGCGTGCTGGCGCTGATTTACGACCCGATCGAACAGCACCTGCCGCCCGGTCGCCATCGCTATGCGGATGGGCTGTCCGAATGCGTCATCGACGCCGATGCCGCGCTCATCGCCGAGTACGAGGCCCGTTTTCTGGCCCGCTATCACGCCGTCCGGGCGCTGGCCCGCCGGCATGGACTGCGGTTCGTGGCCTGCAGTACTGCCGAATCGCCGCTGTCCGTGCTGCAGCGCGGCGCTCAGCGACCACCCCGGACGGCATGACCATGGACGCCCTGCCACTGCGCGACCTGCATTTGCCCGCCCCGATTGGCTGGTGGCCACCGGCCATCGGCTGGTGGCTGGTACTCGGCGTGCTGCTGGTGCTGGTTGCGGGCGGTCTGCTATGGCGGCGCTGGCAGCGGCGTCCGCGGCCGATGCAGCGGGCACTGGCCGAGCTCGCCGCACTGGAAGCCGATGTCGGGCGGGATCGGGCGCACAAACTTCAGGCCCTGTCCGTGCTCATGCGCCGGGTTGCCCTGACGCTGGACCCGCGCGAGCAGGTGGCCGGGCGGGCGGGTGCCGACTGGCTGCGCTGGCTGGATGAACTCGACGGGAGCGACCGCTTCACTCAAGGCCCGGGCCGCTGGCTGGCCGAGGCCCCCTTCCGGCCGGCGCCGACGGAAGCCGAATGGCTCGAACTGTCAGCGCTCTGTCGTGTCTGGCTGGAGACAGCCGCGCGCCGCGGTGGTCGACGCTCATGATCAGCTTCGTCTGGTTCTGGCTGCTGCTGGCCGCGCCGTTGCCGTGGCTGGTTCGACGCTTCCTGCCGGCCGCCGACGCCACGCCCGGAGCCGCCTTGCGCGCACCCTTTATGGCTGACTTGCAGGCGCTGCCGGCGCGGGGTTTCCGTACCGCCGACCGGCCTGCCGTCCGCGACGGGCTGGCCGTGGCCGCCTGGTGCCTGCTGGTCATCGCCGCTGCCCGACCGGTCTGGCAGGGCGAAGCCATCGAGCAGGCGGTCAATGGCCGCGATCTGATGCTGGCGGTGGATCTGTCCGGCAGCATGGATATTGCCGATTTCGTGCTGCAGGGCCGCAAGGTCGACCGACTGACGGCCACCCAGGCGGTGGCCGGCGAGTTCATCGAGCGCCGTGTCGGCGACCGCATCGGGCTGATCCTGTTCGGCGATCAAGCCTACCTGCAATCGCCGCTGACCTTCGACCGCAAGACCGTGCGTACCCTGCTGGATGAGGCGGTCATCGGCCTCGCCGGAGAAAAGACCGCCATCGGTGATGCCATCGGGCTGGCGGTGAAGCGGCTGCGCGACAACCCCGAGGGCCAGCGGGTACTGATTTTGCTCAGCGACGGCGCCAACACGGCAGGCTCGGTTGCGCCCTTGCAGGCGGCCGATCTGGCCGCCAAGGTCGGGTTGAAGATCTACACCATCGGCATCGGCGCCGATGAAATGGTCATCCGCGACCTGCTCGGCAGCCGCAAGGTCAACCCGTCGCAGGATCTCGACGAGCCGACCATGCGCGGTATCGCCGACAAGACCGGCGGCCGCTATTTCCGCGCTCGCGACGTGCGCCAGCTGCAGGAGATCTATCAGCTGCTGGACGAACTGGAGCCGATCGAGCGTGACAAGCGCTATTACCGTCCCCGGACCGAACTCTACCCGTGGCCGTTGGGCGCGGCGCTGGGTCTGGCGGCGGTCCTGCTGATCGTGCGGAGGCGATCATGGCTGAGCTGAGCGCCTTTCATTTTCTGCGCCCGCTGTGGTTGCTGGGCTTGATTCCGCTGGCCGGCTGGCTATGGTCGCTGCGGTCGGGCGCGGCCGGGCGCAAGGACTGGGCCGAGTATTGCGATGCCGCCCTGTTGCCGCATGTGTTGATCGGCTCGGCGAGCGCCAAGGCGGGCCCGCCGCGCGGTCTGATCGGGCTGGTGGGCGTGCTGTCGCTCCTCGCGCTGGCCGGGCCGGCCTGGGAGCGGCTGCCGGCGCCCGCGTTCCGGACGCTGTCGGCACTGGTGATCGTGCTGGAC
>CAYFNI010000043.1:6952-18593 GCA_964344495.1 uncultured Methylococcus sp.
GCTCATGCCGCCACCTCCGCCAGCGCGTTTCGGAGCTGATGCTCGCGGTGGAGTTTGAGGATCCCGTCGCCGGCGATGGAGGCCACCGACCTCAAGCCGAACCGGCTCGGGCGCGCCCGCTTCAAGATCGACGACCTGTTGCGCGCCCGCAAGGACGGGCAGACGGCGCTGGTCGCCTACGCCGGCGATGCGTTCGTGGTGACACCGCTGACCGATGACGCCGGCACCATTGCCGCGCAACTGAACGCCCTGTCGCCGCGCATCATGCCGGCTCAGGGCACCCGGCTGGATCTCGGGCTGGAAGCGGCCGCCCGGCTGCTGCGTCAGGCGGGCCTGCGTCAGGGCGATGTGCTGGCCGTCACGGCGGGCGAGGACGTGACGGCAGCCAAGGCGACCGCCGCGCGGCTCAAGGGGGAAGGCTACCGGGTCTCGCTGCTCGGGGTCGGCTCGCGCGACGGGGCGCCGATTCCGCTGCCGGACGGCGGGTTCCTCAAGCGTCAGGATGGCGGCCTGTGGGTTTCAAGGCTCGACATCAAGGCCTTGTGGGATACCGCGCAGGCGGGCGGCGGCCTCTACCGGACGCTGGATGCAGGGTCGGCCGACACCGATGCAGTGGTCGCCCTGGTCGATCGCCGGGGCAACGTCGATCAGAGTCAGGACGGGCAGAAAATGGATGTGGACCAGTGGCGCGAGGCTGGCGTCTGGCTGTTGCCGCCGCTGCTGATGCTGTCGGCACTGGCCTTCCGGCGGGGTTGGCTGGGCCTCCTGCTGCTGGCAGTCCTGGCGCCTGTGCCGCAGCCCGCGACGGCGTTTGAATGGCGCGATCTCTGGCTGACGCCGGATCAGCGCGCCCAGCGGGCACTGGAAGCGGGCGACGCCAAGGCCGCGGCCGAAGGCTTCCGCGATCCGGCCTGGAAGGCCGCGGCCGAATACCGGGCCGGGGCCTTCGAGCAGGCGGCCAAGCAGCTGGAGTCACTGGATACGGCGCCGACCCAGTACAACCGGGGCAATGCACTGGCCCGGCAGGGGCAGCTCGAAGAGGCGCTGAAGGCCTATGACCGGGCGCTGCAACTCAAACCGGGCGACGAGGACGCCACGTATAACCGCGCACTGGTCGAACAGGCGCTCAAGCAGCAACAGCAGCAGCAGGATAAGCCCTCCGAGGGATCCGACGGCCAGTCGCAGGGCACGCCAAATCCGCCCCCGCCAGGGGATCAGCAAGAAGGTCAGCAGAGCCGTCAGGACGCGGCGGACCCGCCCGAGTCGGCAGGGCAGTCGTCGGCTCCCGAGCACGCCGCCGAATCTTCCCCGCCCAGCGGCAACGCGGACGCGAAGCCCGCATCCCAACCCGCCGCATCGCCGGGCGAACAGCCATCGGCAGAGGGTCGTCAGGACCCCGTGCCGGGAAAATCACCGCCGGCGGCCGGGTCCGACGGGCAGGATCGACAACCCGATCAGGGCCAGTCGCAGGCCCCGGATTCCGGTCCGGGTCAGCCCGCGACCAAGCCGGGTCAAGCACCGGCCGAAGCCCGCACGCCGGATGAAACCGAGCAGGCCACCGCCCAGTGGTTGCGCCGCATTCCGGATGATCCGGGCGGCCTGCTCAAGCGCAAATTCCAGTATCAGTATCGCCAGCGCCAGTCGCCCTCGCCATGAATCAGCCCTTGCCGATGTCGCCCGTTCCGTCCGCGTCCCCTGCCCCCAGGTGCCTGCGCCGTTTTGCCAGCCTCGGCTGGCTTATGCTCGGGCTCCTGTTCGCGCCCGCTCTGCTGGCCGCCCGCATTGACGTCAGCCTTGACCGCAATCCGGTTCCGGTCAATGAGTCGTTCACCATCCGCTTCACCGCCGAGCAGTCGCCGGATGACGACCCCGACTTCGCACCCTTGCAGACTTCCTTTGAGGTGCTGAACCAGTCGCACAGCAGCCAGTTTTCGCTGGTCAACGGCCATGCCTCGCGACGCACCGTGTGGGAAGTACAGGTACTGGCCAAGCAGGCCGGCACCCTGCCGATTCCCTCAATCGCCTTCGGCAAGGACCGCTCCGACCCGTTTGCCGTCACGGTCACGCACGGCCCGGTGCGCAGCAAGCAGGGCGGGGACGCCAGCCTGTTTCTGGAGGCGGAAGCCGAGCCCAAAAACCCCTACCTGCAGGCGCAGGTGATCCTGACCCTGCGCGTGCTCAGCCGGGTGCAGTTTCAGGGCGATCTCGGCCAGCCGGACGTGCCCGATGCCGTGGTCGAAAAGCTGGATGAAGACCGCCAGTACATGACCGTGCGCGACGGCGTCCAGTTTCAGGTCGATGAACGCCGCTATGTGCTGTTTCCGCAGAAGAGCGGACGCCTGACCATCGGGCCGGTCAACCTCACCGCGCGGGTCGGCGGGGGGTTCGGGCCGTTTTTCCAGTCCGCCCCGCGCCAGCAGCGGCTGCACTCCGATCCGATCAACCTCGACGTGCGCCCGGTGCCGGCCCAGTTCACCGGCACGCACTGGCTGCCGGCGGCAACGCTGACGTTGAGTGAAACCTGGACGCCGGACACGCTGAAAGCCCCGGCGGGCGAACCGATCACCCGCACCCTGACCCTGCGGGCCGAGGGTGCCGGCATCGGTGCGCTGCCGGAACTGGCAGCGCTCGATCTGCCCCCGGAGGTCAAGCAGTATCAGGATCAGCCGGTGGCGACCGAGGACAAGACCGCGACCGGCCTCGGCAGCCAGCGGCGCCAGAAAACGGCGCTGATCGCCAGCCACCCCGGGCCACTGACGGTGCCGGCGGTCGAGGTGCCGTGGTGGAATACGGTGACCGACCGGATGGAAGTCGCCCGGCTGCCGGCCCGGACGCTGACCATATTGCCCGGAGCGCCCCCCAGCGCACCCGCCGTACCGGAGGCGGTGAACACGCCGCCGGCCGGCGTGACGCCGGTCCCCGAGGCGGGACCGGCGCGCACCGCCGCCGCCGCGACAGACGGCCGCTGGTTCTGGCTGGCCCTGCTGTTTGGCAGCGGCTGGCTGCTGACGGCGCTGGCCTGGGGCTGGTCGCGGCGATCGCGGCCGGCAGTGCCGACTCTGCCGGCGTCAGCGCCCGCCCACCCGACCGAGCGCGGGCTGGTGCAGGCGGTGGAGCGTGCCTGTGCGGCGGCTGATCCCGTGGCGGCGCGCCAGGCCGTGGCGCAATGGGCGCTGCAGCGTTGGCCGGAGCACTCCGGCAGCGAGCGGGAACAGGCCTGCGTCGCCGCGCTGGGCGAGCCGTTGCAAGCGCTGAACCGGCACCTGTATGCCGCGTCGGCAGGGGATTGGCAGGGCGCGGCACTGGCCGCCGCCGTCCGTGCGGCACAGGCGGGGCGGACGGCGACGCCGGGGGCTGGCGACGCTCCGGTACTGGAGCCGCTCTATCGCGGTTAGGGCCGTGTCCGCCGGGTCCCGATCCGGTAGAACAGCCACTGGGTGAGGAGGACGCCGCCGGCAAAACCGGCGATGAAGCATTCCGAGGGGTGGTGCCCGACCCAGGCACCCAGTCCCTTGCCGCTCGCATAGCCCACCATCAATGCCAGACCGATGCGGAGTCGCTTGAAGATGTCATCCGTAGACATGGGGTTTGAATCCGGCCGAAAAGCAAAGGCGTAACGCTAGCGGCTTTTCGGCACGGGGGCAAACGGCGGCCGGCCAGACCTCCATGCGGGTCAGTGCGGATGCCGCGGATGGTTGAAAAAAGAGCATGAAAAACCTATTCTTGCCGACTTTCCGGCCGCGCCCGCAAGGGCGAATGCGGCCGTTTTTTCACCCGCCTAGCGCGTTACTCTCCGAGGGACAGGGCATGAGCGAACAGCAGCCCCGCGTTTTCGATCAGGTACCCAGCCCGTTTTGCGGCATTGCCTCTGATGATCTGCAGATCACCGTCGAGGGTTCGACGGTCCGGGTCACCGCCAACGGCGATGCCGTTACCTGCGCCGGCTTCGAGTTGCCGATCACCGATACCGTGCCACGCATCGGCGGTCAGCCGGCGACGCTGGCACAGGCCGTGGCCCGGGCGGCGGAGTTGATCGGCGCGGCGCGCCTGCCGGTGTTCAGCGGCTTCGGTACCGATGTCAACGAGAGTCGCGCCGCCCTGTCGCTGATCGACCGCTGCCGCGGTGTGTTCGATCAGGCGCGGGCCGAAGGCGGGTTGCGCAACCTGCTGGTACTGGCCGATTCCGGCTGGATGACGACCACGCTGGCCGAGGTCAGAAACCGGGTCGAAGTGCTGGTGGTGTTCGGCAGCGATATCGAGGCGGCGTTTCCGCGCTTCTTCGAGCGGTTCATCTGGATCGACGAGACGCTGTTCGACGGCGTGCCCGCACAGCGCGAAATCATCTTCATCGGCCGGGCCCCGACGGGTACGGCAGCCACCTCGCCCGACGGGCGTGCGCCCACCATCCTGCCCTGTACCGATGCGGCGCTGCCGCAGGTGGCGACGGCCCTGTCGGCGCTGGCGGCGGGCGTGAGCCTGCAGGCGGACAGCATCGGGGGCATTCCGCGGGCGGAACTGGAGTCCGTCATCGAGCGGCTCAAGGCAGCCCGCTACAGCGTGGTGGCGTGGGCTGCGGGGCAGCTTGATTTTCCCCATGCCGAACTGACCGTGCAGCAGGTGTGCAAGGCGGTGGTGGCACTGAACAAGGAGACGCGCTGCGCCGGTCTGCCGCTGGGCGGTCAGGACGGCGACCGCACCGCAAGCCAGGTGTCGGCGTGGATCACGGGCTATCCCACCCGCGTCAGCTTTGCCCGGGGCTTTCCCGAATACGACCCCTATCACAACGGGACCGACCGTCTGCTGGCCAGCGGCGAGGCGGACGTGCTGGTGTGGGTATCGAGCCTGAGCGCCAACCCGCCGCCGCTCGCCGAGGTGCCGACCGTGGTGATCGGCCGTTCCGGCATGTCTTTCGAGCGCGAACCCGATGTCTTCATTCCGGTGGGCGTGCCCGGCATCGACTTTGCCGGTCACATGTACCGCTGCGACAACGTGGTCGCGCTGCCCCTGTATGCGTTGCGCGCGTCGGGTCTGCCGCACGCGGCCGCGGTGTTGCAGGCCATCGAGCAGGCCCTCGGAGACGCCTGATGCGACCCGCTGACCAAGATTTCACCCGCCGTCGGGCTGCCCTGTGCGGCCCGACGGTGCACGGCCACAGGAGGCTTTCTTCATGCTGACCAAACTGACCGGCGGCAAGGTCTATGACCCCGCCCACGGCATCAACGGCGAAGTTCGCGACATCTATGTCCAGGACGGCCGCATCATTGCCCATCATCAGCCGGATGGCCTCAGGCCCGATCAGGAGTTCGACTGCCGCGGCAAGGTCATCATGGCCGGTGCCATCGACATGCATACGCACATCGGCGGCGGCAAGGTCACTATCGCCCGCAACCTGTTGCCCGAGGATCACCGCGGCGATCCCGTGGCCCGTTCCGGGGTGATGCGTTCCGGTACCGGCTTTGCCGCGCCCTCGACCCTGACGGCCGGCTACCGCTATGCCGAGATGGGCTATACCGCCGGCTTCGAGCCCGCCGTGCTGCCGATCAACGCCCGCCAGGCCCACATGGAAATGGCCGATACACCGATGCTGGATGTGGGCGGCTACGTCATGCTGGGCAGCGACGATTTCTACCTGCGTCTGTTGTCGTCCGGTGCCGAGCAGGACCTGATCAACGATTACGTGGCGTGGACGCTGCATTCGGCCCAGGCGATCGGCGTCAAGGTTGTCAATCCCGGTGGCATCAGTGCCTTCAAGTTCAACCAGCGCAAGCTGGATCTGGATGAGGCGCACAGCTATTACGGCGTCACCCCGCGCCAGATTCTGCACAGTCTGGCCCGTGCGGTGCATGAACTGGGTGTCCCGCATCCGCTGCATGTACATGGCTGCAACCTTGGCGTGCCGGGCAATCTGGAGACCACCCTCAATACCATCGCCGGGGTCGAGGGATTGCCGATGCACCTCACCCACATCCAGTTCCACAGCTACGGGACCGAGGGCGACCGCAAGTTTTCTTCCGGTGCAGCGCAGATTGCCGAGGCGCTCAACAAGAACACCAACATCACTGCCGATGTCGGACAGATCCTGTTCGGCCAGACCGTGACGGCATCGGGCGACTCCATGCGCCAGTTCGCCAACCATGCCCACGCCCATCCGAACAAATGGGTGTGCATGGACATCGAGTGCGACGCCGGCTGCGGCGTGGTGCCGTTCAAGTACAAGGACAAGAACTTCGTCAATGCGCTGCAGTGGTGCATTGGTCTGGAGATCTTCCTGCTGGCCGAAGATCCGTGGCGCATGTTCCTGACCACCGATCACCCCAACGGCGCGCCGTTCACGACCTATCCGCACCTGATCCGGCTGCTGATGGACAAGGGTTTCCGCAACGACATGCTGTCGACCGTGAACCCCGACGCCGCGGCGCTGAGCACGCTGGCGTCCATCGACCGCGAGTACACGCTGTACGAGATCGCCATCATGACCCGCGCCGGCGCGGCCCGGATTCTGGGTCTGCATGATCGCGGCCATCTGGGGGCGGGCGCGGCGGCCGACATTACCGTCTACACCGAGCAGGACGACAAGGAAGCGATGTTCAGCCGGCCCGACTACGTCTTCAAGGATGGCGAACTGGTCGTGCGTAACGGCGAGGTGATCAAGGTGGTCTGGGGCAATCTGCATACGGTTCGGCCCGACTTCGACCGGGCCGCCATCGAAAGCCGCCTGCGGCCCTATTTCGACCGCTATCACACGATGAAGATGGACAACTTCATCATCCGCGACTGGGAAATCGAGGACGACGGCCGCAGCAAGATCCTGGTGCATCCGTGCCGGGGTCAGGCATGACCGCCCCGATGCCCCCCCGACGAGTCAGCCGAGAGGACGTAGCAGCATGAACATCAACGGCGTACAGATCGACGCGACCTTCGCCGAAGCGTTTCCGATGCGTGGGACGCGCATCATCATTACCGCGCAGAATGCCCGCTGGGCCCGGATTGCCGCGCAGACCATGACCGGGTTCGCCACATCGGTCATTGCCTGCGGTTGCGAGGCTGGGATCGAGCGTGAACTCGATCCCAGCGAGACGCCCGATGGCCGTCCCGGCGTGGCGGTGCTGATCTTCGCGATGGGCGGCAAGACGCTGGCCAAGCAGGTCGAAACCCGGGCCGGCCAATGTGTGCTGACCTGTCCCACCACGGCGCTGTTTTCCGGCCTGCCCGAGGGCGACCCGATAGCGCTGGGCAAGAACCTCCGCTTCTTTGGCGACGGCTTCCAGATTTCGAAGCGCATCAACGGCCGCCGGTACTGGCGCGTGCCGGTGATGGACGGCGAATTCCTGTGCGAGGAAACCACCGGCATGATCAATGCCGTGGGCGGCGGCAACTTTCTGATCCTGGCCGAAAGCCAGCCGCAGGCCCTGGCGGCCTGTGAGGCGGCGGTGGAGGCGATGCGCCGGCTGCCCAACGTCATCATGCCGTTCCCCGGCGGCGTGGTGCGTTCCGGCTCCAAGGTCGGCTCGAAGTACAAGGCACTGAACGCATCGACCAACGATGCCTACTGCCCAACCCTCAAGGGTCAGACACGCAGCCAGCTGAGCCCGGAGATCGAGTCGGTGATGGAGATCGTGATCGACGGACTCAGCGCCGAGGACATCCACAAGGCCATGCGTGTCGGCATTGATGCGGCCTGCAGCCTCGGTCCGCAGAACGGCATCCGCCGCATCAGCGCCGGCAATTACGGCGGCAAGCTGGGGCCCTTCCTCTTCCATCTGCAGGAGATCATGGCATGAGCGCATTGAGCTTCACGCTGAAGACCGACCTCCGTCAACGGGTCGACGTGTCGCCGCTGACCCCGGACAGTCTGGCCGGAATGGCGCTGGCCGATATCGCGGCGATCGAACTGCAGAGCGGCAACCGCCGCGTCCGTGCCGATGCCCTGTTTCTGATCGAGGGTGACGAGACCGCGCGGGTGGCGTTCAAGGCCGCGACCGACAAGCTGGATTTCATCGGCCGGGGCATGACCCAGGGCGAGATCGAAGTGCACGGCGATGCCGGCAGCTACCTCGGCCTGCACATGAAAGGGGGGCGCCTCACCGTGACCGGATCGGTAGGTGCCTATGCCGCCTGCGAACTGAAGAACGGAACCGTCGAGATTCGCGGCAACGCCGGCGATTTTCTCGGCGCCAGCCTGCCGGGCAACAAGAAGGGCATGGCCGGCGGCGTCGTCATCGTGCGTGGCAATGTCGGCGACCGAGCCGGCGACCACATGCGCCGCGGCGCCTTGCTGATCGAGGGCAATGCCGGCGACTACCTTGGCTCACGCATGACGGCGGGGACCATCGGCGTGCTGGGCACCACCGGGCGCTACCTCGGTTTCGCCATGGGTCGCGGCACGCTGCTGCTGGCACAGGCACCGGCCGAGATACCCCCGACCTTCAATGATTGCGGCACCCACACCCTGGGTTTCATTCCCTTGCTGCTGAACGGCTTTGCGGGATTCGATACGCCCTTCTCGGGCATGAGCGAGCAGCTCAAGCGGGTGCGCCGCTATGCCGGCGACCTGTGCGGACTCGGCAAGGGCGAAATTCTGATCGCAGTGGGCAACCCGGCCTGATTCGCCGGTCAGGCGTGATTTTTCCCTTTAATCCCGTGCGACAGAGGTTTTGATCCCATGCATGACCGCCCCCTGAACGTGCTGGTGCTCTGCACCGGCAACTCCTGCCGCAGTGTGATGGGTGAGGCCCTGTTGAACGCACTTGGGCAAGGCCGCTTCAAGGCCTACAGTGCCGGCAGCCATCCCATCGGGCGTATCAACGCCGGAGCACTGGCGACACTGGCTCGCCATGGCCTGCCCACCGAGGGCTATCACAGCAAATCCTGGGAGGCGCTGGGCGAAACCCCCATCGATATCCTCATTTCGGTGTGCGATGCCGCCGGCGGCGAGACCTGCCCGGCCTATCTCGGCTCGGCCGTGCGCGGACACTGGGGTGTGGCCGATCCGGGGCATGTCGAAGGCACGCCGGAAGCGATCGAAGCCGCGTTTGATGCCACATTCGCCACGCTGCGGCGCCGCGTCGAGGCCTTCCTGGCCTTGCCGGTCGAGACGCTGAGCCGCGAGGCGCTGGGCGCCGAACTGGCCCGCATCGGGACCGATGTCGTCTGAAGGCCACGTGATGGCAAAACAGTCCTCAGCCGCAAATCCGACTACGCCGCCCCGGCGCCTGTCGTTCTTCGACCGCTACCTGACGGTCTGGGTCGGCCTCTGCATGCTGGCCGGCGTGCTGCTGGGAATGGCTTTGCCCGGGCCGGTGGCGGCGCTCCGCGGCGCCGAGATCGCCGGGATCAATCTGCCCATCGCCGGACTGATCTGGCTGATGATCACTCCGATGATGCTCAAGGTCGATTTTGCATCGGTGGCCGATGTCAGGCGCAATCCCCGCGGGCTGATCATCACGCTGCTGGTCAACTGGCTGGTCAAGCCGTTCAGCATGGCCCTGCTCGGCTGGGTGTTCTTCCGGCACCTGTTCCTGCCCTGGATCGGTCCGGCGGCGGCCGATCAGTACACTGCCGGCGTCATCATCCTGGCGGCGGCGCCGTGTACGGCCATGGTGTTTGTCTGGAGTTATCTCACCGAGGGCGATCCGGGCTACACGCTGGTGCAGGTGGCGGTCAACGACCTGATCATGCTGGTCGCCTTTGCGCCGCTGGTGAGCGGGCTGGTGACCGGCGCATCCGGTTTGTCGGTGCCGTTCGATATCCTGTTCCACTCGGTGCTGGCGTTCATCGTGCTGCCGCTGGTAGTGGGCGTGCTGCTCCGGCACTGGCTGATGCGCCGGAAGGGCGCGCGCTGGTTTGAACAGGCTTTTCTACCGCGACTGCATCCGCTGGCGATTGCGGCGCTGTTGCTGATGCTGGTGCTGATGTTTGCGTTCCAGGCGGAAAACCTGGTGGGGCGCTGGTTCCATGTGGCCCTGATCGCGGTGCCGATTCTGATCCAGGTCTACTTCAACGCGGGGCTGGTCTACGGCTTGATGCGCTGGTTCAAGGTGAAGCAGGCGATTGCCGCCCCCGGTGCGCTGATCGGCGCGAGTAATTTCTTCGAGCTGGCGGTGGCCACCGCGCTCACCCTCTACGGACCCGAGTCCGGTGCCGCGCTGGCAACCGTGGTCGGCGTGCTGGTGGAAGTGCCGGTCATGCTCTCGGTCTGTGCCGTCTGCAACCGGACGCGTCACTGGTTTGCCTGACCGGGCCCGGCCGCTGACGGGTCGTCCCGCTGCGGCAGGTTGGCCAGCAGGGCTTCAATCTGCGCCGGCTCCAGCGGTTTGGCGAAATGCCGGTCAAATCCTGCCGCCTGGGTTCTCTGGCGATCCTGAAGCTGATTCCAGCCGGTGACGGCGACCATCACCACCGCCCTGCCCCACGGTTCCTTGCGAATGGCGCGGCAGGTGTCATAGCCGTCGATGCCCGGCATGCCGATGTCCATGAACACGACCCCGGGGCGCTGAGCTTGCGCCAAAGCGATGGCTTCATAGCCGTCGAAGGCCGTGTAGACCTGGTGCCCCTGCAGGCGCAGGGTCTGGCTCAGGCCTTCGGCGGCATCGCGGTTATCGTCGACGACCAGGATGCGGAGCGGGCTGAGGGCGTCGCTATCCGGCACCGCTGTTTCGCACGGGGCATCGAGCTGGAGGGCCAGCGGCAGTTGAACTTCAAAGGAGGCTCCTCGGGACAGTCCTTCGCTGCTGGCCGTCAGCGTGCCGCCATGCAAAAGGACGAGATAGCGCGACAGGTTGAGTCCGATGCCCAGACCGCCATTGTGCTTCTGGATCGACTGGTCACCCTGCACGAACAGCTGAAAAATACTGTTGAGCATCTCCGGGGCGATGCCGATGCCGTTGTCGGATACCGTGAGTCGGACGCTCCGCCCCACCTGCTGCACATCCAGTTCAATGTGGCCGCCATTGGGCGTGAATTTGGCGGCATTGTTGAGCAGGTTGGACAGCACCTGCGATAGCCGTACCAGATCACCGTGGACATACAGCGGCATCTCCGGCAGGTGTACCGTGCAGGTGTGCTGGCGCTCCTCCAGATTGGGTCTGCAGGTTTCGAGGGCACGTTCGACAACATCGGCGACGACTATCCGCGACTTGTTCAGCGTGATCTTGCCGCTGGTGATGCGTGACACATCCAGCAGGTCGTTGACCAGTCGGGTGAGCTGATGGGTCTGACGTTCGATCACGCCCTGGCACCAGTCCAGATTTTCCGCATCTTCGGGGGCTTTTTTCAGCAGATAGGCGGCCGTGGTGATGGGCGCCAGCGGGTTGCGCAATTCGTGGGCCAGCATCGCCAGAAATTCATTCTTGCGCTGATCCTGCAACTTCAGTTCGTCGATGTGTTGCCGCACCAGCGACTCCAGTCGCAGGCGTTCGCTGATGTCGCGGCAAATGGTGACGGCGAACTCCACCGCCCCGGTGCGCGGATGTTTGAGCATGACCACAAGCTGGGACACGGCGACTTCCCTGCCGTCGCGGCGCCGCAGCGTGTTGTCGCTCAGCCAGCGCCCGTCGCGGAGGGCCGTCGGGATGCCCTCTTCGGCGACGCGTTGATAGGCGGATTGGGAGTGAAACAATCCGACCGGCAGGCCGTCCAGCGA
>CAYFNI010000044.1:0-2424 GCA_964344495.1 uncultured Methylococcus sp.
AAGCCCTGATTCAGGCTATCGTCCCGCGACAGGGAGGTCGGGGTCGTGCGGCAGAAGGCATGTGCTCGAAAAAACCGAAGTTTGAATGGGGGTATTGACTCGGTTCAACCGGGTGAGATGATAGCGAACGACAGCTAAAGGCTGCACGGGGCAGGTGGGACGTGTGTCGTGATTGTGTCAGGGTCTTGCTGGTGATTCAGGGGATTCTGCAGATCTTGTGCGTACCTTCACGATGCTCTCAAGGGCTTCTCTTGCACATGGCAGGATAATAAGGATAATTTCGCCCATGAACGCTAATGAGATGTATGAATACGTAGAGCGCATTGCGAATCTGATCAGGACCAATGTCCGTAAATCCGGCCTGGCCAGCGGGCTGCAGCCGGTACAGATGGAAGCCTTGCACTATCTGAGTCGTTGCAACCGCTACAGCGACACTCCGGTCGCGGTTGCCGAGTTTTTGGGTCTTACCAAGGGCACCGTCTCGCAGACCATCGGTGTTCTGGAGAACAACCATCTGGTGCAGAAGGTCACTGACAAGCGTGACCGCAGGGTAGTCCATCTCCATTTGACCCCGAACGGCGAGTCAGTACTGGCGCAATCCATACCGCCCAAAGCCATGACCGCAGCCCTGCAGATTATGACGGACCAGTGCCAGCATCAGTTGGGACGTTCGCTGCAAGAGTTGTTGTCAGGCTTGCAGCATGCCAACGGTCTCAAAACGTTTGGTCTCTGCAAAACCTGCATTCACCACCTGTACGATGGCGCGGAGCGTCGCTGCGAGCTGACCCGCGAAAATCTGACCGACAGTGATGCCGAGAAAATTTGTCGCGAGCATATTCCCTCACCCTGACAGACTTCCCGATCAAGCAGCCCGTGGCGTCCGCCAACAACGGCCCCGGGCTACCCGCTAGACCAGTACCCGTTCGATTCCCCCGTGGTTGGCGCGGCCCACATAGCGGCTCAGCCAATCCTCTCCCAACTGATGCTTCGCAATCTCGACCACGATATAGTCGGCGTCGAGTTGCTCGATATCGTCCTGATACCGCTGCAGGCCCTGCAGGCACGAAGGACAGGATGTCAGCACCTTCACCGGGGTCGTGTCGCCGGGTTTGCGCAACGCCTGCACGTTGTCCTCCAGTTCCTGCTGCTTGCGGTAGCGAACCTGCGTCGAAATATCGGGGCGCGCGATGGCCAGTGTGCCTGATTCGCCGCAACAGCGGTCGGTCTTGGTAATCGAGCGGCCATCAGCTGTACCGATCAGCCCGTTGACGGTTTTCAGCGGTTCCCGCTGCTTCAAGGGCGTGTGGCAGGGATCGTGGTACAAGTACTGTGTGCCTGTCACCCCCTCCAGCCTTACCCCCTTTTCCAGCAGGAATTCGTGGATGTCGACCAGACGGCAACCGGGGAAGATGCGATCGAACTCATAATCGGCCAGCTGATCCAGGCAGGTACCGCAACTCACGATGACGGTTTTGATGTCTAGATAATTGAGCGTATTGGCGACCCGGTGGAACAGGACGCGGTTGTCGGTCGTGATCTTGTCGGCCTTGTCGAACTGTCCTGCCGCACGTTGCGGATAGCCACAGCAGAGATAACCCGGCGGCAGCACGGTTTGGACGCCAATCTCGAACAACATCGCCTGGGTGGCCAGACCCACCTGTGAAAACAGCCGTTCAGAGCCACAGCCGGGAAAATAGAACACTGCCTCGGAATCCACCCGGGTTCGGGCCGGATCACGAATGATTGGCACGATCTGCGGATCCTCGATGTCCAGCAGGGCCCGTGCGGTCTGTCTGGGCAGCTTGGTCGGCATCTTCTTGTTGATGAAGTGAATCACCTGCTCACGGATCGGTGGGGTGCCGAGCGAGGCTGGCGGGGTTGTGGTCTGCGCTCGTGCCACTCGGTTGAGCAGCCTGTTCGCCAGCCGTTGCCCCTTGTAGCCGAGCTCGATCATCCCGAAACGCAGAGCCTTGATGGTTTCCGGGCGGGTTGCGTTGAGAAACCACATCGCCGCCCGTTTGGTGGGGTTGAAGCTCTGCTTGCCCATCTTGCGCAGCAGGTTGCGCATGTTCATCGACACATCGCCGAAATCAATATCGACCGGGCAGGGATTGAAGCACTTGTGGCAGACCGTGCAGTGATCAGCGACGTCCTCGAACTCCTTCCAATGGGTAATGGACACGCCCCGGCGGGTTTGCTCCTCGTACAGGAACGCCTCGATCAGCAGCGAGGTGGCCAGAATCTTGTTGCGCGGTGAATACGGCAAATTGGCTTTGGGTACATGCGTTGAACAGACCGGCTTGCATTTGCCGCAGCGCAGGCAGTCCTTGATCGAATCCGAAATCCGGCCGATCTCCGACTGCTCGAGAATCAGGCTCTCGGTGCCGAGCAGGCTGCAGCTCGGCGTGTGTACGCATTGTCGAG
>CAYFNI010000044.1:2434-18533 GCA_964344495.1 uncultured Methylococcus sp.
CGCCGATGTCGCTCTGCTGCATGATCAGTGATTCAAAACCCATCAGGCTGAACGATGGCGTATAGGCACGGACAAGCCCTGATCCCGGCATCAGTTTGCCCTGATTGAAGCGTCCCTCGGGATCGACGTGTGCCTTGTAGGCATGGAACGGCGCGACTTCCTCAGGCGTCAGGAATTCATATTTGGTGATGCCGATGCCGTGTTCGCCCGAGATGACGCCGCCCAGGTCGCGTGCCAGCGTCATGATGCGATCCACGGCGGCATTCGCTTCCTGCAGCATCTGATAGTCGTCGGAATTGACCGGCAGATTGGTGTGTACGTTTCCGTCGCCGGCATGCATGTGCAGCGCCACAAATACCCGGCTGCGCAGGACTTCGCGATGCAGCGCGTCGATTTTGTCCAGAATCGGCCGGAAGTGGTCGCCCTCGAACACTTCCTGCAATGGCTGGCGCAGTTCGGCTTTCCATGAAACCCGCACGGAATGATCCTGGACGCGGTGGAACAGGGTGGGGTGAGTCACCCGGCTGGTCAACGGACCGGCCGTAATCCCGAGGTCGGCCAATGCCGCATCTGCTTGCTCGAGCGGCAGGTCGAGATGTCCCTGCAGCCAGGCCCAGCGGACCTGGACGGACTCGATCAGCTCCAGCGCTCGCGCCCGCCGCTCACCGAGCAAGGCCTCGCGGTCGAGGTCATCCTCCGGGGTGCGCAAAGGCAGGCTGCCGTGCAGCAACTCAGTCAATCGTTGGCACAGAGCCAGCTTGTTGCGGAGTGACAGTTCGATGTTGATGCGCTCAATGCCATCGCAATACTCGCCCATGCGTGGCAGGGGGATGACCACATCCTCGTTGATCTTGAACGCGTTGGTGTGCCGGGCGATGGCGGCGGTGCGGGCCCGGTCCAGCCAGAACGTGCGCCGGGTTTCGGGACTGACGGCGACAAACCCCTCGCCGCTGCGGGCATTGCAGAGGCGGACCACTTCGCTGGTCGCCTGTGCAACGGCCTGCTCGTCATCGCCGACGATGTCGCCGATCAGCACCATCTTGGGCCGGCCGTGACGTTTGGCTTTGGTGGCGTAGCCCACTGCCTTTACATACCGTTCATCCAGATGCTCCAGCCCGGCCAGCATCACCCGACCCGGGCCGGTTTTGGGGAGACTGTCAAGATAATCCCGAATTTCGACGATCGCCGGAACGGCTTCCCGGACCTGACCGAAAAATTCCAGACAGACCGTCCGGGTCACAGGCGGCATGGCATGCAGGATCCAGCGGGCCGAGGTGATGATGCCGTCGCACCCTTCCTTCTGGATGCCGGGCAGACCGCCGAGGAACTTGTCGGTCACATCCTTGCCCAGACCCTCCTTGCGAAAACGGGCGCCGGGCAGTTCCAGATGCTCGGTACCAAGCGGGGTCTTGCCATCCGGGCCGAAGCGGTTCAGGCGGAAGCGGACGGTATCCTGCAGGTGAATCTTGCCGAGGTTGTGATCCAGCCGCTCGACCTCCAGCCAGTGACCGTCCGGCGTCACCATGCGCCATGAAGCCAGGTTGTCGAGCGCCGTGCCCCAGAGTACCGCCTTTTTGCCGCCGGCATTCATTGCGATATTACCGCCGATGCAGGAGGCATCGGCAGAGGTCGGATCGCAGGCAAACACCCGACCGGCCGCTTCGGCCTTTTCCATGGCGCGACGGGTGACGACCCCGGCGCCGGTTCGCAAGGTGGCACAGGCAGCGGCCGCACCCGGCAGTTGGGTGTCGGGTTCCACGTCCCCGAGATCGAGCAGCTTCTCGGTATTGATGACGGCCGAGAGGGGTGTCAGCGGAATCGCTCCGCCGGTATAGCCGGTGCCGCCGCCACGCGGAATCAGGGTCAGGCCCAGTTCGATGCAGTCCCGCACCAGATGGCCGACTTCCTCTTCCGTATCGGGAAAGAGCACCACAAACGGGTATTCCACGCGCCAGTCGGTGGCATCGGTCACATGGGTGACGCGGGCATAACCATCGAACCCAATATTGTCCCTGCGGGTGTGGCGGGAGAGGAGCCGCAGGGCGTGCCGCCGCAATTCCCGGGTTTGCTCAAGCCGATATTCAAAGTTGTCAACGGCCGCCTGAGTGGCATCGATGAGCTCGGCCACCTTGCCGGCCCGGTCGGGGTGCTCCTGTGCCAGCGAGAGGCGGCGCTCCTCCATTTGCCGCAGCCGATGCCGCAGTGCGCCCAGCAGCGCCTTGCGGCGGCCTGGGTTGCCGATCAGGTCGTCCTCCAGATAGGGATTGCGCTGGATGACCCAGATGTCGCCCAGCACTTCAAACAGCATGCGCGCGGAGCGACCGGTGATGCGTTCGGCACGCAGACCCTCAAGAATCGTCCACATCGGCTCGCCCAGCAGGCGGATGACGATTTCGCGGTCAGAGAAGGAGGTGTAGTTGTAGGGGATCTCGCGCAGCCGATCCGTGGCCTTGCCTGATGCGGCGGCCGGGCTGTCAGTAGTCATGGGCGGGTTATCCGAGCGTATGCTGCCTGAGCGTGAAGTAGGGGACCTGTATCGGGTTCGGATCGTCGATCCGCCGGCGTCATGCGATGGCCACCGCCATCGCGGGTCGGTCGAACCGGATTCAGAGTGCCTGTTCGCCGGTTTCGCTGGTCCGAATGCGGATGACCTGTTCGAGGTTGGTCACGAAAATCTTGCCGTCACCGATTTTGCCCGTGTTGGCGGCCTTGATGATGGATTCGATCGACGCTTCCAGAAGATCATCGGATACGGCGACTTCCAGCTTGACCTTGGGCAGGAAATCGACGACGTATTCGGCGCCGCGGTAGAGTTCAGTATGGCCCTTTTGACGTCCGAATCCCTTGACTTCGGTCACGGTGATGCCGGTGATGCCCAGTTCGGACAGGGACTCGCGAACGTCATCGAGCTTGAAGGGTTTGATGATGGCGGTAATCAGTTTCATGGTATCTCCGTAAGCGCTGAATGCGGACCGGGGTGGATCGTCAGGGTCGGTATGAACGGCCGGGGGATTTTACAGGAGTTTCAGTCGAAACCGTCGAGTGACCCGTGCGGGCCAGGCCACTGCAAACCGCGGGTCATCCCGCCAATCCGGACTGGCGCCGACGCGGCTACGGATCATCCCAGAGGGCGGGGCGGGCGGTCGCGCACGGTCTCAGCCGTTGAGCAACAGGTCTTTGGCCTGATTGATCTTGGCGGCCAGATAATCGGAGCCGCCCCGGTCCGGGTGGAGTTTCTGGATCAGCCGACGGTGCGCGGCAATGATGTCCGCGCGGCTGGCACCCGCATCCAGTCCCAGAATATGCAGGGCCTCGGCCTTGTCGGTTCCGCGCGCTGCAGGCTGGGAGTGGGTGTCTGGCTCTTGCCAGCGGTCGCCGTGGACGCGTTCGAGGTAAGCGCCCAGCAGACGGGCCGAGGCCTGATCATAACGGCCATAGTATCGGTACAGTTCGGCCAGTTGCTTCAAGGTCAGCGCATGCAGGGTGTGGCCCTGATAGGGCCCCTCCAGCACCGTGCCCGACAGGTCGCCTGAATCATGTCGAAGCTGCATGCGCAGGTACACCGTCTCCACCGCCGAGCATCCATCTGATGTGTCCTTCCAGGACGCCGGAGGTACTTCATGGCGGTATCTTCCCGCCCAGGCGAGTAGCGCCGGCCCGATCCGAGTCACGGTGGCGAACAGGGCGGCTAGCACGGTACCTAGCAGTGGCACAAGCAGACCCAGGCGTCCGGTCAGGGCCAGCAGGACGACAATGCCGGCTCCCAGCGCCAGCCAGGATTGCTGCGTGCCACTCAGGCGGCTGAGCGGCGTTTTTTTCAGGTATCTCCGGGCTGCCACAACCGCAAAGACCGTCAATATGAACAAGATGAGTTGGATCATCGGTGCGGATCAATCGGAGGAATCAGTCGATGGCTCAGCCACGGCCTTGCCTGAGCATAGGGTATCCCAGAATGTCGGCGGCGGGTGTCTGCGGGAAGCATGGACGGGTTGTGCCGGCGCCGTTCCGATCTGTGATGAGCCACCCGGACCATCCGCCGCAGACATCCGGTGGGTCAGAAAACCCGCTCGTGCAGCATTTTCAGGCGCATAAGGGGTGCCCGACGCGTAATAATCTGTTTGCATGATCTTGGCAACATGATAATTTGCCCGAGCGTAGATGTATCTATCGTCCGGATAAATCAAAACTAAAACCACTACACCCAAATTTAAGGAGACGCCCTGATGTCCGATGAAAGTCAAAACGCTGGTGCGGGTAATGCCGTTCAGACTATTTTCAACACGCTCAAGACGAACCCCAAGGCACTGTATGTTCTGATTGGCGCGATCGCTGTCATCTCCCTGACCATGGCCCTGACCGGCGGTGGCAGCGGCCAGGTGGAGGTCAAGACCGCCGTCAGCAGCGGCCAGACCATCACGCTGGATAATCCGAACGGCGGCCTCTCGCACCTGACGATCTCGCCCGGCCTGATGAGTGCGTCCGACTCCGAGGAAGACAAGGAGCAAAGCGTCTGCACCGCGCCCGCCGGCACCCATGGCACGGTTGAGGAAGAGCAGGTCGTGGGACTGCTGCCGTTCGTCAAGGTCAAGATCACTGATGGTGACTGTCAGGGCAAGACCGGCTGGACGTCCAAGATCAACGTCAAGGGCCAATAAGTCGTCTGCTGACGAGGGCGGTACTTGCTCTCGTCAGCTCCATCACAGTCCGTTCAGGACACGCATCGGGCTCTGGGCCGTGACCTTGCGGGTATTGAGATCGCCCGCCCAGCCAATCACGCCGGCAGCCAGACTGGGTGTCAGAATCCAGTTCCAGAGATGGCCTCGCGGGGGCAGATCGAACACCTCGCGATAAAGCAGCCACAAAACCACTTCCGCCAGACATACCGAAAGCAGGCCAGCCAGCGCGCCGAGCGTCGCGAATTCGACCCATCGCGCACTGCGCAGTACCGCTTGGCGAGCTCCCATCACTCGCATCAGCGCATCCTCCCGTAGCCGTTCGTCCAGTGTTGCGCGGACGGTGGCGAACAGCACCAGAAACCCTGCGGCCAGCGCCAGCCCGAGAATGAACTCAACCGCCACGGCGATTTGTTGCAGGATGCTGCGCAGTTGCTGCATCAACGTGTCCACATCCAGCAAGGTCACGCCCGGAAAGGCCTTGGCCAAGCGGAGCAGCGTTGCCTTTTGATCCGCCGGAAGGTGAAAGCTGGTCAGCCAGCTGTGGGGGAAGGGGTCCAGTGCACCGGCCGGAAAAATGACATAGAAGTTGGGCTTCATCGTGTCCCAGCGGACTGAACGGAAACTGTCGACCTGAGTATCCAGTTCGACACCCGCGATATTGAAGCGCAGCCGGTCACCCAGCTTCAGGCCCAGCCGGCCGGCCAGCTCGGCCTCGACCGAAACACCCCCCGTCGGGCCCGGCCAAGCGCCTGCGACCAACCCGTTGTCCTCCGGCAGCTCGCGCGTCCAGGTCAGGCTGAGCTCACGGTTGATGGCGGCGTTGGTTTTGGCATCCTGACCGATGCGGGTGAGGACATTGTCGCCGTTGATGGCAACCAGTCGCCCCCGTACGATGGGATACAGCGCGCTAGCCGAGAGCTTTTGCTCGCTCAAAAAGTCGCGGAAGCGGTCAACGTCGGCGTCGAACAGGTTGAGCGCGAACTGATTGGGTGCTCCGGCCGGAAGATGTCGACGCCAGTCATCGATCAATTCCGATCGGACCAGCAAGATGATTTGCATGGCGACCAGGGTGAGCGTGAAGGCCAGAATCTGGATCACCGCCAACCGGGGGCGTCGGGTCATCTGTTGCAGGCCCAGACGGGCCCACATCGGTACCAACCCGCGCAACGCGCGGAGCAGCCGCAGGACAGCCAGCGCCATCAGCCCGACTACAGCCATCACCAGGGCGGTGCCGCCCAGCGCCAAGGCACTGGTTTTGAGATCCCCCAGATAGCGCGACAACATCAGTATCAGCAGAGCGCTGGCCAGTCCGTAGAGAGTCAGGGCGCTGGCGGGCAGGGGCGGCAGGTCGCGGCGCAGCACGCGCAGGGGTGGCTGGTGGCGCAGACCCAGCACCGGCGGCAAGGCGAAGCCGAACAGGATCAGCAGGCCCAGCCCCGCCCCCGTGATCCAGCTGAACGGGCCGGGCGGGGCCAGCGTCTTGGGCAACAGGGCCTGCGTACTGAACACCATCCCCGCTTGCAGCGCCAGTCCTGCCAGACAGCCAGCGGCGACCGCTGCGCTGCCGATGATCAGGAGTTGCAGAACGCTGAGTGCGAACACATCCCGTTGGCGGGCGCCCAGACATTTGAGCAGGGCGGTCATGTCCTGATGCCGTTCGCTGTAACGGCGGGCGCTCAGGGCGATGGCGACGCCTGCAATCAGTACCACAGCCACGCTGGCGAGGCCAAGATAGCGCTCTGCCCGCTCCATGGCTTTGCCCAGTTCGGGCCGATCCTCGGCCACATCCGTGATGTTTTGCCCGGGGGCCAGTTGTGGCTTCAGCCAACGTTTGAGTTGACTCAGCCCGGCGGGCTCGCCGCTGAACAGCGACTGGTAATGCACGCGGCTGCCCGGCTGGAGCACCTGTGTGGCGGCCAGATCAGACTGATGCATGATTACGCGCGGCGACAAACTGTACAGATCGCCGCGCCGGTCCGGTTCCTGAACGATCTGCCGGGTGATGCGCAACGGTTGTTCCCCTATCGTCACCGTATCCCCGAGTGCGAGCTTCAAGGCCGCCAGCACAGCCGGCTCTACCCAGATCTCGCCCGGCGCCGGCGGTGTATCGGTGTCGGTAGCGGTTGCCTCGGCGGCGGAACGGGTCGACAGGCGCCCACGCAGGGGGTAGTGCGAGGATACGGCCTTGACACTCACCAGCAACAACTCGCCATGTTCGACCAGCACGGTCGAGAATTCGGTTGTTTGAGCCGCTTCGAGGCCGAGTGACGCCGCTTTTGTCGTCCAGTCCGGAGGCGGCGGCGTATGGCCGGCGACTGCCAGGTCGGCACCGATGAAGTCGGCCGCTTGGAGTTGCAGGCTGCGATGCAGCCGGTCACCCAGCATCAGGATGGCCGTCGTGGCGCTGACGGCAATCAACAGGGCTGTCAGCAGTATGAGGAGTTCGCCGCCCTGCCAGTCGCGCCGAACCAGCTTGAGCGCCAATGTCAGGTGACGGTTCATGCCGCGGGTGTCTCCACGATCCGGCCACTCTCCAGCCGCAGGGTGCGGTCGCAAAGTGCGGCCAGCGCGGAGTCGTGGGTGACCAGCACCAGTGTGGTGCCGGTTGCGCGGTTGATCTCGAACAGCCATTCGATCATCCGCTGACCAGTTTGGCTGTCGAGATTACCGGTCGGCTCGTCGGCGAACACGATCCGCGGCTGGGTGATAAATGCCCGTGCCAATGCGACTCGCTGTTGTTCGCCGCCAGACAGCTGGCGGGGGTAATGATGCACCCGCTCATTCAGTTGGACCCGTGCCAGCATCTCCAGTGCGCGGGGCCGCGCGTTTACCTGTCCGTTCAGTTCCAGCGGCAGCATGACGTTTTCCAGTGCGGTCAGATGCGGGATCAGCTGAAAAGACTGAAATACGAAACCGACCTGTTCGCCACGCAGGCGTGCGCGCCCGTCCTCATCGAGGTCGTTGAGACAGGTATCGGCCAGCCAGATGCGGCCGGATGAAGGCAGGTCAAGCCCGGCCAGCAAGCCAAGCAGGGTTGATTTGCCGGAGCCGGATGCGCCGACAACGGCGACCGTTTCGGCTGGTTTGATCGACAGGTTGACTGCTGTCAATATGTCCAGCGGCCCTGCGGCCGTGGCGACCCGCTTGTGCAGGTGTTCTGCCCGGATAACTGTGGGTACCGTCATGCTCTGATGTCCTTGCGAGTATCCTTGATGTTTCGATGCTGTCTGTTGGTTCTGGCCCTGCTTGCGCCGGGATGTGTCTTTGCCGAGACCCTGCTGGTAGTCGGCGATAGTATCAGTGCCGGCTACGGGCTGGACACGCTGGAGCAGGGATGGGTGTCCCTGCTCCAGCAACAACTTCGACCCCGCGGCATCACAGTGGTGAACGCGAGCCTTTCCGGCGATACCACAACGGGCGGTCGCATGCGGCTGGATGCACTCCTGCAACGCACCCAACCCGCCTGGGTCGTGCTTGAACTGGGCGGCAACGACGGTCTGCGCGGATTGACGCCTCAGCAGATGCAGGACAATCTGCAGGCCATGATCGCCCGATCGCGCGCGGTCAAGGCGGAGGTCCTGTTACTCGGCATGCGCATGCCACCCAACTATGGCAAGCGCTACGCCGATATGTTCCAGCAGGTCTATGTCGATGTAGCGCGACAGACAGGGGTGGCGCTGGTGCCGTTCCTGCTGGATGGTGTGGGTGGTCAGCCAGGCTTGATGCAGGCTGACGGCATCCACCCTACGGCAGAGGCGCAACCCGTGATGCTGCAGCAGGTCATGGCGGTTCTGGGTCCGCTGCTGGATGCCCGCTCGCCCCCGCAGACGGCCCGCAGGGCGCAGAGACACTGATTAATCCAATAACGTAATGAATACCATGAGTGATGTTTTGAATACTTTTCTGGAGCAGGTCCGTTCCGGTCAACCGGTCGAATTTCAGGACACGATGGACGTGATCGCGGCTCATTACGACTACACTCCAACCCGTTTCTGCAACGGGCTGGGAGTCGATCCACTGGTCAATGAGGCGGGCACCAATGAGGGTTCGTGCCGTATTTTTGCCTTTGCTTCGCTGCATTGTCTCGATGTAGCCGA
The DNA here is from genome assembly GCA_964344495.1 of uncultured Methylococcus sp. GTDB lineage: Bacteria > Pseudomonadota > Gammaproteobacteria > Methylococcales > Methylococcaceae > UBA6136. Next base: position 11,208 of record CAYFNI010000044.1, read on the forward strand.
GACACTGGCCCTGTTTGGCCGCTACTACCGTGAGGATGTCCTCGGGCACCCCGAGGCCTTGGATCACCGCAATATCCGCCAGTTCATGCAGGACGGCTGGGCCGGCATTGTCTTCGACGGGAAGCCGCTGCGGATGAAATAGCGGTTCACATCAGGGACGCCGGTGTTGCCCGCTTCGCCGCTGCTGCTAGCGCAATTGCTGTGCCTGTTGCTGCTGGCGAACGGTTTGCCGATCCTGATGCGATATTTACTGGGCTCGGTCGGCGCGGTGGCCGTGGATGGTGGCCGCCATTGTGCCGATGGCACCCGTTGGCTGGGCGCGTCAAAGACCTGGCGGGGGTTGCTGGCAGCGATTCTCGGCACAGGGCTGACAGCCGGGCTCATGGGGCTGCCGGTTGCGGTCGGTTTTGATCTGGGGCTCTGGGCCATGCTGGGCGATCTCAGCTCCAGCTTCATCAAGCGCCGGCTGCATCTGGCTTCCGGTGCCCGCGCCACCGGACTGGATCAGTTGCCCGAAGCGGTGCTGCCCTTGCTGGCGGTGCGGGATGAACTGGGCGTGAGCATGCCGATGGTTGGCCTTCTGGCACTGCTGTTTCTGCTGCTTGATATCGCTCTGTCGCGTTGGCTGTATTCTTGGCATATCCGCGAGCGACCCTACTGAACCGACCCGCCGAGCGCGAGTCGGACTCGAGGTTATTGAGCAAGGACATCACATGGAAAAAAACATCACTCATCAGACCATCGCGCTGGCCGGTCTGTCGCAAGCCGTCGGGCTGGTTCAGCAGATTGCACGCCGGGGGGCGGCGGATCCGGAGGAGCTCCGGCCCTGCATCCTGAGCACGCTCAAGATCGATGCCGACGACATTCTGGATGTCTACGGCGGTCTGGCCGGCTTGAAAACCGGACTGCGACAACTCGTGCGTCAGCTGGCGGAGCCGCGGAATGTCGATCCGGAACTGGCTCGCTACGCGTCAACCCTGATTTTTCTGGAAAATCAGGTCATGGGCCACAGCGAGATGGTCGAGGCGATTGGCGTTGCCTTGCGGCGCGCCCAAAGCGCGGCCGACGCAGCGGGCGATGTGCTGGACACGACGGTCATCGAGGCACTGGCCTATGGTTACCAGCAGACCCTCAGTCAGCTTAAGCCACGTGTCATCGTGTCCGGTGAACAGCGGCACCTGTCCGACCCGCGCAATGCGGACCTCATTCGAGCCCTGTTGCTGGCCGGGGTGCGTTCGGTGCTGTTGTGGCGACAGGCCGGGGGCGTGAGATGGAAGCTGTTGTTCATCCGCTCGCGGGTCCAGCGCGAAGCCCAGCGTCTGCTCGACAGCCTCTGACCTGAGCGGGTTTCAATCGTATTTGATGTACTTGAAGCGCGGATCCTCCGGCGTGCCTTCAAAGACCGCCGGATGGGTTTCGGCGGGCCGCCATTGCACGACCGACTCAATTTTTGTGGCCAGGGCGAAATCCTTTTCGGTAATGCCTTTGGCGGAGTGTGTCATAAGCTTGACGATCACGAAGGCATAGGACACGGTCAGGTCGGGGTGATGCCAGGCGGCTTCGGCCAGATGTCCGACGGTATTGACCACCATCAGCGTCGCCTTCCAGCCGCTGGTGCGGTACTTGCGCCTGAGCCAGCCATTTTCGAATGTCCAGTGCGGCAGTTCCTGCTGGAGCCGCTGTTCGATCTCCTCCGGATTGAAGGTGCGTTCACCGGTGGGTTGGGACATGGGGTACTCCATTGACTGAGGTTTCATGATTGTGCGTTTCGACCTGCCGGTTGCCGGGTTGTTGGCGTTGTTCCGATTCGACAGCGGGCAAGACTGTTGTTTATCATGCCATCCGCTCCTCAGCATGGGAACGCAAATTGATCGCGCCCGTAGATGCTGGAGCCGTTCGATCCACACAATAAAGGCCGTCTGGACGCCGCCTTCCCGGTCATGGCCCCTCAAGCGGAATCCCATTTCTATCTCACAGGGATGAGACGAGGCCAATCCGAACCGAAAGGCGCGCTGGCGACCATGAGCCAATTTGGAAAGACCCATGCAATTACCACTAGAGATTACTTTTCGAGGCATTCCGCAGTCCGACGCGGTGGAAACGCGCATCCGTGAGAAGGCTGCCAAGCTGGAGCAGTTTTGTCACAACATCACCAGTTGCCGGGTGGCGGTAGAGGCTGAGCATCATCATCAGCATCAGGGCAACCTGTACAAGATCCGGATTGATCTCAATGTGCCGAACAAGCACATCGTTGTCAGTCGGGATCATCACGACAAGCAGTCGCATGAAGATATCTATGTGGCGTTGCGCGACGCCTTCGCTGCCGCCACCCGTCAGCTGGAAGAATATGTCCGTATCCAGCGGGGTGAGGTGAAGAATCACAAGGCCATCAACGACTCTGCCTGATACGTTTTAAGCCGGGCTCAAACCAGGGGGCATGACGCTACGTCATGCCCCTTTTTTTGTGCGCGGGGCCGGGCGAAATTCGATGCGTGTCCCCGAGGCGATGTCCTGCCAGCAACGACCCGCCGCATCAAGCAGCATCCAGCCATAACCCAGACCCCCCAGACTGCCGCCGATCAGCGCGATGAGGCTGCGCTGGCCGCATTGCAACCACGTTATCGGCTGATTGTCCGTGCCGACCAAATGCAGATGCCAGGCTCGCATGCCGAGGGTTTGTCCGCCGTGTCGCCAGAACCAGCCGAAGAAGCCGGAGCCAGTCAGTATCAGCACCAGCAGATAGACCGGATCGCGGGGCGCAAAGGCTTCGCCGCCTCGAAAAATCAGCAGGATTGCGGTGGTGACGAACAGCACGGCGGCGAGCAGTATCCAGTCATAGAGCAGTGCCATCAGGCGCCGTGGCAGACCCGCCGGCTGGGCGGCCGGGCGCATATCAGACCCTGCCGCGCAGTGTTGCAAGACGGCCGGACGATCTGGGTGGCGGCGGCTGTTCACGATCGGTCGAGCGAGGGTTCACTCGGCGCGGGGTTTGGCAAACAGGACGCCGAATGACATCGAGACATACACCAGCGCGGTGACCAGCACGAGACTGAGCAGGATCGGGGGGCGTATCAGCGGCAGGAAAATCAGCAGCGAATACAGGGCAACGAACAGGCTGGTCCGCAGCGGGTGGGCGAGCAGCCCATCCAGAGTGATCTTGAACATGGGTACCGTTTTCCTCTCCCTCATGGGATTCTTGTTGTTGGGCAGCAGTATAGTAGCCCGCTGTCTTTCGAGAATGCATCACTTGGGTCAAGAATTGATGAAAAACCGGTTCTGCAATAAGGCCCAGCGATGTCTGTCCGGCCGGTGTGGCATAGCGGGTTGGCTCCTGATCGGCTGGCTGGGCATCACCGGGTGGGTCTACGCATCCGGCCATGACCGCGACTGGACCGTGACGGGTCACGGTGGACTTACGGTACAGGCGCAGGTGATCGGCGACCATGTGCGGATACAGTTCGAAAACCCGCGCGGTCAGGGGTATATCCTGGTACGGAAGGTCTTTCGCAGAGCATTGCCCGAACGCTACCGGTTGCAGTACACCCGCCGTGCCGATCCTGGCTTGGAGACCGATGTCGAGTTCCGGCTGATTGACCCGCCGGGCCGATCGGTCTGGTGGGTCAGGGACTATGCCAGCCAGCTGGGCAGCGCATCGACATTGATCGCGATGCCCTCCGCGGCCTTGGAGTATGCCTGGGGACCGGCTACTTCCGGGCTGCAGCGCAGTGGTTCGGCCGAGTGGGTGTTGACGCCCTTACAGGCGGGGCGGGGTACCGTCGAGATCGGGGCATTGCGGTTGGATGCCTTGCCGCGCTTGGCCGGTCCCGACCGTCCGGTCAGTATCGCCGCCTCCAGTGCAGTCAGCGAGCATCCCCCGCAGCAGGTGCTTGATGGTCGGCTGGAGACCAGCTGGGAAAGTGCGGGCGGTGACCCGAATGCGACCTTGACGCTGGATCTGGGAGGGCTACGTGCCCTCGGCGGGCTCTGGCTGGCGGGCTGCACCGACCGTCCGGCCAAGGCAGAACTCTGGGCTTCCGATGATGCCCGTCAATGGCGGCCCTGGAAACGTTCACTACGCGTGAGCGACAGGCGGTTCCCTGTCTATCTTCCCACCAGCGAAGCGCGCTTCGTGCAGTTACGCCTGTCCGGTGCCGACAGAGATCAGGCCTATTGCCTGCGGGAATGGTCGATGATGCCAGCTACCGGGTCGGGGCACCCGAATGGCTTTCTTGCGGCGGTCGCCCAGGCGTCTCCCGAAGGACATTATCCTCAGTACCTGCTAGGGCAGCAGTCCTACTTCACGGTGTTCGGCAGCCCCGCAGGTGGACACCCGGCACTGCTGGACGAGGAGGGTAGAGTCGAATTTGACCGGGGTGGGTTCTCGGTCGAACCGTTTGTGTACTATCGCGACCAGTGGCTGTCCTGGCGACAGGTCACGCGTGAGCCGCGGCAGGTCGTGCCCGGCGTGCCGGTGCCCTCGGTCGCCTGGGCCCGGGATGGATTGCGGCTGGAGGTGACGGGTTACAAAGACCCTGCGCGTTCGACGCCCCGGGTACGTTACCGGATCAGTCACCACGGCGAGCACGCCGAACCGATTCGGCTGCTGTTGGCGATCCGGCCGATGCAGGTTAATCCCCCGTGGCAATCCCTGAACATGATTGGCGGCTTCTCGCCCATCCGGCGTCTCGAGTGGTCCAAGGGCATGGTCTTGGTCAATCAGGCCCAAGCCCTCATACCCTCCATGCCGCCGGCGACGTTTGGCGTGCAGCCGTTTGATCAGGGCGATCTGGTCGAAGAACTGAAGGCGGGACGGCTTCCGACAGAGGTGGTGGGCGAGGATGCGCTGGGTTTCCTGTCTGGCGCCCTGTCATGGTCGTGGCAACTGCCTCCAAACGGCGAACAGACACTTGAGATCGAACAACTCGCGGCGGCAGAGAGTCCTCCGCCGGCCCCGCGCGCAGCGGCGGTGAGGGGGGATGCTCAAGACCCATTGGCAAGGGCCTTGGTGGACTGGCAGCAGCAACTTCCGTCCGATCTGTTCATCGGTCCTGCGGCTGCCCAGCCCCTGATCGATACGGTACGGGCTAATCTCGGCTTCATCCTCATCAACCGTGACCCACCCGCCCTGCAACCGGGTCCCAGAACCTATGCCCGGGCCTGGATTCGGGATGGTGCGGTGATGTCGTCGGCGTTGCTCAGTCTGGGCCATGCCCGGCCGGCGCGTGAGTTCATCGAATGGTATGCGCACTACCAGAACGCAGACGGCAGCCTGCCGTGCTGTGTGGATCGGCGCGGGGCCGATCCGCTAGCCGAGCATGACAGCCACGGCGAATATCTTTATTCGATTGCGGAGTACGTGCGTTATACCCGCGACCTCGACTGGCTGCGGCGACAATGGCCGTCGGCGCTCAGAGCGGTGGCAGCCATCAAGCGGTTGCGGGAGTCGCAGATGACGGCTGCTTATCGCAGCGGCAAGCGCTCGGCCTTCTATGGGCTCATGCCCGCCTCGATCAGTCATGAAGGCTATGCCGGTCATCCGGTCCATGCCTTCTGGGATGACTTCTGGACTCTGCGTGGTCTCAAGGATGCGGTGTGGCTGGCCGAGATGCTGGGTGATCGGGCGCAAGCGCCGAGACTGGTCCGTTTGCGGGATGCATTCCGTGCAAGCCTGTATCGGGCCGTCCACTGGACCCTCCAGCATCGACAGGTCGCGTATTTTCCGGCCTCGGTCGAGTTGGGTGACTTTGATGTCAACGCCACCGCCGCGATCATCAATCTGGCCGGCGAAGGCGGTTCGCTACCGATGGCTGCCATTGATCGTACCTTCGACGAGTATGGCGACTATGTCCGCAAGCGTCAGGCCGGTGAGGTGGCATGGGACGCCTACACACCGTATGAACTGCGTTCGGTCGAGGCGCTGGTGCGGCTGGGGCGTCGTGAGCAAGCCTGGCGCCTGCTGGATGTCCTGCTGGCCGGACAGCGGCCGTCGGCATGGCGCCAGTGGGCTGAGGTGGTCTGGAAGCAGCCGGCCGCGCCGAAGTTCATCGGCGATATGCCGCATGCCTGGATTGGTGCGGAATCCATCCGTGCCATCCGCGCCCTGTTTGCTTACGAGCGCGAAGAGGATGCGTCTCTGGTACTAGCGGCAGGTATTCCGGAGGTCTGGCTGGCGACGGGGGAGCCGATCGGCGTCACGCGTCTGCCGACCCCGTATGGCGCGCTTACCTATCGCCTGCGACAGGTCGGAACGGACACATGGCAGTTACACATCGAGGGGTCGGAAACGGTGCCCGGCGGCTGGCGCATTGCGCTTCCCCCTGAACGAACGCTGCGGAGCCTCGAGGTGAATGGCAGGCCCAGTCAGGCATTTACGGCGCATGAGGCGCGGGTGGAACGGGTGCCCGCCGAAGTGACCTTGCGTTTTTGATCTGCGCGGGCGGTTGTTGTTTATCCACCAGAATCCACTGACTGCAGGGCTTTGCCCAGCAGGCGAAGCAGCGGCAGGGCGGCGTTCTCGACACTGGCGCCACAGGCGATGAGACCATCTTCGTGGCCGCCCATGGCCAAAACCGGGGCTTTCGTTTTCATCAACAATGCCCCGATTGCACGGGCCATTTCAGGGGTTCCATAGCCGGCGGATGGGTCAGTCATGGGGATGCCGAGTCGATCCGACTGTTGCCAGAGTTGCGGGCTGTGAACGTGCAGCACGTAGTCGATGACCGGATCGGTCTGATACACCGCGGCATGTGTCATGGCCTCGGACGATGGCTTGATCGGCCCATGCGCGGTGAGGCGGTTGTGTTCGAACTGGCATTCATCCACCACGCAGTAGTCACGGCTTGTGAGTTGGGGTAGCGCTCCGGTCTGGCTGCCGCTGATGAGGAACTGCGCGCCTGATAGGCGTCGGCTGACGTTGCCATAGGCAAGACCACCATAGTGGGCCGGGTTTTGCCCAATGAGTCCGAGGCGATGGAGCAGGGTTCGCCAGCCGTCCAACTCGGAACAAACGGCCCAATCCGGCGGTGCCGCGGGGCGGAATTGGAGTGAAAACTGGATCACACCTTCATGCCGCGATCCGGGGTTCAGAGGGGCTTCGGCGCTTGTGGAGTGGGGATCTTCGTTCGGCATAGGACAATTTAAGGTGAAAAATTACGCGTCTCCTTTATAATACGGCCATGATTTGCAGGACCGATTGCGGCCTGCCCATTCAGGCGGCTATCTGCTGTGACCTTGCTCCAACGTCCGCAAGGGATGCAGCCGAGATCCAACACGCGAATGTGGCGAAACTGGTAGACGCGCTGGATTTAGGTTCCAGTGGGGTAACCC
>CAYFNI010000045.1:0-7292 GCA_964344495.1 uncultured Methylococcus sp.
GCTGCTCGAAAGCCGTGGCAGAGCGCACGTCGGCCTGGCCTTCCAGAAACAGGGCAGCCATCAGACGGTCGAGCAGATCTTCACGCAGATCACCGTCGGACGACTGCCCCTGCCCCTCCAGAACAGGATGCTCGGGCAGCTGCCGGTAGGCCAGTTCGGCCGGAGCGTTCAGCGCCAGATGTTTCTTGATGTATTTGAGATCCTTGCTCAAAGCGAGCCGGAACAGTCGCGCCAAGCCGATTTCCTGCCGCCGGGCCGCCTCCTCCGGCGTCGCACAGACGCGCACCCCGACCGTTCCACCCTCGTCCACCAGCGCCGGAAAACCATAGACCTTCTGGCCGTCATGCTCGCCGTCAAAACAGACCGGAAGATCACCGAAATCCCAGCGTGTACTGCCACTGTGCAGATAGGCCTCCTGCGCGAGCTGCTGGAAGTTTCGACCAGCCTCGACCGTGTGCCGCTGCCGAAGAGCGTCGAAATCACGCGCTCGATCGATGACCTGGTTACTCTCGTTGACGACAGCGAAGTTCATGCGCAAGTGCGGTGGCAGCAGTTCCTCGCGAAACGATTGGATCGACACGGCGATGCCGCCGGTCTTTTTGAGTGCCGACGATAGCTGGCCATACAAGGAGCCGACTCCGACATCCAGCATCGGCAACACGCGTTCGGCATGTTCGGGCACCGGCACGAAGTGGATACGCAAGGTCTTGGGCAGTGATTTGATCAGGGCCGTCAGCTTTTCCTTCAGCAAGCCCGGCACCAGCCAGCGGAACGGTTCCGGATCCAGCTGGTTGAGCAGATGCAGCGGAATGATCGCGGTCACGCCATCGTCTTCATGACCGGGCTCGAAGCGATACTGCAAGGCGATGCGGAGCGGACCGACCTGAACATGATCGGGAAAATTGCGGGCATCCAGCGAGGCGTCTTCCTTGGCGGTGATGTCACTGCGCGACAGTTTGAGCAGATCCGGCTGGCGCGCTTCCACCGTTTTGCGCCAGCGCTCGAACGTCACGCCGTTCACGACCTCGGCCGGGATGCGCTCATCGAAGAACCGGTACAGCCAGGCCTCATCCACCAGCAGATCGACGCGACGGCCTTTCTGTTGCAGATAATCGGCTTCGGCCAGCAGCGTCAGGTTATGCAGGTAGAACGGCGCCTTGCTGTCGTAGTCCATCTGCACCAGCGCGTGGCGGATGAACATCTCCCGCGCTTCCGTCGGGTTGACGCGCTCATAGGGAATCTTGCGCCCGGCCTGGATCGTCAACCCAAACAGCAGCGTGCGCTCATGCACCGCCACCCGGGCCGCCTTGCGCTCCCAGTGTGGGTCGTAATGCTGCTGCTTGACCAGATGGGCGCCCACCTTCTCGATCCACTCCGGCTCGATCTTGGCGACCGTTCGGGCATAGACCTTGGTGGTCTCGACCTGCTCGGCGGACATGATCCATTTCGGCTTGGATTTGAACAGGAATGAGCCAGGATGGACGAACAGCTTGCTGCCGCGTGCACCGAGGTATTCGCTCTGCTCCTGCCGCAAACTGACATTCGATAACAGTCCCGCCAGCAGCGCCCGATGAATTTCCGCGAATTCGCCGGGGGCCTGATTGAGCTTCAGCTCCAGTTCCCCCTTGATGACCTCCATGATCTGACTGTGAATGTCATGCCACTCGGTCATCCGCACGTACGACAGAAACTGATCCCGGCAATACTGACGCAACTTGGCTTTGGACAGATGCTTTTTCTGTTCCTCATACGTCTGCCACAGCTTGAGCAACGCCATGAAATCGGATTGCTCATCCTTGTACTGGGCATGTTTCTGATCGGCATGCGTGGCCTTGTCGACCGGCCGCTCACGCGGGTCGGGGACACTCAGCGCCGCGACGATGATGGCCATTTCGGTCAGGCAATGCTCGTCAGCGCCGGCGAGCAGCATGCGCCCCAGCTTTGGATCGACCGGCAACTTCGCCAGCTTGCGGCCCACCTCGGTCAGTCGATGGGCGTCATCCAGCGCATTCACCTCCTGCAGCGTGCGCAAGCCGTCCCGGATCAGGCGCGGATCAGGCGGTTCGACGAATGGAAACCGGGCGATATCACCCAGTTTCAGCGCCTGCATTTGCAGGATGACGGCCGCCAGGTGAGTGCGCAAAATCTCCGGATCGGTGAACTCGGGCCGATTACCGAAATCCTGCTCGGAATAGAGTCGAATGGCGATGCCCGGCCCGACCCGGCCGCAGCGACCCGAGCGCTGGTTGGCCGACGCCTGTGACACCTTCTCGATCGGCAGCCGTTGCAACTTGCTGCGGTGCGAGTAGCGGCTGATGCGGGCATAGCCGGTATCGATCACCGAGCGGATACCGGGCACGGTCAGCGAGGTTTCGGCCACATTGGTCGCCAGCACGATGCGCCGCGCACTGGTCGGCCGGAACACCTTCTCCTGCTCCGACTGCGACAGACGCGAATAGAGCGGCAGAATTTCGCACTTGGACGGATGATGCTTGCGCAGAGATTCCGCCGTCTCGCGGATTTCCCGCTCACCGCTGAGAAAGATCAGGATATCGCCCGACTGCTCGCGCCAGAGTTCATCGACCGCCGCCAGAATCGCCGATTGCTCGGCCTTGTCGGTTTCATCGCCGTCCTCGATCTCGACCGGCCGGTAGCGGATCTCGACCGGATAGGTCCGACCGGACACGTTGATGATCGGTGCGTGGCCGAAATGGCGGGAAAATCGCTCCGGATCGATGGTCGCCGAGGTGATGACCAGCTTGAAGTCGGGCCGCCGTGGTAAAAGCCAGCGCAGATACCCCAGCAAAAAGTCGATATTGAGGCTGCGTTCATGAGCCTCATCGACAATCAGGGTGTCGTACTGGTCGAGGAAGCGATCCTGCTGGGTTTCCGCCAGCAGGATGCCGTCGGTCATCAGCTTGATCAGCCCCTCGGGCCGGGTTCGGTCCTGAAACCGGACCTTGTAGCCGACCGCCTGTCCCAAGGGCTGGTTCAGTTCCTCGGCGATTCGGGCCGCAACGGTGCGGGCCGCAATGCGCCGGGGCTGGGTGTGGCCGATCAGCCCGGCCACGCCGCGCCCGGCTTCCAGACAGATCTTGGGCAACTGGGTGGTCTTGCCGGAGCCGGTTTCACCGCACACGATGATGACCTGATGCGCGAGCAGGGCTTCCCGAATCGCATCCTTCTTATCCGACACCGGCAAGTCGGGATAGTCGATGGCCGGCACGCTCGCCGCGCGGGTCTGCCGCAGGGCGGACGACGCCGCGATACGCATCTGTAAACTGTCCAGTCCGGCATCGATCGACCCACCATTCTTGGCTTCGGTTCGTAACTGATCCAGCGCCCGCCGCAGACGGTGTTGATCCTTGCGGAGACAGGCGGCGATACCCTGCTGCAGGGCATGAAAATCGGTGGACATGGCTGAAGTCGAGAATTCTGAGGGAACGCAGTCTTGCAACCGGGTTGTATACCGAAACCGGCCCGCCCCCACAAGCCAAGCTGGCATCAGGCGGCTTTTTCTAACCTCGGGTCTGGGCGACAATAGCCGCTCGCCCACCTTGCCGACGCCCATGCCCATACGCACCCTCCCTCCGCAACTCATCAACCAGATTGCCGCCGGCGAAGTCGTCGAACGGCCGGCCTCGGCCATCAAGGAGCTGGTGGAAAACGCCTTTGATGCCGACGCCAGTGAGATCGCCATCGACGTCGAGCAAGGCGGCCTGCGGCTGTTGCGGGTGCGGGACAACGGCATCGGTATCGCCAAGGATGAACTGCCGCTGGCCCTGTCGCGCCATGCCACCAGCAAGATCGCCAGTCTGGACGATCTCGAACACGTACTGACCATGGGCTTTCGCGGCGAAGCGTTGCCGAGCATCAGTTCGGTTTCGCGACTGGTGATGACGTCACGCCGGCGTGGTGAGTCCCACGCCTGGCAAATCCGCACCGACGGGGCTGAAACCGATTTCGATCTGCGCCCGGCGGCGCATCCGGAGGGCAGCACGGTCGAGGTGCGCGATCTGTTCTACAACACGCCGGCACGGCGAAAATTTCTGCGCTCGGAAAAGACCGAGTTCCAGCACATCGAAACCCTGATCAAGCGCATGGCCCTGGCCCGTCTCGATGTCGGCCTGACCCTGAGCCATAACCAGCGCGAGATCCTGAACCTCCGGCCGACCCGCGCGGCGGCCGATATCGAGCAGCGGCTGGCGGCCCTGCTGGGGGGGGATTTTCTCGAACAAAGCCTGCCCGTGGACGTCAGCGCCTCCGGCCTGCGGCTGCACGGCTGGGTCGGACTGCCGACCTACTCCCGCAGTCAGGCCGACTTGCAGTTCTTTTACGTCAATGGCCGGCTGATCCGCGACAAACTGGTCACAGTTGCCCTGCGCCAGGCTTATCAGGATGTGCTCTATCACGGCCGCCACCCGGTCTATGTGCTCTATCTGGAGCTGGATCCCACCCTGGTCGATGTCAACGCGCATCCGACCAAGATGGAGGTGCGCTTCCGCGAGGGTCGCAGCGTCCATGACTTCCTGTTTCGCAGCCTGCACCGGGTGCTCGGTGGCGCTCGCGCCGGATGGGGTGTAAGCGTCAGTGAACTCGAGCCGGCCGCCGCGCCGGAACCGGCATCCCGCCGCCACGACCCACTACCGCCCCTGTCCTTGCGGCCTGCGGCGGTCGGATCGCGCTCATCGTCCTATGCGTCCGGCGCGCGTCAAACGCCCCTGCCGCTCAATGTGTCCGAACTGATGCACGGCTATGCCGGCCTGTATGGTGCGGCGGCTCCGGCGACACCCATCCCGGCCGATACACCACCGGTTACGCCGCCGCTGGGTTATGCACTGGCCCATCTGCATGGTGCCTTCATTCTGGCCGAGAATGCCGACGGGCTGGTGTTGATCGATGCCCATGCCGCGCATGAACGCATCACCTACGAACACCTCAAGCAGCAATATGGCAGCGGCGCGATTGCCTGCCAGCCGCTCTTGTTGCCGATCCGGCTCAACGTGACGCTGGTGGAAGCGGAACTGGCGGTCGAGCGGGAGACCGAACTGGCCGCACTGGGCATCGAACTGGGGCGTCTGGGACCGGAGACGTTGCTGATCCGCGCCCTGCCCGTCCTGCTGAGCCAGAGTGACGGCGAGCGTCTGGTGCGGGATGTGTTGGCCGATCTCAACACGCACGGCCAGAGCCGGCGGGTCGAGGACTGGTTGAATACGCTATTGGCGACGATGGCCTGTCATGGTGCCGTCAGGGCGAACCGCAAGCTGACCGTGCCGGAGATGAACGCGTTGTTGCGGGACATGGAAGCGACCGAGCGCAGCGGCCAGTGTAACCACGGGCGCCCGACCTGGGTGCAGCTGAGTCTGGCCGACCTGAACGCATTGTTCCTGCGCGGGCGCTAAGCGCGCGAGCGCCAAACGCCGGGGCTTACAGGGGCAACTCGACGTATTCCGGCGACCATTGATGGCGACGAATAGCGTCTTGCAATTCCTCTTCGGTGGCGGATGGCGCAACGCCGTCACGGATGGCCTGCTGCGCTACCGCCAGGGCGATCCGGGCTGCCACGTCTCGCGCATGCCGCAATTCCGGCAGTAACGGCGCCATCGGATCGTTCAGGGCGGGCGACTGGGCGCCCAATGACTCGGCGGCTGCGATCAGCATCGCATCGGTGACCCGCCGCGCCCGACCGGCTACCAGCGCCAGCCCAACGGCCGGGAAAATGTAGACATTGTTGCACTGGGCCACAGGGTAGCTGCGGCCCCGATAGGTGACTGGCTTGAACGGCGAACCCGTAGCGATCAAGGCCCGGCCCTCGGTCCATTCGATCAGTTGCTCGCCGGTTGCTTCGGCGCGGGAGGTCGGGTTTGAGAGCGGGAAAATGATCGGTCGCTCGACCTTGCCGGCCATGGTCTTGACGATGGCCTCATTGAAGGCGCCGGTGACGGTCGAGAGGCCAATCAGCACCGTAGCCCGAATCTGGCCAATGACGTCGGCCAGACCGATCAGTCCGTTCATGGTCTTTGGCCAGTCGGCCACTTGGGACCACGGTTTGGCATAGACCTGCTGTTCCGGCAACAAGTCGCTGCGCTGATCGTGCAGCAGGCCATCCTTGTCGATGATGTAAAAGCGGCTGCGTGCCTCGGCTTCGGTCAGGCCTTGCTGGACCATGGCGGCACGCAGGTAGTCCGCCACGCCGATACCGGCCGATCCGGCACCGAGAAAGACGATGCGCTGATCGGCCAGCCGTTCGCCGGTGACGTTGACTGCACTCAGCACCGCACCCAGTGCCACCGCCGCAGTCCCCTGGATGTCGTCGTTGAACGTCAGCAGTTCGTCCCGGTATCTGTCCAGCAAGGGACGCGCATGGGGAGTGGCAAAATCCTCCCATTGCAGGCACACCTGCGGCATCTCTGCCTTGACTGCCTGCACGAACTCGTCGACGAAGGCGTCATAGTCGTCGCCGGTAATGCGCTCGTGGTGCCAACCGATATAGATCGGATCCGCCAGCCGCGCCGCGTTGTTGGTCCCCACGTCAAGAATGATGGGTAAGGTCCGCTCCGGATGAATGCCGCCGATCAGGGTGTACAGCGACAGCTTGCCGATCGGAATACCCATCCCGCCGGCCCCCTGATCGCCGATACCCAGAATACGCTCGCCATCGGTAACGACGATCACGTCAATATCGGCAACCGGGCGGTTGGCGATGATCCGACGGATATTGCCGCGGCTCGGATAGGCGATGAACAAGCCGCGCGGGCGGCGATAAATCTGACTGAAACGCTCGCAGGCCAGTCCCACCGTCGGCGTATACACGATCGGCAGCATCTCTTCGATGTGACCAAGCAACAGGCGGTAGAACAGGACTTCATTGGTGTCCTGCAGCTGGCGCAGGTAGACATGCTTTTGCAAGTCGGACCCAGCGAAGGTGAAAGCATTGTAGGCCCGCTCCAACTGCTCCTCGATGCTGTCCACATGGGACGGCAGGAGGCCGCGCAGGCCATAAGCATCCCGCTCCGCTTCACTGAACGCGCTGCCTTTGTTGTAGATCGGATTGTCCAGCAGGGCCTGTCCATACAGGTAACCGGGCAAGAAGCGGGTGTGGGGGGGACGCGGAGATCGATTCATGCACAACTCTATGGTGCAGCCTGAGACGGCATCGCTGCGGGTAACACGCCCATCCGGACACAGACATGCCCGCAGTGGGACAAGACGGACGTCCTGGATTGGCGGCTTGGGTTTGTAGACCGGGGGCTTAGGCAAAAACAAAATCCGCCAAACCGGCATCCATAATC
>CAYFNI010000045.1:7302-17466 GCA_964344495.1 uncultured Methylococcus sp.
TATTTTTCAATGACTGAGGAGTCGGCTCAACAGATACAATCCGTAGCAATCCCAGACAGTCTTTATTTTCGAGGTGGGAAGAGATGGCTTTGACAAGACGTAGTGTAGCAACAGCGATACGCAACATCAGCAAAAAATGCACGATGCCTATACGGGCTTGGAAAGCCACACTCACGCGATTTACCATGCAGTCAAGGGAACCTCTTTCACAGAACCAATACCAAATCCCTTTGGACTGAAATTCAGACACGCGCACCGGAGGAGTGTATCAATGAGCCCTTCAATCGGCATCTTACTCGCGGAACATGGCTGGGTACCGGACACGTTCGTGAGGTACGGTATACGTCGTTTGGCGAGGGAGAGGCTTCGGAGTTTGCCTCCGCAAAATGGTGAAGATCTCGATGCCTATCGAGAAAAATTTCTTGCTGGAATGCGGAAAAGCCCGATAGCGGTGCTGACCGAGAAGGCCAACGAACAACATTACGAGCTTCCAGCCGAGTTCTTCGAGAGGGTTCTCGGACCACAACGCAAGTACAGCTGTTGCTTCTATCCCTCAGCTGAGGCCTCTTTGGCTGAGGCCGAGGAGGCCGCACTCAAACAGACCGCTGAGCATGCAATGCTTGAGGATGGTCAAGAGATCCTCGAACTGGGTTGTGGTTGGGGTTCTCTCTCTCTGTGGATGGCCCGACGGTTCCCGAACAGCCGGATTCTCGGGGTTTCCAATTCTTTGAGCCAGAGAAAATCGATTCTTGATCGGGCGCGACAGGAAGGGCTCAAGAATCTCGAAATTGAAACGGCTGACATGAATGTCTTCTCGACGAGCCGACGCTTCGATCGGGTGGTGTCCGTAGAAATGTTTGAACACATGCGAAACTGGGAACTCCTCCTGGACCGGGTCAGTGATTGGATGAAGCCAGATGGACGCTTCATGATGCATGTGTTCACCCAAGCCCAAGCCCCTTACCTCTTTGAAGTCGCCGATTCAAGCGATTGGATGAGCGAATATTTCTTCTCCGGCGGAATGATGCCGTCCCTGGATCTGGCAAAGTCTCTCGATTGCGCGCTTGAAGTTGAGGCCGATTGGGTTTGGTCAGGGGACCATTACCGCAAAACGTCTGATCACTGGCTTTCGAACATGGACCTTCACGAGGAACGAATCCTCGCGATTCTGGCCGATACATATGGGCCAAGCTTAAAAAGACTCTGGTGGCATCGCTGGCGACTGTTTTTCATTGCCTGTTCGGAAATTTTTGGGTACGACGATGGCAAAGCTTGGCCGATTGGGCACTACCGATTCAAGTTGCGATAGGGAAGTCCTCGGTGATGCCATCCTTACAAACATCGGGTCCAGCTCTAACCAATCTTTTGCGTTATCAGGCCATTTGGTTCGCGACCGTACTCGGCGCCGCGCACAATCGGCCTGACCTGGGCGCCGAGGTGGGAGTTCTTATGGTCGTTTGGCATGTCTGGTGGGCGAGGTCACCGGTTATCGAATTCAGTACCATCGGAATCACCCTGCTCGTTGGTGCTTTGTGGGAGGGGATCATGGTCCATTTTGGGTTGGTGAATTACCAGGCGGGATCTACGCTCTTCGGTGTCCCTCTATGGATTCTGGTGCTCTGGATGGGATTCGGAACCACATTGAACGGCTGCCTCGGTTGGCTACGACGACAGCTCGGCATCGCCGCCATCCTGGGCGGTCTCCTCGGCCCCCTGTCCTGGCTTGGCGGGGCCCAACTCGGTGCACTCAAGATTCCTGACCCTGCAACGGGCTATACTGCCTTGGGTGTTGGCTGGTTCTTCGTGATGCCGTTTCTCTCGCTCATCGCAAGGGAATGCACTGAAAGAGCCGGGCACCTGAACGGAGATCATGATCGATGACAGATTTCTCGCATCTGGTTGCCGCAATTCCCCCGATGCTGATGCTGGCCACATTCGCGTGGCTTCTGAGCCTCTGGCGCCATGATGTGGGCATTGTGGACAGCTTCTGGAGTCTTTTCTTTGTGACGAGCCTGTTCACGTGGTATCACTCTGTCGAGGCGACCGGCCCCAGAACGTGGATTGTGATAGGGCTCGTTCTTTGCTGGGCCATCCGACTTTCACTGCACTTGACGGTCAGAAATTGGGGCAAGCCTGAAGATCGGCGATATCAGGCTATCCGTGCCAGAAACCAGCCAAATTACCCCATCAAGAGCCTTTTCTATGTGTTCTACCTTCAAGTCGTTCTGGCTTGGCTTGTGGCGTTGCCCATTCGCTATGCCCTTGATGCATCCAGGCCTCTTGGCCTCGCCGACGGACTTGGAATTGGAATCTTTGTCATCGGCCTGTCGTTTGAAGCTTTTGCCGACTGGCAATTAACCCGATTCAAGCGCAGCGGGCGGGCCCACGGATCGGTGCTGGATACTGGCCTATGGCGGTACTCGAGACACCCGAATTATTTTGGCGAGGCACTCCTCTGGTGGGGATTCGTGTTCTTGGCCCTGGCGGCCGGGGGTCCTTTTTGGCTTCTGATTTCACCCTTTTTCATTACGTGGTTGTTGCTGAAAGTCTCCGGCGTTCCCCTGCTTGAAGCGGATCTCGCCCAACGCAACCAGGCTTACCGTCGATACATTGAGTCGACTTCTGTTTTCTGGCCCCGACCCCCGAGGCAGTCTCCATGAAACGTATCTTTTTTGGAGGTCTTCTTATTCTGAGCGCGGGGTTACGCTCCGTGATGGCAGACGTCACCCAGTGGCCCTTCAAGGTTTATCTGGACGATCAACTGGTGGGGGACCATCGCTTCACGCTTAAAGGGCAGGGAGATAGGAGGATTCTCGAAAGTGTGGCGAAATTTGATGTCCGCTTTCTGGGGATCGGGTTTTATCATTACGATCACGTCTCGAATGAATCCTGGAAACGCAATTGCCTTGAATCGATTCGTGCGCAGACCGATGACAACGGTACACGGGTTTCTTTACAAGGTACGGCCTCGCCCGAGTCCTTCTCGCTGATTGTGGACGGGGCCACCCACACCTTGCCTGGATGCATCATGACTTTTGCCTACTGGAATCCCGACATGCTCCAGCAAAAACAACTTCTCAATCCGCAGACCGGTGAACTGACCAGTGTGTCCATACGTCCCTTGGGACGAGAAACCATGACAGTGGGCATCGATAAGCGGTCGGTTGACCATTACTTGCTGGTGTCGCCTCAGTTTGAAATAGATCTTTGGTACGACTTAAACGGGCAGTGGGTCGCCCTTGACTCACGTCTTGAGAACAATAAAAAACTTAGATATCGACTGGATCAACCCAGCTGAGGCGACCCATGAAAGTGTTTCGCTCCTTCCTCATGGCACTAATACCATTTTTACCCGGTTGCCAGAGCCCCTTGCCACCGATCCATACCATGTCGCAGGTCGACCTTCAGCGTTTTATGGGCCCTTGGTACGTCATAGCGAATATTCCGACCTTCATCGAAAAGGGGGCTCATAACGCTGTGGAGAGCTACCGCCTGGATGCGGATGGAACGATCGCCACTACCTTCACCTTTCGTGAAGGCGGTTTTAACGGTCCGGAGCGTCGCTATGAGCCACGAGGTTTCATCCGTGACTCCGCGTCCAACGCAATTTGGGATATGCAGTTTTTCTGGCCCATTCGCTCGGACTACCGGATTGTCTACTTAAGCGATGATTATGGCGAAACCATCATAGGGCGCGAGGCGCGGGACTTTGTGTGGATTATGGCCCGGAATCCAGTGATCCCCGATGATCGGCTGAAAGCCCTCATTGAGCTCGCGGCGCGCGAAGGTTACGACCCGTTGAAGATCCAGCGGGTGCCCCAGCAATGGACAAACCCCTAAAAACGATGCCAGTGCATTCAAAGCCACACACAAAGCGAGTGCTGTTGCCAGCCTCCCTCAGTCGATGGTTCGATAACGACACGCCTCCACCTGCAGAGGGTGAGGACATAGACCGAATCGACTGGCTGCGGGTTGTTCCCTTCGTTCTGATGCATGTCGCTTGTCTTGGGGTTCTTTGGGTTGGCGTGAGCGGCATTGCCGTAGGGATTGCAGTCGGGCTTTACCTTGCCCGGATGTTCGCCATCACGGCCTTTTATCACCGCTATTTTTCCCACCGGAGTTTCAAGACTTCTCGGTTTGTTCAGTTCTTTTTTGCCGTGCTCGGTGCCTCGTCCGTCCAACGTGGTCCGCTCTGGTGGGCAGGCCATCATCGTAATCACCACGCCCACTCCGATCGTTCGGAAGACGCTCATTCCCCGTATCAGTTAGGCTTTTTCCGAAGCCACATCGGCTGGTTTCTTACACGCCGCAACTTCGTGACTCGGACAGCGCAGGTAAGGGATTGGCTGGTTTATCCGGAGTTGGTATTTCTGGACCGGTATGACACCTTGGTACCGGTATTTCTCGCTGTTTTCATGTACTTTCTGGGCTATTGGCTTGAGACTGTCGCCCCGGATCTCGGCACTGATGGCCCGCAGATGCTGATCTGGGGGTTTTTCATTTCGACGGTGGTGCTCTATCACGCAACCTTCATGGTCAATTCACTGGCCCACGTATGGGGAAGCCAGCGCTATGCAACGAAAGACAAGAGTCGCAACAATGCTTTTCTGGCCCTGATTACCCTCGGCGAGGGATGGCACAACAATCATCATCACTATCCGGGTGCCGTGCGACAGGGTTTTTTCTGGTGGGAGTTTGACCCAACTTACTGGATTTTGAAGGGTATGGCCGTGTTCGGCCTTGTCTGGGATTTGCGTCCGATTCCCGAATCCTGGCGGCAACGCAATCGGCTAAATTCCCTTGGACTTCTTCCTCGGGGATGACATCGATTCATTTAGAGGAAGCTTAGTGCTTGAGGGGATTCCGCACCAATGCAACAACATGAAGGAAAACCGCGTATTGCTATTGTGGGTACGGGTATCTCAGCCTTGGTGGCCGCCCACCGACTTCAGGATCGCTGTGATCTCACCTTGTTTGAAAAGAACAATTATGTGGGCGGACACACCCAGACCCATGCCATCACGCTGAAGGGACGTCAGTACGCCATCGATACCGGGTTTATCGTATTCAATGACTGGACCTACCCCGAATTCATACGCCTGATGAACAGCCTTGGGGTGCCATCGCAAGCCAGTAACATGAGTTTCAGCGTTCGCTGTGAAAAAACGGGGCTTGAATACAACGGTACCAATTTGAATTCCCTGTTCGCACAGCGCCGTAATCTTTTCTCGCTACGGTTTTACGGGATGATCCGTGAGATTCTGCGTTTCAACCGCGAGGCCCCCGTGTTCCTTGAGGCCGGGGACGATACGGTCACTCTCGGCGAGTATCTCCTGAATGAGGGTTATGGGAGGGCGTTTCGGGATCATTACATTATCCCGATGGGAGCCGCCATTTGGTCTGCTGCACCCGGCGAAATGCTTCGTTTTCCGGCTCGGTTCTTCATCAGGTTCTTCAAAAATCATGGCATGCTCAGTGTCGATCAAAGACCTACATGGCGTGTTATTCAAGGGGGGTCAAGCCGTTACATTCCCTCCCTGACAGCGGCTTTTGCTGATCGGATTCAACTCCAGTCGAAGGTGATCGGGATTTCACGAAGCGAGGATGCTGTGACAGTCACTCTTGCCAATGAAAAAAAAGAAATTTTTGATCATGTGATTCTGGCCTGTCATAGCGATGAGGCTTACGCCATGCTCCAGGACCCGACAGCGGAAGAGACCGAGGTTCTCGGCAAGATTCGCTATCAGGTTAATGAGACTCTCCTGCACACTGACCCCCGGATTCTCCCTCACCGACGTCTGGCCTGGGCCGCTTGGAACTACCACATCCCGGTATCCGAGAAGGACCGGGTGGCTGTTACCTACAATATGAACATCCTTCAGGGCATCGAATCAGACACAACCTTCTGCGTGACCCTCAACCATCACGAAAGCATTGATCCTGAGAAGATCCTCAAGCGAATCACCTACCATCATCCCGCCTACACCCCCGAGACCATCAGCGCTCAGGGGCGTCACGGCGAGATCAGTGGCCGGCATCGAACACATTACGCGGGCGCCTACTGGGGGTTCGGGTTTCATGAAGACGGGGTCAAGAGTGGCCTTCGAGCCGCAGAAACCCTGTTGAGTCGGTTGTGATGAACAGTCAGTTGTACGTCGGGCAGGTGCGACATAGGCGATTTCAGCCTCGCAAACACCATTTTGCGTATCGTCTTTTCATGCTCTATCTTGATCTCGACGAAATCGATCGGGTGTTTGATGGTCGCTGGTTCTGGTCTACGCGCGGTCCAAGTCTCGCCTGGTTCAGGAGAGAGGATTATCTCGGGGGCGATACGCGTTCACTGGCAGCCAAGGTTCGAGAAGTCGTGGTCGAGGCGGGGGGGACTGAGCCGCAGGGTCCGATTCGGATGCTGACGCACCTTCGGTATTTTGGCTATTGCTTCAATCCAGTGACCTTTTACTACTGTTTCGACGCGGATGGGCATTCAGTCCAGAGTATTGTGGCCGAGATCACCAATACCCCCTGGCAAGAGCGAAAGGCCTACGTGTTGATTCCGTCTGCAGATCAGGCGGAGTCCAGAATCCAGCGTTTCCTGTTT
This sequence comes from uncultured Methylococcus sp., assembly GCA_964344495.1. Taxonomy (GTDB): domain Bacteria; phylum Pseudomonadota; class Gammaproteobacteria; order Methylococcales; family Methylococcaceae; genus UBA6136. The sequence goes on from CAYFNI010000045.1 coordinate 13,901, forward strand.
CCGAAGTCGTTCCATGTATCCCCGTTCATGCCCATGGATATCGACTACGACTGGCGTTTTTCACTACCCGACGAGGCACTCAAGATTCACATGAATTTGGAGCGGGAAGGCGCCCGACTTTTCGATGCCACCTTGACGCTTGAGCGTAAACCCATCACTGGCTGGCATCTCGCACAGGCATTGGTCTCGTTTCCACCGATGACGTTCAAGGTGATTGCCGGCATCTATTGGGAGGCACTTTGGCTCAAGTTCAAGGGGGTCAAGGTCTACGATCACCCCGAGGATCCGGTGCAGCAGCCCTAACAGGAGAGATTGATGCCTAAAGCCACCATCGCCATTGCAAACGACAGTTTTACCAGAACCCGTAACCGAGGTCGTATCAATCACCTCGGGCAGAAACTTCTGATGCGTCAACTCTCAGGAATCTCAGACGGCGAACTGGTACTGATCGACGGTGCCACCCATCGCTTCGGCAAGGTCTCCGAACGTTGTCCCCTTTCGGTAAGGGTTGAGGTTACCCATCCTGCCTTTTATGGCGATACGGCCTTCGGAGGCACCCTCGGCGCCGCTGAAAGCTATGTGGCTGGCGACTGGAATACTGATGATCTACCGGGGCTGATTCGGCTCATGGTCAAAAACAGAAAGGTGATGGACGGTCTTGATGGGGGCTTGGCCCGACTTGCCTCCCCCCTACGTCAATGGCTGCACTGGATGAATCGGAACAGCCATGAGGGCAGCCGCCGCAATATTGCTGCTCATTATGATCTTGGCAATGACTTTTTCCGGCTCTTTCTTGACGAGAGCATGATGTACTCCTGTGCTTTGTTCGAACCGGCAGACATTACCTTGCATGAGGCATCCCTCGTCAAACTGGACCGCATCTGTCAGCTCCTGGACCTGAAGCCTTCGGATCGTGTAATCGAAATTGGCACGGGCTGGGGCGGCTTTGCCATTCATGCTGCCCGTAAATATGGTTGCCACGTCACAACCACCACGATTTCAGACAGTCAGCACACTCTGGCCCGGACTCGAATTGCTGAAGCAGGACTTGATGATCGAATCACCCTATTGAAAGAGGACTACCGCCAGTTGGAGGGCCGTTTCGACAAGTTGGTCTCGATTGAGATGATCGAAGCGGTTGGACACCAGTACTTTGAGACTTTCTTCCGCACATGCAGCGATCTTCTGACCGAGGATGGGTTGATGCTGATCCAAGCCATCACGATCAATGATCGCGAATATCAGCGTGCTCGCGATGAAGTCGATTTCATCAAGCGTTACATATTCCCCGGCAGTTGCATCCCGGCTATTTCTCCGTTGCTAGAGGCTGCAACCCGCGTTACTGATCTGCAACTGGTCTACCTCCGGGATATCGGACGCCATTATGCAACTACCCTTCGGCTCTGGCGCGAACGCTTTATGGACCGGCAAAGAGAGGTTCTTGCGCAAGGCTATAGCGAGTCCTTCATTCGGCTGTGGGAATTTTATCTCGCATATTGCGAAGGGGGTTATGTCGAGGGCGCGCTAGGCGATCTTCACCTTCTGTTCAGAAAGCCCCTCTACTCTGGCCCCTTGCCCTGATATCCCCCGCGCTAAACCCCCGTCTGGGAGATGGCCAACCCAACGAACCCTTACACTGAGGCGGGGGAGCTTGTGCAGTTCCTCAGCGCGCCGCCACGATTCCTTTTTTTCACCGGCAAAGGAGGGGTCGGCAAGACCTCGATAGCCTGCGCCACAGCCGTTCGACTGGCGGCAGCTGGCAAGCAGGTCTTGTTGGTGAGCACAGATCCGGCCTCCAACGTCGGTCAGGTGTTTGGGGTGGCCATTGGCAACACCATCAGCCAGATTCGCGCCGTTCCCCACCTCTCGGCGCTGGAGATCGATCCACAAGCCGCTGCGCAGGCCTACCGGGATCGAATCGTGGGCCCAGTCCGTGGCGTGTTGCCTGAGCCCGTCATTCGGGGTATCGAGGAGCAACTCTCTGGGGCGTGTACCACGGAAATTGCTGCCTTCGACGAATTCACCGCGTTGCTGGTCGGGTCCGCCGCAACGGCTATGTTTGATCACATCATCTTCGACACCGCGCCCACTGGCCACACCATCCGGTTGCTGCAACTTCCCGGCGCGTGGAGCGGATTCCTGGAAGCGGGCAAAGGCAATGCCTCCTGCCTGGGGCCGCTCGCGGGACTGGAGAAGCAACGTACTCAGTACCGGGCGGCCGTCGATGCGTTGTCCGATCCTCAACGATCCCGCCTGGTACTGGTCGCCCGGGCCCAGGTCGCCACTTTACGCGAAGCAGCGCGAACGCACGATGAATTGGCGGCAATCGGGCTTTCCCAGCAGTACCTCGTCATCAATGGAATCCTCGATCCTAACGCAGCAGAACACGACCCTTTGGCGCAGGCCATCGCTGTCCGGGAACAGGCCGCAATGGCGGAGATGCCGGCATCGCTGAAAGCCCTGCCTCGTGATGAGCTGTTGCTTAAGCCATTCAACCTGGTGGGCGTCGAGACGCTGCACCGCCTCTTTGACCATGGCCCCGCCACCGGACCGGAACCGGATGTCGAATTGGAGCCAATCCCATCGGCTGGAATGGCAGGGCTCGTTGAAGAGATTGCCGTCGATGGCCACGGACTTGTGATGCTGATGGGAAAGGGGGGCGTCGGCAAGACGACACTCGCAGCAGCAATAGCGGTCAAGTTAGCCTCCCGGGGGCTGCCCGTGCACCTCACGACCTCCGATCCCGCCGCGCACCTCTCCGAGACGCTCGCCGGGTCGATGCCGAATCTGTCCGTGAGCAGGATTGATCCGCACGAGGTCACGGAACGCTACCGCCAACATGTGCTAGAGACCAAGGGGGCGCAATTGGATGCGCAAGGCCGCGCCCTGCTGGAGGAAGACCTGCGATCACCCTGCACCGAGGAGATCGCGGTCTTCCAGGCCTTCTCGCGAGTCATTCGGGAAGCCGGTAAACAGTTCGTCGTGATGGACACCGCGCCCACGGGGCACACGCTGCTGTTGTTGGACGCCACCGGCGCTTACCACCGGGATGTCGTGCGTCAGATGGGCCAGTCTGGGGCGCACTTCACCACCCCGATGATGCAGTTGCAGAATCCAAAGCAGACCAAGGTGATCCTGGTGACGTTGCCGGAGACGACGCCCGTGCTCGAAGCCGCCAACCTCCAATCGGATCTGCGTCGAGCGGGGATTGAGCCTTGGGCCTGGATCATCAACAACAGCGTCGCAGCAGCGCGTCCTCACTCTGCACTGCTGCGCCAGCGGGCCAGGAACGAGCTTCGGGAAATTGAGGCAGTGGCCACACGGCACGCGCAACGCTACGCCGTCGTCCCTCTAATGGGCGTCGAACCCATCGGCGTGGATCGACTGCTCGAACTATTTACACAGAAAACGGTTAATACGCCCGACGCATCAATGGATTACTGAATTTCACCCGAAAAATGAGCGTTGCTCAGGTTTTGCGATTTCTGCTTTCTGTTTTTCAGGAACTGCTGTTTAGAAGAGTGGAGGCTGACAAGTCTGGCCCGCATTTTCGCCGGATACTAAGC
>CAYFNI010000045.1:17476-18242 GCA_964344495.1 uncultured Methylococcus sp.
ACCCATCGGCGTGGATCGACTGCTCGAACTATCTGCACAGCAAACGGCGAAGACCTGAAATGGACCAGAAAACTAAAACGTCCTATTCAACTGTGGGGGGCAAAGCGCGCAAACCATCATCGCTGAAAGCGTCACGCACGCCATGAACTTCAGGCGCTTGAAAGCGTCCTCCGAAACACGTTAGCCGAAAATGTTGAACAAGTCAGCATTCTGACCGAAGGAATGGCGAGAATTGTCATCGTGGAACGGGGATATTAGGGGGTACTAGTCGATTGGGTCTAAATCCGTTGAGAGGAGCGCTGGGTATTGCGTTACATGCCTTGCTCTGCGGTGCCGGTCTAACATCCGGCTCCTGATGAAGAGGCTGCGGCTACTTTGGCCCGAAATCATGGATTTTCTGAGCGCTGAAATGCTCGGAAATATGGGCAGCCCACTAATGAACTCGACCTAAATTCAGGGTTATTCAGCTTCGACTCAGTATTGGTCTTAAAGGCGCAGGCACAGACCCTGGCGAGATTGGTTCCACCATCGCATTGCAAGGCTTTTTTATTGAGGAGGATCGAGGGCGCTGGCAAAACAAGCTCATAAATCCAATTGAGCATCAATCTGATTTTGCTTCTATCCAGGCGCGACCGCACAGTAGCGTCACTTTTGCACTAGCGGTGGTACAGTGGCGGGCGCAGATACCGCCCAGAGTGAATCCCATCTCTGATCAATGGGTTAAGACTAATATGGCGGAGAGAGAGGGATTCGAACCCTCGATACG
>CAYFNI010000046.1:0-18224 GCA_964344495.1 uncultured Methylococcus sp.
GCGGTCGATTTCCGAGGTGGCTGAGGCCGATATCGAAGGTATGATCAACCGCTTGCGCGAACAGCGCAAAACCTGGCAAAACGTCGAGCGCGCTTCGGTGTCAGGGGATCGGGTCGTGATCAGTTTCGAGGGGACTCAGGACGGTGAATCCTTCACCAACGGCCGTGTTGATGACTTCCCGGTTGTGCTGGGCTCAGGCCAGATGATTCCGGGTTTCGAGGACAAGCTGACCGGCGTGGCGCCGGGCGCGGAGCTGGAATTTGATATCGTGTTCCCGGACACGTACCCGGGCGAAAAGCTGGCCGGCAAGTCGGCCCATTTTTCCATCTCGCTCAGCAAGGTCGAGGAGTCGGTCATGCCCGAGGTGGATGCCGACTTCATCAAAACTTTCGGTATCCAGAGTGGCGAATTGGCGGACTTCAAGTCCGACATCCGTGCCAACCTGGAGCGGGAGATGAAGCGGGCACTCAAATCCAGAACCAAAGGCTCGGTCATGGATCAACTGTTCGACCGTAACCCGCTGAATCTGCCTGCGGTGCTGATTCAGGACGAGTTGAAGGATTTGTTGAAGCCCTACCGTGAATCGGCGCGCAAGCAGAAGCAGGATCTGGATGAGGATGCGCTCAAGCAGCAACTGGAACCGATGGCGCGTCGCCGCGTGTCGCTGGCTCTCATTCTGGGCAAACTCATCGATGCGCATGGCGTGAAGGTGGATTCTGCGCGAGTCCGGGCGGCGGTGGAGGATCTCGCGGCCAGTTATGAGGATGGGGAGGAAGTCGTGCGTTGGTATTACGCCGATCCGAGCCGTCTGCGTGAGGTCGAAAACATGGTCCTCGAGGACCAGATGGTCGATCTGATTCTTGAAAAGGCCAAGGTCACGGATGAATCAATCGATTTTCAATCCCTGATGCTGGCGGCTACCGGCAACCAGCGTTTCGGCGCACAGGTCTAAAACGAGCAATTGGAGCGCAGGCCCATGATTCAGGACAGGCAGGAAATGGATTTGGCAACACGGGCAACCGGTCTGGTGCCCATGGTCATCGAGCAGTCGGCGCGCGGTGAACGGGCCTTTGATATCTACTCCCGACTGCTCAAGGAGCGGGTGATTTTTCTGGTGGGCCAGGTCGAGGACTACATGGCCAATCTGGTCATTGCCCAATTACTGTTTCTGGAATCCGAAAACCCGGACAAGGATATTCATCTCTACATCAATTCGCCCGGCGGTGTCGTTACCTCCGGTCTTGCGATCTATGACACCATGCAGTTCATCAAGCCGGATGTGAGCACGCTCTGCATCGGGCAGGCGGCCAGCATGGGGGCGCTGTTACTGGCAGGAGGCGCGGCCGGCAAGCGCTATTGCCTGCCGCACTCGCGCATGATGATCCATCAGCCTTTGGGCGGTTTTCAGGGGCAGGCCAGCGATATCGACATTCACGCACGCGAAATCCTCGCCGTGCGCGACCGTCTCAACCGCATCCTTGCCGACCACACGGGGCAGCCAATCGAGAAGATTGCCAACGATACGGATCGTGATAATTTCATGAGCGGCGAAGATGCGGTGAATTACGGCTTGATTGACAAGGTGCTCGACCGCAGATCGGTTTAAGACAGGATACGGTTCTGGAGTATCCGCTGTGACTGACTGTGGTGTGCATGTAGAGAACCATTCGAGGAATGCCAAATGAGCGACGATAAACGCGGAAAGGATAACGGTAAGCTCCTGTACTGCTCCTTTTGTGGCAAGAGTCAGAATGAAGTCCGCAAGCTGATTGCGGGACCGTCCGTGTTCGTGTGTGATGAGTGCGTGGAATTGTGCAATGACATCATCCGCGAGGAGTTGCAGGAGACCGCTGCATCCGGACTCGACAAGTTGCCCAAGCCAAAGGAGATCAAGCAGGTACTGGATGAGTACGTCATCGGCCAGGAAAAGGCCAAGCGCACGCTGTCGGTGGCGGTGTACAACCATTACAAGCGACTGCGGGCCCAGGGTGCTTCACGCAAGAATGACGTCGAGCTCGCCAAGAGCAACATTCTGTTGATCGGACCCACCGGATCCGGCAAAACCCTCATGGCCGAAACATTGGCCCGACTGCTGGATGTCCCCTTCACCATCGCGGATGCCACGACCCTGACGGAAGCCGGCTATGTCGGCGAGGATGTGGAAAACATCATCCAGAAAATCCTGCAGAAATGTGATTACGATGTCGAAAAAGCAGAATCCGGCATCGTCTACATTGATGAAATCGACAAGATATCGCGTAAATCCGATAACCCTTCGATTACCCGCGACGTGTCTGGCGAAGGGGTCCAGCAAGCCTTGCTGAAACTGATCGAGGGGACGGTAGCCGCCGTACCTCCCCAGGGTGGACGCAAGCATCCGCAACAGGAATTCCTGCAGGTTAATACCGCCAACATATTGTTCATTTGCGGGGGTGCTTTTGCGGGTCTCGACAAGGTCATTCGCGCGCGGTCGGAGAAGGGTGGCATCGGTTTCGCTGCCGATGTCAAAAGCAAGGACGATACGCGCAATGTCGGCGAGGTGCTCGCCGATGTCGAGGCCGAGGATTTGATCAAGTATGGCCTGATACCGGAATTTGTCGGGCGTCTGCCGGTTGTGGCCACACTTGAAGAACTGAGCGAGGATGCCTTGGTCCGCATCCTGAGCGAGCCGCGCAATGCCTTGGTGAAGCAATACAAGAAGCTGTTTGAAATGGAGGGCTGCGAGCTCGAAATTCAGGATGAGGCGTTGCATGACATCGCCCGTCGCGCCATGGAGCGCAAGACCGGCGCCCGTGGTCTACGGACCATCCTTGAACATATCCTGCTCGATACCATGTATGAACTGCCGTCCGCCGAAGGGGTGAGCAAAGTGGTGATCGACCGACCAGTGATTCAGGGCGAGACCGAACCTCATCTCATCTATGAGGTCGTGGAAAAACAGTTGGCTGTGGCTGCGGACTGAGGCGGCAATGGACCGCACATAAATCTGAAAAGCCCGCTGTTGCGGGCTTTTCTCTACGAGCCAGTCATTATGGCTTGCATTCGAGTCCGCCGGCCCCATATTGTCTTTAACGTTTAATTTCCATCCCCTACCAAACCAGACACATCATGGATACCAATACCGACGAGATCATCGGCCAGGATAAACGCATCCCTGTGCTTCCCCTCCGCGATGTGGTGGTCTATCCACATATGGTCATTCCGCTGTTTGTCGGGCGGGAGAAGTCGATCCTCGCCCTCGACAATGCCATGAAAGATGGCAAGCAGGTGCTGTTGGTGGCCCAGAAGGAAGCCGAGGTCGATGATCCCGGGTTCGAGGACCTGTATGAGGTGGGAACGCTGTCCAATATCCTGCAGCTGCTCAAACTCCCCGATGGCACTGTGAAGGTACTGGTTGAGGGAGCCGAGCGCAGTCTGGTCCAGCAATTCCAGGAGGACGAGGGCTGCCTGTATGCACTCGTTGATGCCATGACGGAAGAGCAGGGCGCCGGGGAATCGGAGATGGATGTGCTGGCCCGCACAGTAGTCAGCACCTTCGATCAATACGTCAAACTCAACAAGCGCATTCCGCCGGAAGTGCTGAATTCACTGGCGGGTATTGATGATCCTAGCCGGCTGGCCGACACCATCGCCGCGCACATGACCATCAAGATCGAGGACAAGCAATCCATTCTGGAGGCGCCGCTGGTCACGCATCGGCTTGAACGACTGATGACCCTGATGGAGGGTGAAGTCGATATGCTCGAAATGGAAAAGCGCATCCGGGGTCGAGTCAAGCAGCAGATGGAGAAAAACCAGCGCGAGTATTATCTGAATGAGTAGATGAAGGCAATTCAGAAAGAGTTGGGTGATATCGAGGATGCGCCGAGCGAACTGGATGAACTGGCTGAAAAGATCCACAAGGCCGGAATGCCCCAGGCTGCACGCACCAAAGCTGAATCGGAGATGAGCAAGCTTCGGCAGATGCCGCCGATGTCGGCCGAGGCCACCGTTGTCAGAAACTATATCGACTGGATGGTGGCGATGCCCTGGAAAAAGCGCAGCAAGGTCAACCATGATCTGGCTTACGCTGAAACGATTCTGGAGGAGGAGCACTACGGCTTGGACAAGGTCAAGGAACGCATCCTTGAGTATCTTGCCGTCCAGCAAAGAGTGAGAAAGCTCAAGGGTCCGATTCTCTGCCTCGTAGGTCCGCCGGGTGTCGGCAAGACCTCGCTTGGCCAGTCCATAGCGCGGGCCACCAACCGCAAGTACGTCAGAATGGCGTTAGGCGGTGTCCGGGACGAAGCGGAGATTCGTGGCCATCGGCGAACCTACATCGGTTCCATGCCAGGCAAAGTGCTGCAAAATCTCAGCAAGGTCAAAACCCGAAACCCGATGTTCATGCTGGATGAGATCGACAAGATGGCGATGGACTTCAGGGGTGATCCTGCATCCGCGCTGCTGGAAGTGCTGGACCCCGAGCAGAACCATACCTTCAACGATCATTATCTGGAGGTGGATTTTGACTTGTCCGATGTGATGTTCGTGGCGACTGCCAACACGCTCAACATTCCGGCACCGCTGCTCGACCGTATGGAAGTCATCCGTCTGGCGGGCTATACCGAAGACGAGAAGCTGAATATCGCTCTGCGCTATCTCATTCCAAAGCAGATCAAGAATAACGGCCTCAAGGAAAGTGAAATCCATGTCAGTGACACGGCAGTGCGGGACATCATCCGCTACTACACGCGGGAGGCCGGCGTTCGCGGGCTCGAAAGAGAAATTTCGAAAATCTGCCGAAAGGTCGTGAAGGCATTGCTGCTGAAGCCGGTCTCCAAGCGCGTCAATGTCACCCATCGGAATCTGGAGGACTATCTGGGCGTCCCGAGATACCGCTACGGTCAGGCGGAGGAGAACGATCAGGTGGGGCAGGTAACAGGCTTGGCGTGGACCGAGGTGGGCGGCGAGTTGTTGACCATCGAGTCTGTGATCATGCCCGGTACCGGCAAGCAAACCTATACCGGCAAATTGGGTGAGGTGATGCAGGAGTCAATTCAAACGGCCATTACCGTCGCTCGCACCCGAGCCGAGTCACTGGGGATTGATCCGACGTTCTACCAGAAGCATGATGTCCATATCCACGTGCCCGAAGGGGCCACGCCCAAGGACGGTCCAAGTGCTGGCATTGGCATGTGTACGGCGCTGGTGTCCGCGTTGACCGGCATCGCTGTCAAATCGACTGTAGCGATGACGGGGGAGATCACCCTGCGCGGCGAAGTCCTGCCGATCGGCGGCTTGAAAGAGAAGCTATTGGCGGCCCACCGTGGCGGGATTACAACCGTCCTGATTCCTAAAGACAATGAGCGCGACTTGGCAGATATTCCAAAAAATATCAAGCAAAGCCTGACCATTGTGCCGGTACGCTGGATTGATGACGTGCTGATGTATGCGTTGCAGCATAAACCGGAACCTATCGTCGCGACGGGTGTGGAGTCATCGGGCGTCAGTGCCGCATCTGGCGCTACCCCACCCCTTGTTGCGCATTAGAAGCAGCAATACATGCACTTTCTGGGGGCGTTTTTCCGGCTCCCGGTAAAATCAGCCAAACCCCTGTTGTAGCTTGCTTGACAGGGGTTTTCACCGGCTGATAAATTCCAATACGTGGGGTTCGTGGAGCGCCAGTAGCACTCTGAATTAGGTCCATGGAATCCGTTTTGGCGTCAACAAATCTCATACCTAACAATGGGGGAATTATGAATAAGGCTGAATTAATCGAAGCAATCGCTGATGCTGCTGATTTGACCAAAGCAGATGCGGGTCGTGCCTTGGAGGGTATGGTGAGTGCCATCACTGCAGCACTTAAGAAGGGTGATACCGTGTCTCTGGTAGGCTTTGGCTCCTTCCAGGTCAAGGAGCGTGCGGCGCGTCAGGGTCGTAATCCACAGACCGGCAATACCATCACGATCTCTGCGGCAAAAATTCCTTCCTTCAAGGCTGGCAAAGCACTTAAAGATGCTGTAAACTGACAAGCTTTCCAGGGTGCTTAGCTCAGCTGGGAGAGCATCGCCCTTACAAGGCGAGGGTCGTAGGTTCGATCCCTACAGCACCCACCAAATTGGAGCGGTAGTTCAGTTGGTCAGAATACCGGCCTGTCACGCCGGGGGTCGCGGGTTCGAGCCCCGTCCGCTCCGCCACACGTCAAAAACCCCGCAGTCATATGCGGGGTTTTTTTTTAGCGATAACACAAGCCCCCCCTGTTGGGCTGTCTATCACTTCTATCGTCATTTTTGTACAAAGGGTACTCGGTATGCTTCAAGCCATTCGCGATCGTGCACAAGGTATATTCGCATGGGTTATGTTGTTGGTAATTGGCGTACCTTTTGCGTTGTGGGGCATACAAAATTACATCGATACGGGCAAAGAAAAACCCGCGGCGGTTGTGGGTGATCGCGAAATCTTTGATCGAGAAGTGACCAAGGCTTATGAACAAAGCCTTAACAATCTTGTAGGCATCGCTGACTTTAATGAGCAGCAGCTGCGTAGAGATGCCTTGGAGCGCATCATCAGTGAAGAGGTGATTGTTCAGAGTGCCGAAGAGCGCTCCCTCGTTGTTTCTGATGCCGAGGCCAGAGACTTCATCCAGGCTCTGCCTTATTTTCAGACCGAGGGCAAGTTTGACAAGGACAAGTATCAGGCCATGCTTGCCGCTCAGGGCATGGCTTCAAACCAGTTTGTGGCTCAGGTTCGCCGTGGTCTGACCGGTGAGCAGTTCCAGCGGGGTGTAGTGGACAGCGCGATCGTCACCCAAAACGAGTTGGAGACCCTGATGCGCCTCAAGAATCAGGAGCGTGATACCGACTACGTCAAGATTCCGCTGGTTGCCAGTCAAAAAAACTACACTGACACCGAACTGAACGCCTACTACGACGCACATCGGGAATCCTTCAAGACCCCGGAACGCGTGTCGATCGAGTATCTGGAACTGGATCTGGCCGACATCGCCAAGACCTTTCAGATCGGGGATGACGAACTCCAATCTCTCTACGAAGAGCAGAAGACAAGCCTTGGTACGCCAGAACGACGCAAGATTAGCCATATTCTTGTGGCCGTCGAAGGGGCCGATCCCAGCGCTGATGCCGCCGCGCTTGAGAAGGCCAAGGCCGCCCTGGCCCGCCTGAACAAGGGTGAAGACTTCGCCAAATTGGCGCAGGAGCTTTCGAGCGATACGGTATCCGCCAAGAAAGGTGGCGATCTGGGCTATCTTGAAAAGGATGCTCAGGAAGAGTCATTCACGAAAGCCGCTTCTTCACTTGCGGCCGGGGGTGTGTCAGAGCCGGTCAGGACCTCGTTTGGATATCACCTGATCAAGGTGACAGAACTCATTCCGGCCAAGTACCCATCCTTCGCAGAAGTGAAAGAGAGTCTGCGCAAATCGGCTCAGCAGAACAAGGCGGAATCGGCCTTTTACGAGAAGGGCCAGAAGCTGGCTGAACTGACCTTCGAGCATCCTGACAGCCTGGACACGGCAGCCCAACAACTGGGACTCAAGGTTCAGACAGCCGCCTTGTTCACCCGCGACGCCGGGACCGGGATTGCCGCCGATGAATCGGTCCGCAAAGCGGCTTTCAGTGAGGATGTCCTCGCCGGCCGCAACAGCGATCCGCTGGAACTGGCCGAAAATAAGGCCGTGGTGCTGCGGGTCAAGGAGCATCAGCCCTCAATCGACAAACCGCTGGCGGAGGTTAAGTCGGTCCTATTGACCCAATTGCATGAGCAGGATGCCCGCGCAGAAGCCGAGCGTCGTGCCAAGGCTCTTCTTGCTGCCGTACGCGAAGGCAAATCCCTCGCCGAGGCCGTCAAGGCTCAGGGGCTGCAGGTGGTCCATACCGGGTTTGTCAAACGGGAGAGCGAAAAGCTGGTTCCAGAACTGGCCCGTGCCGTGTTCGGTATGGCGCGTCCGCCCGAAGGCAAGAGCACCGCAGGCGAAGTGGCGTTGCCTGACGGCAGTCAGATTGTATTCAATCTGCTGGCGGTCAAGGATGGCGCCAACGCTTCGCCGGACGCGAAGGTCCAGCAATCGGCCACCGAGTTCATGGAGCGAAACAGTTCACAGCGCGAGTTCGCCGCCTTTGTTGAGCGGCTCCGCGACCTGGCCGACGTGCATATCGAGAAAAAAGACTGATCCAGACACGGGCCGGGAACGGACCAGGGGGCGGGGGCCAAAAGCTCCCGCCCTTTTTACGTTCAGGCTGAAGCCCCCTGATTGTCCAGCCAGGAAAAGAAAGTGGTATAGGCGACAGCCAGCAGGGTAGTGCCAAGAAAAATCCCGACGAACCCCCATGCGAGCAGTCCACCGACTACGCCGACCATGATCAGCAGGAAGGGCAGCGGGCTGGCGAGGCCTATGAAGTACGGCTTGATGAAATTGTCCATCACATTGATGGCAAGTCCCCAGACGACGGTAAAGATAGCCCAGCCATCCTGATCAAGATGTGCCAGCCAGGCGGCGGTCGGTATCCAGATGATGCTGGTACCAATCTGCAGAATGGCGGCCAGAAAACACAGCAAGCCCAGAATCGGCGCGGCTGAAATCCCGGCCAGCGCAAAACCGATGCCCGAGAGCAGCGACTGAATCAACGCCGTACCGATCACCCCGAGCGATACCCCCCGAACCGTATTGGCGGCCGTATGAGTGGCCGATACCGCGGCGGGTCCGCCAATCCGCAACGCCAGTTGTTCGGCCACCGCCCGCGCATTATCGCCATAGGAATACAGCAGTCCGGCCATGATGACGGCGAGGACAATGTTGAGGGCATTCAACGCGATGCCGGCGCTGCTCTGCAACACCCACTTGCCGACAGTCGCAATCAGCGGCCGAATGCGAGCCGGGTCAAGCAGCGCGGTCAGTTTTCCGGCGCGCCAGTCCGAATCCAGACTTTCTCCCACCAATGGCAGATTGATCAGCCAAGCGGGAGGATCACCGTGCAACCAGGTCATGACCTGTTCCAGCACACCCTCCATATGCGGGGCATGGTTGGCCAGCGCATTCAAGGCCAGAATCGCTGGGACGACAAAGATCAGCAGCTGCACCAGCGTCATCAGCATGGCGGCCAGACGCCGGCGCCCGCCGAGCCATTTGGCCAGTGACAGATAGTAAGGCCAGGTTGAGAGGGCCAGAATCATGGCCCAGATGAACGGAGGCACGAACGGCGCCACAATCTGCAAGCAGGCATAGCCGAGCGCGCCGACCAGCAACAGCAGGAATAGCCGCTCGATGAGCAGCCCACCCGGGATCAGATCTTTCAATGACATGAGGCTCTCCTCTCTGAAGGCAGGTCGCTGAGTGGCTCTGCCATGCTCACGGGCCGCAGGCAGATTCCGTCCGACATGTAAGCGGTCCACCGAAACATCTGACAGGGGCAGCGCCCGTCCAGCCAGGGCGGAGGGGGAACACGCATCCGAATTTTCGCCCGCACACGGTCAAATTGCCAGTGACGAGTTTGACGTCCCGCGCTGTCGAGCAGATTGCCAGAGACGCAGCAATAGTTTTTCCAGGCCCACTGTGGTGTAAATCGCAAGGCCGCAACCCAGTCCCAAGAGCCATTCACGGGGCCCGATCGGAACTGTTTTGAATAACCAGTTCAAGGTTGGCAGGTAGATGATGGCCGCCTGAGCCGTCATCATGGCTGTGATTCCCGCCCAGACCCAAGGGTTCGAAAAGACCCCGAGGCTAAACATGGAGCGGCTCAGGGATCGGCAGTTCAGCAGATAGAACGATGAGCCGATGGCAAAGGCGTTGACGGCGGCCGTGCGGGCCTTATCGATGGTTTCACCTTCGGCCAGTTCCCAGGAGAACTGCCAGAATGCCGAGGCGGTCAGCAACACGCCCACCAGCACGGTGCGAAAAATAAGATGGCCGGTCAGGATGGGTTGACCGGGCGGGCGCGGCGGACGTTGCATCAAGCCAGTTTCCTTGCGTTCGAAGGCCAGCGGCAGACCGATCAGCACTGCAGTGGACATGTTCAGCCAGAGTATCTGCACCGGCAAAATCGGCAGGGCCAGACCCAGCAGGATGGCAATCAACAGCACCAAGCCTTCGCCGATATTCGTCGGGATCGTCCAGGTGATGAACTTGACCAGGTTGTCATACACCCCCCGGCCTTCTTCGACTGCCGCCGCGATAGAGGCAAAGTTGTCGTCTGTCAGGACCATCGCGGCTGCTTCTTTCGATACCTCGGTGCCGGTGATCCCCATGGCCACGCCAATGTTGGCAGCCCGCAGGGCTGGCGCATCATTCACTCCATCGCCGGTCATGGCGACTACGTGACCTCGTGACTGTAGCGCGGTCACCAGTCTGAGCTTTTGTTCCGGCGCGACGCGTGCGAACACTGCGGTCTGCTCGGCCAGACCCGGCAGCGCTGCGTCCGGCTCAGCCGCGAGAGCACGGCCCTCCACAGCCGCCGGTGTGACGGGGTCGGTTGTGTCCGGCAGCAAGCCGATCATGCGTGCAATGGCGACCGCCGTCCCGAGATGATCCCCGGTCATCATTTTCACCTGAATCCCGGCCTGCCGGCACGCCGCGACTGCAACAATGGCCTCCGGGCGCGGTGGGTCGATCATGGCCTGCAGTCCAAGGAAGGTCAGTCCCTGACGTACCTGACCGTGGTTCAGCACATGCTCGGCGCCGTCGTGTTCACCCCGCGCAAAGGCCAGAACCCGAAGGCCCTGCGCGGCCAGTGATTCAACCTGCATCAGAAGCGATTCGACCGGCAACGGAACGCGCCGCAACTCAGCGTCAAAGATGGACTCGCAGCGGTTCAGGAGACTCTCGATCGACCCCTTCAGATAGACATGATGAGCCGCCGTATCGGCTTGGTGATGCAGGGTGGCCATGAACTGATGGGACGACTCGAATGGTATGGCATCCAGACGCCGATGACTGCTGTCGCCCACATCGCGGTGCAGGCCGGCTTTGTGAGCGGCGACCAGCAGGGCCGCCTCGGTCGGGTCGCCCTCGATCCGCCACTCGCCCTTGTCGGCGAACAGGCGCGCGTCGTTACAGAGCAGACCGGCCCGCAGCAGTTCCATCAATGCGGGCGAGGCGGCGGGATTGACGGGTTGGTTAACCCGATAGAATGTGCCCTCGGGTGTATAGCCGCTGCCGCTCAGCGTAAAAAGCTCACCCCCGGCCAGCAGGTGCGTCACCGTCATCTGGTTTTGCGTCAGGGTGCCGGTCTTGTCGGAGCAGATGACCGTGGTGCCGCCGAGTGTTTCCACGGCCGGCAGCTTGCGGATGATGGCATTGCGGCGGGCCATGCGTCGCACGCCAATGGCCAGCGTGATGGTCACGGCCACCGGCAAGCCCTCCGGAATGGCGGCGACGGCCAGCGCCACCGAGGCGATGAACATGTCGACCGGGTTCTCCCCACGCCACCAGCCCATTCCGAACGCAACCAGTGCAAGCACCAGAATCCACCCCATGAGCAGCCAGCTGAAGCGCTTGATTTTCAGTGTGAGGGGGGTTTCCAGTTCCTGCACATCGGCCAGCAGGCGGTTGATGCGACCGATTTCGGTTCGGTCGCCGGTTTCAACCACCACCCCCAGCCCGGTGCCACGGGTTACCAGCGTCGAGCAATAGCCCATTGAGGTCCGTTCTGCCAAGGGCGTGTCATGGGCCAGCGCCTGAACCGATTTGGCGACCGGAATGGATTCGCCGGTCAACGCCGATTCATCGATCTGCAACTCGCGGGTGTAGAGCAGCCTAAGATCGGCCGCTACCTTATCGCCAGCTTGCAGATAGACGATGTCGCCGGGTACCAGTTCGTGGGCGGCAATCTCGGTGCGCAGGCCGTCACGTTGCACCAGCGCGCGGATGCTCAGGGTATTGGCCAGCGCGGCGATGGCCCGCAGGGCGTTGATCTCCTGAATGAAACCAATGCCAGCATTGATCAGGACCACGCCAAAGATGGCGCTGGCATCCAGCCAGCCCTTGAGCGGGACGGTGACGCCGGCCGCCAGCAGCAGCAGGTAGATCAGCGGATTATGGAATTGCGACAGGAACAGTCGCAGCGGTGAGCGCCCCCGGCGAGGGGTCAGCCGATGCGGTCCGTAAACCTCCAGCCGGGCCGCCGCCTCGGCGGCCGAAAGCCCACGCTGTTGATCGGTCCTCAAGTCGGTCAGGACATCCTTCGTCAACCGATGGTGCCATGCCGGGGGCGTTGTGTTCTGCATCAGGACATACTCTAACGGTTCGATGCAGCGCAGGACAGGCCTGCATCAGGCTCTCCCGGTTCCACCGGTGTATCGACACGGTTCAGAGCCCGTTAAGCATCGGCTCGCGTGGCAGAATGTTGAAGCTCTCACTGTCGGGATCAAAGACGATGACGGCTTGCCCACCGTCCAGCTGGCGCTGGATCTGTCCCACGCGGGTAGACAAACTCACTTCCTCTTCACCGTAGTCGGTTCCGTCACGGGTGACGAAGTCGACCAGCATGGCGTGCAGCGTATCGGGTTCAAGTTCGCGATGGGGGATAATGAGCGGGTTCATGTCAAAGTTGCTGACTTTCACAGAGGCGAAGACACAATCATGATCGAATCATACCTTGCCCGGCTGCGTGACTCATCGGTGTCTTTGCGAGTCGGCGCTTTTCTGACGCTGGCTGTTGGCGCTTCGCCAGTCTGTGCCACCGATCCATTGAACGCCTATCCGCCGCCGGCGCCGGGTGAGGCGCGGTATGTGTTGAACCTGCCGGCGCAGCCGGACGAAAACCGCTTACAGGTCGAGTTGATCGTCGGTCAGCCGGCGCAAGTGGATGATTACAATCAATTCCATTACACCGGCACGATCGAAGCGCTCGACATTCCCGGCTGGGGGTACACGCGGTATCGCGTTGCCACGCTGGGGCCGATGATCGGCACCCGCATGTTCCGGCAGGACGGTCACCAGGCCGTGACACGCTTCATTACGCTCGGCGGTGCGCCCTATCTGGTGCGCTATAACAGTCTTCTGCCGTTGGTGGTGTATGTCCCCGCCGGTGCCGAGGTGCGTTATCGGCTATGGCGAGCCGATCCCGATACGCCGGCGTTGAACCGGGGCTAGCCGCTCACGGGTTGACGAAGGCGCCCTCAATGTCAGTGCTTTTGAGTTGCCCGATTTCCCGCAATTGTTCGGCCAGCGCGCGCCACCGTTCAGCATCCATGACGCCGAGCGTGCCGCCGGTGTCGATCAGCGGGGTCTGGATACGGGCTGCCTCGGCAAAGGTATCAGTGTCCATGGCCGGATTGAGGTGATGCATGACTGCGTTGGTCGCGGTGGGATCGTTCAGATAACGGCGCCAGCCGTCGCGTAGCCCATTGATCAGCGCGGCCACCTGTTCGGGGTGGTTCGCCAGCGTTGTCCGGCGGGTGAAAAGAACACCACCATAGGGGTTATATCCCGTCTCGCTGAGCGCGAATACCTGTGGCCGGGCGCCGGCCCGGCGGGCGGAAATGGGTTCGGCGGTCACGTAGCACTGCTGGGCAAAGCTGGGGTCGTGCAGAAATGGCGCCAGCGTGTTGTTGTACGGAACGACCTTGATCTTGCCCAGCCCATAGCGCCGCTCCAATACTTTCAGCACCGGTGTTCCGGGCTCGATGGCCAGCGTGCCGCTGGCAAAGACGTCCTCCAGCGAATGCAGCCCCCGCTCGGCATGTACCATGATGCCCTGCGCGAATGTCTGATAGACCGCGAACAGGGCGATCACATCTGCGCCCCGCGCGCGGGCGATCAACAGGCTGTCGCCGCTGGTAATGCCAAAATCGGCCTTGCCCGCCTCGACCAGTTGCAGCACCGGCACACCCGGACTGCCTGGACGGAGATCGACTTCCAGCCCGGCAGCGCTGAACACGCCTTGCTCGCGCGCCGCGTAATAGCCGCCAAACTCCGGTTCCGGCACCCAGTCGAGCTGAATGCTGAGGGGTGTAGCACCGCTGGCCGCGGGCGTCTCGGTCCTTTCGGTACAGGCCGTGTTCAGGAGAGTAATCAGGACAACGATCAGTGTGCGGCAGCGAGTGGTCATGGCTCAATCCCTCAATTCAGCGATACGCCAGCGATACAGCGCCAGCCGGCTGAGCAGGCCGACCAGCATGAAAAATCCCAGACCGAGCAGCGAAGCCATCAGCACGGCGGCGAATACCAGATCGGTACGCTGCTGCTTCAGGGCGATGACGACCAAGGTGCCGATCCCGCCGCCATCCTGATAGGTGTCGGCGACAAACTCACCGACAATAGCCCCGATCACGGCCAGTCCGGAGGCGATCCGAAGGCCGGTCAGAAACTGTGGCAAGGCACTCGGCAAACGCAGTTTGATCAGGATTGTCCAGCCATTCGCTGCATACAGGCGCAGCAGATCACGCAGGGCGGGATCGACCGACAGGAGGCCGGACAAGGTATTGGCGATGACCGGAAACACCGACACGATGAACGAGGCGGCGATGATGGCGTTGAGGCCATAGCCGAACCAGATCACCAGCATCGGCGCAATGGCGACGATCGGCACCGTCTGAAAAAACACGGCGTATGGATAAAAGGCCCGTCGTATCCAGGGGTGGCTGCACAGCAGGATAGCGGTCAGGGCGCCGAGCAGGGCACTGGCCAGCAAGCCGGACGCGGCTGCCAGCAGCGTCTGTTCCGTCGCGCGCAGCAGGATCGGCGCCTCTTCTGCAAGCGCCAGCAGAATGGCGGACGGGGGAGGCATCAAATACGCCGGGATGTGCAAGCTCCGGAGGGTCGCCTCCAACCCGCCCAGGATGACCAGAAAGCTGATCAGGGGTGGCAGCCAGTCCTGGGCTTTCATGCCGATCGGGCCAACTGATCGGACAGGTGTTTCACCCATGCAGTGTAGTCCGCCGTAAACCGACAGGCGGAGGAACGTGGCCGTGGCAGCGTGATCGACTCATCGGCCAGGACACCGGCGCCGTGTGGACCCAACAACACGATGCGGTCGGCGAGGTAAACCGCTTCGGAGATGGAGTGGGTCACAAACACCACGGTCATCTGCCGCGCCAGCCAGAGCTGCTGCAATTGCTCATCCAGTCGTTGTCGGGTCAATTCGTCCAGCGCGGCAAAGGGCTCGTCGAGCAATAGCAGATCGGGTTGGGTGATCAGTGCACGCGCCAGGGAGACGCGCATTTTCATGCCACCGGACAGCTCGCCGGGATACCGGTCGGCTGCCTCAGCCAGCCCGACCGTATCCAGCCAGTTGCGGGCCGTGGCTTGCCGCTCGATCCGGGGCACGCCGGCCAGTTCAAGGGGCAGCTCGACGTTCGCCAGAACGGTTCGCCAAGGCATCAGACTGGCGTCCTGAAAGACATAGGCCAGACGCGGTGCAGGGCTGGGTCGTTCCAGGTGACCGGCGTCGGGTGAATCCAGGCCGGCCAGCAGGCGCAGCAAGGTCGATTTGCCGCAGCCGGAGGGCCCGAGCAGGGCGATGAACTCACCCGGATGGATCGTCAGGTTGAGCCGATCAATGACGGGGCGACCGGCATAGTGGCGACTGACGTTCTGCAAAGACAACCCGACCCCGCGCCCGCTGGGCTTGCCGGCGCTCACGGGGCGGAGTTGGGCGGTCCTCATCGGGGGACCGTCAGACCGTTAATCAAAGCCCGGACAGGCCGACGATGTTGTAACCCGCATCGACGTAAAGGATCTCGCCGGTGATGCCGGAGGCCAGATCGGAGCAGAGGAAGGCCGCGGCATTGCCGACTTCCTCGATACTGACATTCTTGCGCAGCGGTGCGGCCTGCTCGCCCTTGGCCAGCATCTCACGGAAGTTGGCGATGCCGGAAGCGGCCAGCGTGCGGATGGCGCCGGCGGAGACCGCATTCACGCGTGTGCCTTCCGGACCCAGCGAGGCGGCCAGATAGCGGACATTGGCTTCGAGGCTGGCTTTGGCAACGCCCATCACGTTGTAGTTGGGGATGGCGCGTTCGGCACCGAGGTAGCTCAGGGTCAGAAGCGCCCCGTTGCGACCCGCCATCAGGGGGCGAGCGCCTTTGGCCAGAGCAGCGAAGCTGTAGGAACTGACATCATGGGCAACGCGGAAATTCTCCCGGGTGACGGCGTCGATGTAACTGCCTTCCAGCGCTTCGCGGGGGGCGAAAGCGACCGAATGCACCACAACATCCAGACCATCCCAGTGCTGTCCCAGGGCGGAGTACAGGCTGTCGATTTCCGCGTCGCTGACGACATCGCACGGCAGGACGATCTTCGCGCCCAGTTCATCCGCCAGTTTCTCGACTCGCTCCTTGAGCTTTTCATTCTGGTAGGTCAGTGCGATTTCAGCCCCTTCACGGGCCATGGCTTCAGCGATGCCATAGGCGATAGAGCGATTACTGGCGACGCCGACGATGAGGGCGCGCTTGTTCTGCATGAAAGCCATGATGTGTTCTCCGTTTGAGCTTGAATTCGGGGCGAGAGTATCCGACAGGCCTCGGGTTGTGTCCAGACCGGGACCATTGGCGTAGGGGCCTCAGAAAGCAATGGCAAAGCCGGCCGAACTGAGCAGGGATGGGCTGACCTGGTTGGTGCCGGCACTGCTTTGCCCCCACAGCGAGACCCGCGAGTTGACGGTCCAGATGAAGCCTGCGCCAATGATGTTTTCAACCGACTCTGATGGCGGATTGGACAGTAGCTGGCCGTTGATCATCTTGCGGTTGCGCGGCAGGTTGGCAGCGTTGACAAACCCATGGATGAAAACGGCGAAATCATCATCAAACATATCCCGTTGCAGGGCCCACTGAAAAATCGCCTGCCACTCTGTTTGGCCGGCGGCGTTGCGGAGGCTGCCGGCACCGATGTTGTACTCCAGGTCGATGTCGAACGGCAGCGATTGATCAAAGTTGAACGTGAACGCCGGTTGCGTGCCGCCATTGGTGGGGTTGCTGCCGAGCCACTCCGTCACGATGTAGGCTTCGAAGCCCATGGCGGGCACATAAATGTCGGGTTTCTCAGTCCAGCACTGGATTTTGGTGTCGAATGCCACCGGGGAAAAGTTCCAGGAGTTGAACGATCCGCCGGTATGGGTGGGGCCATTGGTAAACAGGCGGAGTTCGATGTTATCGGTCAATCCATAGCGAAATAGCGCTTCCATGTCGTACTGCTCGGGACCATTCGGGGATGATGCGCTGTAGCCGAACGGCTGGAACTCGACATAGGCATGACCCTCCGGCAAGGTAAATGCGCTGTTGGGCCAGTTGGCCAGATCGGCGCCTGGGTTGGCAATATCCGGTTGTTCGCGCCACGACTCGATGTTTTCCGGCAAACGGGCACGGGAGCGGTCATAACGACCTTTGATAAAGAAACCACTGTCCCGATTGGCCGAGCGTGCGGTATAGCGTTTGACATCGCCATACTCCTTGAAGATGGGCGTTGTCGGTGGCGGTGTCTTGTCCCTGGCCAGCCCGGCGAGCCAGATTTTGCGACCTTCCGAACGACCGTATTGCAGAAACACGTCATAGTTTCGATCCCGTTCAACCGGCAGTATCAGCGGTTCCGGCACCGGTTTGGCGGGTGATTCGGGAGGGGTGTCGGCAAAATAATTGACCGGCTCGAACGGCGCGGCCAGCGCTCGCGAGTTGGGGTAGAGCCCACAGACGAGCCCCCACAGCGCCGCGATGACAGTAAAGACGAGACTGTTCAAGGGAAGACGCGTCTTATTGCATCAACGGGACTTCTTCTTCGATGCCCGCCTCAATGAAGGCTTTCACCTTGCTTTCGAACTGAAACAAACGCGCCAATTGATGCGCGGTCAGTACCTTGCCCATCTCGGTGAAGGCATGACGATCCAGCCGGATGCGGGCTTCTTCCTGTCCCAGCTTGTCGGCGATATACCGGCGGGCTTCGTCATCCGTCATGTTGTCGTAATTCTGGCCGAGGTAGATCAGCAGATCCCGCCGTGCCGCGCGCAAGCTCGCCAGTTCAGACTGATAGTGGTCGTAGAGCGGCCAAAATTTGGCCGCAACGGACCGATCCAGCTGGAGGGTGTCGGCAACCATCTTGCGCCGCATGTCCAGCATGTCATCTTCTGCGACGACATGGTCCCCGCCAGCTGATTGAGGCCCATCGGCGGCAGCCAGGACCGGGTCAACCCCGCCCAGCGCCGCCCACAGCGTCACGTAACGCAGTCGCTCAAACATCTTTCGGCGGCTTGTCGACATAGTCAATGAACCAGCGCACGTTCTTTTTCAGTTTCTTCCAGCCGGAG
>CAYFNI010000047.1:0-18156 GCA_964344495.1 uncultured Methylococcus sp.
GGATCAAACCGTTTCACCGCTTTCATAAGGCCGATGTTGCCTTCCTGGATCAAGTCGGGCAATGGCAACCCGTAGCCGGTATAGCCGCGTGCCACATGGGCGACAAACCGGAGGTTGGCGAGCACCAGCTGACGCGCAGCCTCCAGATCGCCGTCTTCCCGGAACCGGGTGGCCAGGGCCTGCTCCTCCTCGGCTTCCATGCGCGGAAGCTGGTTGATGGCCGCCATGTAGGTGTCGATCGAGCCGATCGAGAGGCTCGATGGCAGTGTCAATGCGTGAGTCATGTGATTCCCCCTGTGTTGGAA
This sequence comes from uncultured Methylococcus sp., assembly GCA_964344495.1. Classification (GTDB taxonomy): domain Bacteria; phylum Pseudomonadota; class Gammaproteobacteria; order Methylococcales; family Methylococcaceae; genus UBA6136. The sequence continues at coordinate 306 of CAYFNI010000047.1, forward strand.
TGCCTAGTTCATGTTAGCACTCTAGGACAAGGAGTGCTAACGTAGGTTCACCTACTCGGGTTCAATCTCTCGCAAAAAGTGGGAAACCACGATCCATGCGCCCAGCATACCGAGTAGCGTCGCGCTGCCCAGCAGGATGGCGGTGTCGGTCAGACTCAGGAACGACAGCCGGTATGGGCTGCCGTAGAGTTCGGCCAATTGGTTGGCGGGCGTGCGGACCCAGAGGATCAGCAGATTCGCCAGCCCCCAGGCCAGTCCGGCGCCGAGGAAGGCATACCAGAATCCGGAATGAATAAAGGGTCGGCGGATGAAGTGATGGGTGGCGCCGAGGAGTTTGGCGACGCCGATTTCCTCGCGCCGGTTCTGCAACTCCAGCCGGATGGTGTTGCCCACGATGAACAACACGCCGAATCCCAGCAGCACGCTGAAGGCGGCGGCGCAGCGCTGGCCGATCTCCAGCAGGGCTTGCAGCTTTTCCAGCCATTCACTGTCGAACTGCACCTTGTCGGCTTCCGGCAGGGTTTTGAGTTCAGCCAAGAGTTGCGCGACCGAGTGCGCATCTGCGGCGGCCGGCTGGACCACGATGACAGCGGGTAGCGGGTTGCTGTTCAAGGACGCCAGCGCCTCGGCGAAGCCGCTGTAGGCAGCGAGTTCCTTCAGGCCCTCTTCCTTGGTGATGAGGGTGGCCGACGTCAAGGCGGGATTCTGGCTGAGTTTTTCCGCGACCTTTTTGGCCGCCTCGTTGCTCAGTGTCGGTTTCAGGAACAGCGAGATGGCGCCGGTGGTTTCCAGCGCATCGACCGGTTGCCGGGCATTGAGAATCAGGGCATGAAAACTGGCCGGCAGGGCGAGCGCAATCGCCACCACCAGAATCGTCAGCGTGCTGGCGACCGGGGTTTCCCAGATTCGGGCCAGGCTGGCCTTGAGTGAATCCAGCTGCAAGGTCAGGTAGGCCCGGAGCCGGTCGGACAGGCGGGCATCGGTGTTCAGCGGCTGCCGGAAGATGCCGCGTCGGAAGACGGGTTTACGTTTGAACGCCATGGGTTATTCAGCCTCGACCAGTTTGCCGTGCTCCAGACGCAGCGCGCGACGGCTGAAGCGACGGACCAGATTCATGTCATGGCTGGCGATCAGCACGGTAACGCCGACGTCGTTGAATTCGCGAAACATGCGCATGATTTCTTCCGCCAGTTCGGGGTCGAGGTTGCCAGTCGGTTCGTCCGCCAGAATCAGCGGTGGCTTGTGCACGATGGCCCGGGCAATGCCGACCCGTTGCTGTTCGCCGCCAGACAGCGCCAGCGGCAGCCGCTTTTCCTTTTTCAACAAGCCGACCTTGTCCAGCGCGGCGCGAACGCGGCGCCCGACATCATGGGGGTTGTGGCCGGTAATGAGTAGCGGCAGGGCGACATTCTCGAAGACGCTGCGATCGTTCAGCAGCCGGTAATCCTGGAAGATCAGCCCCAGCTTGCGACGCAGATAGGGGATCTGGCGCTCCTTGAGGTTCTGGACCGCCACGCCGTCCAGCAGGATTTCGCCGCGACTTGGGCGTTCGATGGCGGGAATCAGGCGTAGCAGCGTACTCTTGCCGGCGCCCGAATGGCCGGTCAGAAAGACCAGATCGCCCCGATCAATGCGGAAACTCACGTCCGACAGGGCCTCGCCGCTGTCCGGATAGCGTTTCGTGACGTGTTTGAATTCGATCATGTGCATCCTGATGCGGCTCTGGATACGGGCCCTGGCGTATCGGTTGGTCGCGCTGAAAGCGGGTTTCCAGCTTGCATGGTATCGGCTGGGCGTAAGACTTGGCAAAGTGCATGGGCGTTTGGGCTGGCGCGGGCGGGCCCGTACAATGCGTCATTCTGTTGCTTCAGTGACTGACTGTGTCGTGAATCCTCTCCGCAAGCTTGCCTCGCAAACCGTCATCTATGGCCTGACCAGCATTCTCGGCCGCTTCCTGAATTATCTGCTGGTACCGCTCTATACCTATACGTTCCCGGCGGCGGCCTACGGGGTCGTATCCGAATTTTATGCGTACGCGGGCTTCTTTGCCGTGTTTCTGACCTTCGGCCTGGAAACCGGTTATTTCCGCTTTCGAAATCGCGCCGATGGTTCGGCTCAGGCGGCTTACCCGGCCGCGCTGGGGTTCGTGTTGCTGGCCAATCTGTTGTTCGTCGGGCTCATCGTCGGCTTTCGCCAGCCGCTGGCGACACTGCTGCAGTATCCCAGCCATCCTGAGTATCTGCTCTGGTTTGGCCTGATTCTCGCGATCGATGCAATCGCATCGCTGCCTTTTGCGCGTCTGCGCGCCGAGGAGCGTGCCTGGCGCTTTGCGGGCATCAAGCTGACCGAGATTTTCGTCGCCATCGGCCTCAACCTGCTATTTCTGGTGGGAATGCCGAAGCTGGCCGCGCTGTGGCCTGAAAATCCGCTGGTCAGACTCTACGATCCCGCCATGGGTGTCGGCTATATCTTCCTCGCCAACCTGATTGCCAGCGGGTTCAAACTGGTCTTGTTGCTGCCGCAGTTCGTCGGGTTCCGGTTCCGCGCCGGTGTGCCGGTGATGCGACCCCTGCTGGCCTATTCCCTGCCCATGGTCGTGATCGGGTTTGCCGGCATGATCAACGAGATGCTCGACCGCGCGATCCTCAAATATCTCCTGCCCTACGACCTGGACACCAATCTGCGGATGTTGGGCATCTATGGTGCCTGCTACAAGCTGTCGATCCTGATGACGCTGTTCATACAGGCGTTTCGGTATGCTGGCGAGCCGTTCTTCTTTGCCTATGCCGGCCGGGCGGATGCTCCCCGGGCCTATGCAACGGTAATGCGCTATTTCGTCATCTTCTGCGTGTTCATTTTCCTGTTGGTGACCTTGTTCCTCGATCTGTTCAAATACTTCATCGGCGAGGAATACCGCGAGGGCCTGGGGATCGTTCCGATTCTGCTGCTGGCCAACCTGTTCCTGGGCATCTACGTCAACCTGTCGATCTGGTACAAGCTGACCGATCGTACCGGCCTGGGGGCCTGGGTGTCCGTTCTGGGCGCCATGCTCACCATCGGGCTGAATATCTGGTGGATTCCTCTGTTCGGTTACGCCGGCTCGGCCTGGGCCACCCTCGCCTGTTATGGCGGCATGACGCTGCTGTCGTGGGGGCTGGGCCGTCACTACTATCCCGTGCCCTATCCAGTGGGACGCATCGTGTTCTATCTGATTTTGGGTGTTGGGCTGTACGGGCTGGACCGGGAGTTCGTCGGGTTCTGCGGCTGGCATCCCGTCAAAACGGGTGCGGGACTGCTGGCGATCTATCTGTTGGTGGTGGCGGTGGCCGATGGGCGCCCCCTGTTGCGACGCCGCCCCGCCGCTGCCTGAGGGGTGGGCCGGGCCTCTGCGGGCCCGGCGTTGCGCTCATGTCAGCGGCCAAACAGCGCCTGACGGGCGCGGCCAGTGGCCTCGAGCACGGTGTCGGTCAGCTCGTCAGCGATGTCCAGCTGGGCGAGACTGTCCCGCAAATGGTTGATGACCACATCGAAGTGCCGGTCCTTCAGACCCTTCTCGAAAAACCGCGAAAAGGCCTTGTGCAGGTCTGAGCCTTGACCCGCCGCTTCGCCTTTCAGGGCCGTGATCAACAGGCATATGTGGGTGTCGGTAAGATCAGTGCGGTTAAGACCGAACAGGTAGTAATTCACCCGCGGGTCACTCACCAGTTTCTCGCTCAGCTGCTCTGCCAGGGAGTAGATGCCCTCCATGCCGCCCAGTTGCTCGATCGGGCAGCGTTCTTCAGCAGGCGGTGCGGATGGTGCAGGCGCAGCCTGGGTTTGGGCTGGCCGAACGTCCTCGGCCGGGGCTTCGATGATCTCTTCTTGCTGTTCAGGCTCTGAACTCATGGGTCTCTCCTCAATAGACGGCCGCTCGGGTCGGCCCTTGTTATGGGTCTGGCGCGGCAGGCGGCCAGGGTGTCCTCTCCTGGCATTGGAGGGCGCGGACATTCTTTCAGAATTGCCGGGGTGGCTCCAGTGTTTCGCGTCTTACCAGGGATGGCGCACTCCGCCGGCGCGGGGTTGAAGCAGCTCCGGTCGATGCATCGGCCCGACCAGCAGCCAGCCGGCGACAAACCCGCCGACATGGGCCCAGAACGCCACACCGCCGCCCGCTCCCTGCAAGGCGGGAATGCCGGCGGCCAGCTGGATGAAAAACCAGTAACCCAGCATGGCGATGGCGGGCAGGGTCACCGTGGATGAATAAAAGCCGAGGAAAATGAACGTCTGGACGCGGGCGTGAGGATACAGTCGGGCATAGCCCCCCATCACGCCGCCAATGGCGCCGGAGGCGCCGACCATGGGGATGGCGGCGGCCGGGTTCGAGAGAATCTGCGCCCCGGCGGCAGCCAGACCGCACAGCAGGTAAAAGACCGAAAAGCGCAGCGATCCCATCGCGTCCTCGACATTGTCGCCGAACACCCAGAGGAACCAGAGGTTGCCGAGCAGGTGGAACCAGCCGCCATGCAGGAACATGTGCGTGATCAGGCTGAGCGCCGGCGTGCTCTCATCGATTCGGCAGGCGAGATTCTCCCCCAGCGGCACCAGCGTGCCAGGGGGCGTCGTGTGCAGCAGTTCGCCGGGAATCAGGCCCCATTCGCACAGGGAGCGGGCTAACAATTCACCGCTGCCAAAGCCCTGGACCAGCGCCCAGCTGGCCGCATTGAGGCCGATGATTGCGATTACCGCCAGCGGTGTCCTGAGGGTGGGATTTTCATCACGTAAGGGGATCATGGTGGCCTCGCCGGGGTGGGTTGAGGGAAGGCATCCTACGCTAGCCGGGCTCCGGGTGTGATCCGGATACTGCACACGTGTCAGGTTTTGTTTCAGTACAGGTCGATCGGATCAATATCAATTGACCAGCGTACCCGGCGGTTGTTCTCGAGCGTCGTGGTGGCCTCGATCAACCGATCGATGAGGGCGTGCAAGGCCGGCCGATGTTCGGCCTGCAACAGGAGTTGCCAGCGATGGCGGTTGCCGCGTCGTGCCAGCGGCGCCGGCGCAGGGCCCAGAACCAGGACAGTCCCCGCCAGCGGGCCGGCCTGTGTTGCCAGCGCGTCGAGAAAGGCGCGGGCCGTTTCGCTGCGTGCGGCGTCGGCTCGCCACAGAGCCTGATGACTGAACGGCGGCAATTGCGCCGCCTGTCGCTCGGCCAGGCAGGCGCGCGCGAACGCCGGATAACCCTGCTGCACCAGCGCCACCAGCAAGGGGTGGTCAGGGTGGCGGGTCTGCAGAATCACAGTGCCGGGTTTTTCCGCCCGCCCTGCCCGTCCCGATACCTGTACGATCAGTTGGGCCGTGCGTTCGCCCGCGCGAAAGTCGGTGCTGTACAGGCCCGCATCAACGTCGAGTAGCGCCACCAGCGTCACGTTCGGAAAATGGTGGCCCTTGGCCAGCATCTGGGTGCCGATCAGAATCTGGACGCGGCCGGCATGTATGTCATTCAGCACCCGCGGCAAGGCGTCCTTGCGCCGGGTGCTGTCGCGATCGATGCGGGCGATGCGGGCGTCCGGAAAGCACGCGGCCAGAGCCGCTTCGACCCGTTCCGTGCCCAGCCCCAGCGGTCTGAGGTCGGGCTGTCGGCAGGCCGGGCACTGCGCGGGAATCGGCTGTTCGAAGCCGCAATGATGGCAGCGCAGGCGTTGCGCCTGAGCATGGATGACCAGACGCGCATCGCAATGGCGGCAGCTGCCGACCCAACCGCAATCATGACAGATCAGGGTGGGCGCAAAGCCGCGGCGGTTGACGAACACCAGCGCCTGTTCGCCGCGCGCCAATGTTGCGGCGATGTGGCCGACCAATTGGGCCGACAGACCTTCGTTCAGGGCCTGAGCGCGGATGTCGAGCACCTGAAAGCGGGCCGGCTGGGCGTTGCCCGCCCGGTACGGCAGGGTCAGCCAGCCATAACGCTGCTGTTCGGCATTGTGCAGGCTTTCGAGGGACGGCGTGGCCGACCCCAGTACGATTGGAATACCACTCAGGCGGGCGCGCATCACGGCGACATCGCGGGCCGAAAAGCGGAACCCCTCTTGCTGCTTGAATGCGCTGTCATGCTCCTCATCCAGAATGATCAGGCCCAGACGGGGCGCCGGCGTGAATACGGCCGATCGGGTGCCCAGCAGGATCTGCGCTTCGCCGCGTTGCACGGACAGCCAGGCGCGACGGCGCTCGCCCTCGGCCAGCTGGGAATGAAATACCGCAATGGCGACGCCAAAGCGTTCCCGGAAACGGGCTTCGAGCTGGGGGGTCAGGTTGATTTCCGGCAGCAGAATCATGACTTGCCCGGCGCGCGCCAGAACTTCTGCGGTCAGGCGCAGATAGACCTCGGTCTTGCCGCTGCCGGTCACGCCTTCGAGCAGGCTGGCACGGTAACGGCCGAGATCGCCCAGCACGCTGTTTACGGCGGCCGCTTGCGCCGCATTCAGCTTCGGCGGGCTGAGGCTGCCCGCTGGCCGGGCGGGCTCAGCCGCCCGCGCCGGGGTTTCATACCAGACTGCCATGCCCTTGCCGATCAAGCCGCGGGCTGCCGCGCCGGCCGCGCCGGGCTCCTGATTCAGCTCGCTCGGGCTGAGGCCGGCGGGTGTGTTGCGAAGCCGTTCCAACAATGCCGCTTGCCGGGGGGCCCGCGCCAGAGCCGTTGGGTCCGCCGGCGCATCGGGGTGCAGTCTGAGGCGGCGCAAGGTTTCCGGCGCGGCGGATTCGCCCTTCCGCAATACGGCCGCCAGGGCCGATGACATCGCTTCCCCAATCGGATGGTGATAGTACTGGCTGGCCCACCGCACCAGCCGCAGGTCGGCTTCGCTCAATAATGGCGTTTCATCCAGCAGCGCGCAGGCGGGGCGGAGCTTTTCCAGCGGATGCTCCGAGGCGCAGGCGACCTCCAGCAGGATGCCTGTCGTGCGGCTGCGGCCGAAGGGCACTTCGATGCGCTGCCCGGGTCTGAGGGCGGCGACCGGGACGCCGGCGGGCGGCAGGTAATCGAAGATGCGGTCCATGGGCACCGGTACGGCAACCCGCAGGACGAACGGCGGCGTGCCCGGTGGATGTGGGTGGTGCAGTTCGGTCATGCGTCGGCGATCGGGAGGGCGTCTGCCGGCAACGACATTTTTCCGGCGACGAAAATTTTATACACTGGGCGTCAGTCAACCACGAATCAATTGCTTAGCGTTCGATCAATGTAGAAAAAAACGACACGATCCTTACCGGAGGTGAAATGATGGAAATCTGTCAGTTACAGGTATTGCGAACCGATGCCTCAGGCATGCCGCTGGAGTGGCTTGGCTATCAGGAGGCGGCAAAACTGTATCATCTGGGCATGGTGGCTTATAGCTGCGGCACACCGCTTTATACCCTGAGGGGTGGCATCAACGCCAAATCCGGTCTCCGCAGTCTGATCGAAGTCAACTCCATCATTGCCACCCATCATTCACATCGCAAGGGTCGTGGGGTCAGCCATGAGTATGTCCCGCCGCTGAGCAACCCGGCCCTGTTCCGTCGCGATGATCATCTGTGTCTGTATTGCGGGTCCCAGTTTCGCTACGGTGACTTGTCCCGCGATCACGTCAAACCGCTCAGTCTGGGGGGGCGCGATCATTGGGGCAACGTCGTGACGGCCTGCAAGCGCTGCAACAACCACAAGGCCGGCCGTACTCCCGAGCAGGCGGGCATGCAGCTGCTGGCCATTCCATTCACCCCGACTCATGCCGAATACGTCTATCTGCAGGGGCGGCGGGTGCTGAGCGATCAGATGGAGTTTCTACGGGCACACTTCCCGCGCCAAAGCCCGCTGCACCGGCGCCAATGTTGAGGCCCCGCAACATGCGATTCGTACCTGCCGCGGCGGTGCCGCGCCATCCGATAGCGCTGCTGTGCGTCTGCGCCGCTCTGGCTTGGAGTGGCGGCACGGTGGCGGATGTCGGCATCTACACCGCCAAGGTGATGGCGATGGATGGCACCTATGGGTTGTACGACATGAGTCGGGCGGTACCGGACGGCGCCTATCGGGTGCCGGTGGAGATCGAGGATGATGAAGTCACCCAAATCCTCTGGCCGGAGGGCAAGCGCATGAGCGTGGTGGGCGGAACCTTGCACGGTCTGCGGGCATCCGCCATGAGCAATCAAGGGCAGCGGTTCCAGATCGAGATCATCGACGACCGCTTTCATCGGGAGGATACGGCCAATGACAGCGTGTCCGACTCGCAGCCCGACGACGATTAGCGCAGCGCCGGACGTTTGCCTGAAAGGGCCGGGCAGGTCTCAGGGTTCGCCCAAGACCAGCTCCAGTTCACGATCTCCCGTCGGGGTGGCCTCAAATCCGCGTAGCTCCAGCACCCCGCGGGTATCCTGATCCACGACCAGGCGCGGCAGGCTTGGTTGCAAGCCGGGCCGACTGTCGGCGCCATGCTGAGCATGCACGACGGCGAATAGCGTTTCCTCCTGCTGGTGCAGTTCCGCCAGCGCGGCCGTCCCCTGAGGGTCCTCGGCGCTTAGCGCATGGCAGGATCTCGGCACACCTCGGCGGGCGCCGATGAGTGCGGTAAAGCCCCGTTCGGCGGTTTCTTGAGCCAGATGAAGAATCTGATTGACCAATGTGCGGGGCAGGATGAGCGGGGATGGCTGCTTCATGACGGGTTCAGGAGGGGTTGGGTGACGACATCCGTCATATCTTGCCACGGTCGCACGCCAGTGTCCCTGCAGATCGGCGTGATGCGTAATCTGTCCGTAACCCGCCTGGCGCAGGCGCTTGGCAACGCCCTCGGCCTGCTGGAAACCGTGTTCCAGCAGCAGCCAGCCATCGGGTTTGAGGTGTTGCCGGGCACCCGCAATCAGTGTGTCCAGGGCATCGAAGCCCTCGGCGCCTGAGGCCAGCGCCATGCGGGGTTCATGACGCAGGTCGCCGTGGCTGAGATGCGGGTCTGCTGCGGCAATGTAGGGCGGGTTGCTGATGATCAGGTCGAAGCGCTGTGCGGGATCGAGTGCGGCGAACCAGTCGCTCAGCAGCAGGCGCAGATGCAACAGCCCATGCCGGCGGGCATTGCGGGCGGCAATCGCCAGCGCCGCGGCGCTGGCGTCGATCGCGGTGATGCCGGCCCTGGGGCGTTCCGCTGCCAGGGTGATGGCCAGAATGCCGCTGCCGGTGCCGAGATCAAGCAGGTCGACGGCGGTATTGGCGGGTATCCGCTCCAGTGCCAGTTCGACCAGCAGCTCCGTCTCCGGCCGGGGAATCAGTACGCCCGGCGCAACCTCGAATGATCGCGACCAGAATTCCCGTTCGCCGGTGAGATAGGCAACCGGCCAGCCGGTCTGGCGGCGTTCGATCAGGTGTCGGAATTGATCCGACTCGGCCTGGGTCAGGGGTTTTTCCGGCCAGGCGCGCAGATGGCTGCGATCACAGCCCACTACGTGCATCAGCAGCACTTCGGCATCGAGCGCCGCGCTGTCGGAGCTCGCGGCGAGCTGCTGGCGGGCCCAGGCCAGCACCGCGGCGCGGGTATTCATGGCCTCAATCCTCGGCCAGTTGAGCCAGGAGTTCCGCCTGATGTTCGCTGATCAGGGGTTCGATGACCGGATCGAGGTCCCCTTCCATGATCGCTTCCAGCTTGTAGAGCGTCAGGTTGATGCGGTGGTCGGTCAGCCGGCCCTGCGGAAAATTGTAGGTGCGGATGCGCTCCGAACGGTCACCGCTGCCGACCTGCAACTTGCGCGAGGCGGCGATTTCGGCGGATTGCTTGTCCTGTTCGGCGGAGAGAATGCGCGATTGCAGCAGGGACATGGCGCGGGCGCGGTTCTTGTGCTGGGAACGCTCATCCTGGCATTCGACCACGACGCCGGTGGGAATGTGCGTGATGCGAATGGCCGATTCGGTCTTGTTGACGTGCTGGCCGCCGGCCCCAGAGGCGCGGTAGGTGTCGATGCGCAGGTCGGCGGGGTTGATGTCGAATTCCACCTCTTCCACCTCCGGCAGTACGGCGACGGTGCAGGCCGAGGTGTGGATGCGGCCTTGCGCTTCGGTGGCCGGTACCCGTTGCACGCGGTGGGTGCCGGCTTCGAATTTGAGTTGCGAGTAGACGTCCTGTCCGCTGATGCGCACGATGATTTCCTTGTAGCCGCCCAGATCGCCCTCGCTTTCACTCATGACATCCGTTTTCCAGCCTTTTTGTTCGGCATAGCGGACATACATGCGATACAAATCACCGGCGAACAGGGCCGCCTCGGCGCCGCCGGTGCCGGCGCGGACTTCGAGGAAGATGTTGCGTTCGTCGTTGGGGTCGCGTGGCAGCAGCAGGACCTGCAGGTCCTGTTCCAGCTGCTCCTGCCGGGTGGCGGCTTCGGCCAGTTCATCCTTGGCCAGGGCCCGTACATCGGGGTCTGGATCTTCGGCCAGGCTGCGCGCGTAGTCGAGGGCTTCAAGGGTGTCCAGATAGTCGCGGAAGACCGTGACGACGGGATTGAGCTGGGCATATTCCCGGCTGAGTGAGCGAAAGCGGTCCTGATCGTTCTGGGTGTCGGGTTCTGCCAGCAGGGCGGTAATTTCCTCGAATCGCTGCGAGAGGTGATCGAGCTTTTGGCGTATGGAGGCTTTCACGAATCAGTGGTTGTCCTTGAGTTGAAAAAGCTCGCGGGCGGCGGCTATCAGGTCGTGCCGCTCATGGACCCCGGCGTGCTTGAGTTGGGTGCTGGGTGTATGGGTCAGCTTGTTGGTGAGCAGGTTGGCCAGCAGCTCGAGTGCCTCGTCGGCGCTGCGGCCGGCCCGGAGACTCTGGCGGGCTTTTTCCAGCGACTCGTCGCGCAGCCGCTCGGCCTGGTCACGGAAGTCGCGAATGGTGCGGGTGGCGCCCTGAGCGCGGAGCCAGTCAAGAAAGTGGACGACTTCGATGTCGATGATCTCTTCGGCCTGCTTGGCGGCTTCCTGCCGCGAACGGAGGTTTTCTTCGACCGTGTTGCGGAGGTCATCCACGGTGTACAGGTACACATCGCGAAGGCTTTCGACTTCCGGCTCGATATCGCGCGGAACGGCCAGATCGACCATGAACATCGGTTTGTGGCGGCGGGCTTTGAGTGCACTCTCGACGCTGCCCTTGCCGAGGATCGGCAGCTGGCTGGCGGTGGAGGAAACGATGATGTCGGCGCGGGCAAGGTGTTTGGGCAGTTCCGACAAGGAGATGGCGAAGCCGTTGAACTGTTGGGCCAGCGCGTGGGCGCGGTCATAGGTGCGATTGGCGATGATGAGTTCGCCCAGCCGGTTTTCGGCCAGGTGGCGGGCGGTCAGTTCGATGGTTTCGCCGGCGCCGATCAGGATGGCGGTCTGCTGGCTGAGGTCTTCGAAAATCCGCTTGGCGAGTCGCACGGCGGCAAAGGCGACTGAGACCGGGCTGCTGCCGATGGCCGTATCGGTCCGTACCTTTTTGGCGGCCGCAAAGGTGTGCTGGAAGAGCTTGCTGAGCGTCTTGCCGAGGGTGCCGGCTTCGGTTGCAGCCTGGTAGGCGGTCTTCATCTGGCCGAGGATTTGCGGTTCGCCGAGGACCATCGAATCCAGGCCCGAGGCAACCCGGAACATGTGCCGGATGGTGGCGGAATCGGTGTGCGTATAGAGGTAGGGGCTGAATTCGGCCGGATCAAGCTGTTGCCGTGCTGCAATCCAGTCCACCAGGCGCGGGGGCGGTGTATCTTCCAGGCCGCAGTAGAACTCGGTCCGGTTGCAGGTCGAGAGAATGGCGGCTTCGGCGACGCCCGGCAGCCGGTTGAGCCCGCGCAACGCATCGACGATACCCTCGGCCGGGAAAACGAGACGTTCCCGGACAGAGATCGGCGCGGTGTTGTGGTTTAATCCAAGGGTGATGATGGCCATCCGGCTCATGGGGGACGTGATTCGGACTATAATTCTAAGGACAAATCCCGTTCCGGGCCAAGGTGATTCGGTGCCAGGCATCAGGCGGGATGCCACGATCCGGCGCTGGATCCGTTCCCGAATTCCTTTTTGGTTGTACTGCGAGGCGTTGCCACGAGTGGTTAAAAGTCTGGTTTTCTGTCTGTTGTCGGTTGCGTTGTGGGCGTCCGGCTGCAACGGTGTCAATTCTTCTCCCGATGTGGGCACGACGGACGGGCATCGGGCCAGCCAGCCACCTCCGGCACCGCCCGAGGGTGAGGCCGAACCCCTTTATCTGATGCTGGTGGGGGAAATCGCCGGCCAGCGAGGACAATTCGATGTGGCGCTGGCGCACTATCTGCAGCTGATCCGGCTGGTGCCGGACGCACGTATCGCTGAGCGCGCCACGCAAATCGCGCTGTACGTCAAGGATGTCGACAAGGCGCGGGAGGCGGCCACTGTCTGGGCGGAGCGGGATCCCGGCAGTCTTGCGGCACACCGTCTCAAGCTGGTACTCGATATCAAGTCCGGTGATACGGATGCGGCCGTCGAGGAGTTCGGCCGGCTGCTTGAGCTGAAGGATCCCGAACTGGAGACCACGCTGATTGAGATGGTGAAGTGGCTGGATGCCGAGATGCCTCAGGAACAGGCCATGCAGGTCATGCAGGCGTTGAGCGAGGCCTATCCGAAAGTCGCTGAGTTGCATTTTGCCTATGCCTTGCTGGCCAGCAACAAAAATGCGCTGATGACGGCGCGCAGCGAGACAGATCAGGCGCTGGCCTTGCGCCCGGAATGGGGGCGCGGGTTGATGCTGCGGGCGCAGTTGTTGATGCAGGCCGGTGATGTCAAGGCGGCCCGCAGTGCGCTGGAAAAAGCCTTGAAGAGTGATCCCGGCAATGCCCGGGTCGGCTTGCTGTTTGCCCAGTTTCTGGCCAAGTCGGGTGATCTGAAGGCGGCCGAGCGCCAGCTGAAAAAGATCGTCGACAAGGATCTTGGTAATCACGATGCGCGGTTTGCGCTGGCCTCTGTCTGGATGGAAATGGGGCAGTACGACAAGGCGCGGCTTGAATTTCAGGCCTTGTCCGGTGATACCCGCTGGCAGTCGCAGGCCGACTTCTCGCTGGGACTGATTGAGGCCCGCGAGGGGCATGCCGAGCAGGCGTTGCGCCAATTCGATCGGGTTGGACCGGGGCCGCTCGAGTTCGATGCACGTTACAACAGCATTTCGGCGTTGATCAGCCTGCAGCGGGATGAGGAAGCGCGTGAGCGATTAGCCAAGGCGCGGCAGAGTTTCCCCAATGAACGGGTGCGTCTGTATCTGATCGAGGCGGAGATGCTGGCCAAGGACAAAAAGCTGGCGGATGCCTTCGAGGTGCTGGAGAGCGGCCTCAAGGATCGTCCGGGGGAGGCCGACCTGTTGTACGCACGGGCCTTGCTGGCCGAGCGGATGGGCAGGCTGGACGTGATGGAGGCCGATCTGCGTGCGGTACTGGAACACAAGCCGGACGATCCCGCGGTGCTCAATGCGCTCGGTTTTTCGCTGGCGGAACACCGGCCGGATAAGCTGGACGAGGCGGAAAAATACATCAAGGCCGCGCTCGACAAGCGCCCCGGTGACCCGGCGGTGATGGACAGCTATGGGTGGGTGCTGTACCTGAAGGGCCAGCCCAGTCAGGCCCTGGCCTATCTGAAGAAGGCCTATGGGCTGTTTGCGGATCCGGAAATTTCGGCCCACCTGGGCGAAGTGCTCTGGGTGCTGGGTCGGCATGATGAGGCCCGCAGAATCTGGGCCGAAGGGCTGAAAAAGGACGCCGATCAGGATGATCTCCTGCGGGTGAAGGAAAAATATCCGGACGGGTTCAGGGGGGCCGCCCGATGAGGTGCGGATGGCTGCTCGGTCCGATGGCGCTGATCCTGGCGGGTTGCGCAACGGTTAATACGGTGTCCGAGCCGGTGATTCTGCCGGATACCGTCACGGCGATCCGCACCTGGAGCATGGATGGCCGCATCGGCGTCAAGGCCAAGGATCAGGCCTGGCAGGCCAATCTGGTCTGGGAGCACGATCCGCAACAGGATCGTCTGCGCATTTCCGGCCCTCTGAATCAGGGGTTGGTCTCAGTGATCGTGCAGAAAGACCTGATCTATATCAACGAAGGCAACGGTGTCAGCGAGCTGTCCAAGGATCCGGATGCGGCACTGCGAAAAAAGCTGGGATTTGCCGTACCGTTGGGTAGCTTGCGTTACTGGATCATGGGGGTGCCCGATCCCGACCGCTCTTCATCGCCCTTGGGTTCTTCGACCGTTGCCGCTGATGCGGAGGGATTCCTTCAGTCTGGCTGGACCGTACAGCCGGATAAAATGGCCAATGTGAATGGCTGGATGCTGCCCCGGACGCTGAACGTGCAGGGGGCGGGCGTGAAGCTGAAGATTCTTGCCGATAACTGGATGATCAAGGATTAACATGACGGAGATGGAATCGTTGCGCCTGCCGGCTCCGGCCAAGCTCAACCTGATGCTGCGGATCGTAGGGCGGCGCGAAGATGGGTATCACCTGCTGCAGACGGTATTCCGATTCATCGATTACTGCGACTGGATCACGCTGCGGCCGACCATGGATGGCCGCGTGCGATTGGCGAACCCCCTGCCGGGTGTGCCGGAAGAGACTGACCTGACTGTGCGTGCCGCACGGGCTCTACAGGCAGCGACCGGATTGACGGAGTGCGGCGTGATCATCGAGATCGAGAAAAACCTGCCCATGGGCGGGGGGCTCGGTGGTGGGAGCTCGGATGCCGCCACGACCCTGCTGGGTTTGAACCGGTTGTGGGGCGCCCGGCTTGGTGTGTCCGAGCTCAAGTCCATCGGACTGGCGCTCGGTGCGGATGTGCCGGTCTTTATCGAGGGCGTGGCCGCTTGGGCCGAGGGGGTCGGTGAGCATCTGACGCCGTTGGATCTGCCCGATGCCTGGTATGTCGTTGTTGTACCTGAGTGTCATGTGGCGACGGGGCAAATCTTTACGGCACCCAATTTGACAAGAAATAACCCGCCCATCACAATACGCGACTTTTTTGAGGGTTGTAGGGATAACCATTGCCTGCCGGTGGTGGCGGATCTCTACCCCGAAGTCGTTGCCGCCATGCGTGCCATCGATGCAGTCGGCGAAGCGCAGCTGACCGGCACCGGCGCGTGTGTGTTCGCTGAGTTCAAGCATGAGGCCGAGGCGCGAAAGGCCGCCGAGGCGCTGGGCCAACGCTGGAGCGCCATTGCAGCCAGGGGGTTGAACCACTCCCCGGTGCATGCGTTGCTCGGTCGCGACGATGATGCTGCTTTAATTGGGGCGTAGCCAAGCGGTAAGGCACCGGGTTTTGATCCCGGCATGCCCAGGTTCGAATCCTGGCGCCCCAGCCATTTCGGCTGTTTCTCTCTTAGGAGCTGAGTGAGTGTCCGACGCCACGTTCATGGTGTTCTCGGGAAATGCCAATCTGCCTTTGGCGAAGGGTATTGTGCGTGCCTTGAATATGCGGCTGGGTCAGGCAACGCTGGGACGTTTTTCGGATGGCGAGATTTC
The DNA here is from genome assembly GCA_964344495.1 of uncultured Methylococcus sp. GTDB lineage: Bacteria > Pseudomonadota > Gammaproteobacteria > Methylococcales > Methylococcaceae > UBA6136. The sequence goes on from CAYFNI010000047.1 coordinate 15,773, forward strand.
CTTTGAGATTGAGGAAAACGTTCGTAATCGCGAAGTTTTCATTGTTCAGCCGACCTGTTCCCCGGTCAATGAAAACCTGATGGAGTTGCTGGTGATGATCGACGCCTTTCGTCGGTCTTCTGCGGCTGTCATCACCGCCGTCATTCCCTACTACGGATACTCGCGCCAGGATCGCCGTATACGCTCGGCTCGAGTACCGATCGCGGCCAAACTTGCGGCCCGCATGATTTGTGCGGCTGGCGCAGACCGGGTGCTGACGGTCGATTTGCATGCAGACCAGATTCAGGGCTTCTTCGATGTGCCGGTCGACAATGTCTATGCCTCCCCGATTTTGCTGGGGGATGTCTGGCGCCAGCAATATCAGAATCTGATGGTGGTTTCGCCCGATGTCGGTGGTGTGGTGCGGGCAAGGGCGCTGGCCAAGCGCCTGGATGAGGCGGATCTGGCAATCATCGACAAGCGACGACCGAAGGCGAATGAAGCCAAGGTGATGAATATTATCGGCGATGTTGCAGGGCGGACTTGCATCATGGTGGATGATCTGGTGGATACGGCCGGTACCCTCTGCAAGGCGGCCGAGGCACTGAAAGACAATGGCGCCCTCAAGGTCGTCGCCTATTGCACCCATCCCGTGCTATCGGGCAAGGCGTTGGAGAATATCAACGCTTCAGTGCTCGACGAGTTGGTGGTAACCGATACCATCCCTTTGCGTCTCGAGTCCCGTCATTGCACGAAGATTCGCCAGCTCAGCGTGGCTGAGATGTTGGCTGAAACGATTCGCCGCATCGCCTATGGCGAGTCGGTGAGTTCGATGTACGTCGATTAAATCGGCATTTTTATTAACTGCTCAGAGTATTTGGAGAAAAAAGATGGCAAGCAGTTTTGTATTCGAGGCAGAGTCCCGTAAGGATCTCGGCCGTGGTTTTGCGCGTCGCATGCGCGTGGCAGGCCGAGTACCGGCGATTCTGTATGGTGGATCCGCCGAACCGGTCGGTCTGTCGCTGGATCACAACAAGGTCCTGAAGGCGCTGGAAAATGATGCAACCTACTCTCACATTCTGACCCTGCGTTTTGATGGCAAGGAAGAAACGGCCATCCTCAAGGATCTGCAGCGCCATCCGAGCCGTCCTGTGATCATGCATATGGATTTTCAGCGGGTGAGCGAGTCACAGAAAATCCGGGTACATGTGCCGATTCATTTCATCAATCAGGAAACCTCCGTCGGAGCCAAGAAGGGTGGCGTGATTACGCATAGCCTGGTGGATGTTGAGGTGACCTGTCTGCCGAGTCGTCTGCCGGAGTACATCGAAGTCGATATGGCCAAGATGGATGTCGGCCAATCGGTGCATTTGTCGGATCTGAAGCTGCCGGGAGGCGTGGAAATTGTCGAATTGCTGCACGGACCGGAACACGATCAGGTGGTCGCGGCGATTGAGCATGCGAGAACCGCTGCGGAAGACACTGGGGCTGCGGAATAACCAACGACAGAACCTGCGGAGTGGAGTTTGGCTCAAGCGATCAGATTGATTGTTGGATTGGGTAACCCTACTCCGCGCTATGAAAAAACCCGGCATAACGCCGGGTTTTGGTTTTTGGAGGCATTAACGCGCAGATTGGGCGCCGTGTTGCGAGCCGACCCGAAGTTCCACGGCGATGTGGCCCGCTATGACACCCCTCAAGGTCCGGTCTATTTGCTGCGGCCAGTTACATACATGAATCGAAGTGGCCTCGCGGTCGCAGCGATTGCATCGTTCTATAAAATCCGGCCCGACGAGATTCTGGTCGCGCATGATGAGCTTGATTTGCCCGTGGGAGCCGTGCGGCTCAAGAAAGGGGGCGGGCACGGCGGTCATAACGGATTGAGGGACATGGTGGCGCAGCTGGCCAGCCCTGATTTTTATCGGCTCAGGTTGGGCATAGGACACCCGGGGGATCGCCTTGAGGTGGCCAACTATGTGCTGCACGAGCCTTCAGTAAGCGATCTGAAGGTAATTCAATCGGCAATAGCCGACGCTCTGGCTGAATCTGAGGCAATGATCAAAGGGGATATGTCAGCCGTCATGAATCGCCTCAATGGGGCTGCTCGTAAAAGCAAAAAAAAGGTTGACGTCACCGAATAGTGTCATCATAATTATCTGCTGTCCCTAGAGGAGGGGTTCCCGAGCGGTCAAAGGGATCAGACTGTAAATCTGACGGCTCAGCCTTCGAAGGTTCGAATCCTTCCCCCTCCACCATAGGGCCAGATTTTGTTGGCGGGTGTAGTTCAATGGTAGAACCTCAGCCTTCCAAGCTGATGGCGTGGGTTCGATTCCCATCACCCGCTCCATGATTTTGCCCATATAGCTCAGTCGGTAGAGCACTTCCTTGGTAAGGAAGAGGTCACC
>CAYFNI010000048.1:0-17571 GCA_964344495.1 uncultured Methylococcus sp.
CGCCGTGGACGGCAACACCGTTCATGATGGCCGACATGCCGAACTCACGCACACCGTAGTAGACGTAGTTGCCATCGTGTCCCGGAGCATTCACATCCTTGCAGCCAGACCACAGGGTGAGGTTGGAACCGGCCAGGTCGGCAGAGCCGCCAAGAAGTTCCGGCAGGAGCGGACCAAAGCCATTCAACGTGTTCTGAGAGGCCTTGCGGCTAGCGATGGTTTCACCTTTTTCGTTTACCTTGGCGATGAACGCAGCAGACTTTTCCGCCCAGTCACGCGGCAGCTCGCCAGACATGCGGCGTTCGAACTCCGCCGCCAGCTCCGGGAACTCACGGCGATAATTTTCGAAGCGGTCATTCCAGTCGCTTTCAACCTTGGCGCCGATTTCCTTCGCATCCCAACCTTCATAAACATCGGCCGGAATTTCAAACGGTGCATGCTTCCAGCCCAGGTTTTCGCGGGTCAGCGCAATTTCATCGTTACCCAGAGCAGCGCCATGGCATTCTTCCTTGCCCTGCTTGTTCGGCGAGCCAAAACCGATAATGGTCTGGCAGCAGATGATGGACGGCTTGTCGGTAACAGCGCGTGCTTCTTCGATGGCTTTCTTGATCGCTTCCGGATCATGCCCATCGACCTTGGCAATGACATGCCAGCCATAAGCCTCGAACCGCTTCGGAGTATTGTCGAGGAACCAGCCCGGGGTATCGCCATGCCCACGGACCTCGCCATCAATGGAAATATTGTTGTCGTCGTAGAAGGCGATCAGCTTGCCGAGCTTCATGGATCCGGCGAGCGAGCAGGCTTCATGCGAAATACCTTCCATCAGGCAGCCGTCGCCCAGGAAAACGTAGGTATTATGGTCAACAATCTTGTGCCCCGGACGGTTGAACTGTCCGGCCAGCGTGCGCTCAGCCAGCGCCATGCCGACAGCATTGGTGATGCCCTGACCCAGCGGACCGGTCGTGGTTTCAACACCCGGCGCATAGCCATACTCCGGATGCCCCGGGGTCTTGGAATGCAGCTGACGGAACCGCTTCAGTTCTTCGATCGGCAGTTCATATCCGGTCAGGTGCAGCAGAGAATAGATCAACATCGAACCATGCCCGTTGGACAGGACGAACCGATCACGGTCAGGCCAAAGCGGGTTGACGGGGTTGTGGCGCATGTAGTCATTCCACAAAACCTCGGCAATGTCGGCCATTCCCATAGGCGCACCCGGGTGTCCGGAATTCGCTTTCTGTACGGCGTCCATGCTCAATGCGCGGATGGCGTTCGCAAGTTCTCGGCGCGAGGGCATAGATGTTCTCCTAAAAAGATTATTGATAAATACGGAACGATGAATTATCCAACAGAGCAAGCGGTTTTGTCACGAGCCGGCCTCTATTCGGCCTGATTCTACGTAAGGACCGGCGCTCTAGATGGCGCTTGATGGACACCCCACGCATGGGGCGCAAAAAGGCTGGACACTTTACGGTCAGTCTCGTATAAGTTGAAGTCAGTTTTATTTACCGTTCAGATAAGTAATAACTGATGACGCGCACAAGAGGCTAACGCCATGAACATTACGCTCAGACAGCTAAAAGTCTTCGAGCGAGTCGCTCGCCGACTCAGCTTTACGCGGGCCGCCGAAGAACTGTTTCTCACCCAGCCAGCCGTGTCGATGCAGATCAAACAGTTCGAAGACGCAATCGGCCTGCCGCTGTTCGAGCGGCTCGGCAAGAAGATCTACCTGACCCGAGCCGGCGAAGAGCTTTACCAATTAAGCCGCAACATTGCTCACCAACTGGATGAAGCCGAGCAACTGATCGAAGAACTCAAGGGCACGGAAAGCGGACGCCTCAACGTTTCGGTCGCCAATACCGTGCATTATTTTGCGATCCGCATGCTGGGCGAATTCTGTCGACGTCACCCCAAGGTGCGCGTCAGCTTCAAGGTCACCAATCGCAAGGGCCTGCTGCAGAACCTCGAAGACAACGAAGCCGATCTATTGCTGATGGGACAACCGCCCGACAATCAGGATCTCGTTGCCGAGTCCTTCCTGATCAACCCGGTGGTGATCGTGGCGCCGGCCGGCCACCCGCTGTGCGGCCAGCGCAACATTCGACTGAAGGAATTGGCCAATGAAACCTTCATCATGCGGGAAATCGGCTCCGGCACCCGCAACTCCGTAGAGCGATTTCTGGCCGAGCGGGGCGTTCATCTCACTGTCAGCATGGAGATGAACACCAATGGCGCCATCAAGCAGGGCGTTGAGGAAGGGCTCGGACTTGGGATTGTCTCCATCCACACGCTGGAACGGGAACTGGAGAGCGGGCGACTGGTGGTACTGGATGTCGAGTCATTTCCCATCATCCGGCAATGGTTCATGGTTCACCGCGCCGGCAAGCGCCTGTCGGCGATTGCCACGGAATTCGCCGATTTTGTTCGTAACGAAGCGCCCCAGTTCGTGCGCAACGACATTCTCTCGACCGCCCTCGGCTATCCGCTGCCGCCGCTCACGCCTCCAGAGCGGACGAAACACTGAGGTTGTCGATCAGCCGCGTCCCACCTAACCGGGCAGCGACCAGCACGATCCACGCCCGATCCTCCGGCAACGGCACAGACAAATCCTCCGGACGCCGTACCGCGAAATAATCCACAACAAATCCGGACTCGCGCAGGCAACGGGCGCCGTCCGTCTCGATCTCGGCCAGCGCCATCCCGCCCGCCCTCAAGCGTTCGCCCGCGCGGCACAACTCCGCATAAATGCCCGCTGCCTGAGCGCGTTCTTCCCCGGAAAGATAGCTGTTGCGCGAACTCATCGCCAATCCGCTGGGTTCGCGCACGGTGGGCACCCCCAAGATGCGGACAGGCACATCCAGGTCGGCCACCATCCGCCGGATGAGCGTCAACTGCTGGAAATCCTTCTCGCCAAACGCCGCCAGATCTGGCTGGACCTGGTTAAGCAGTTTCAGAACCACAGTTGCAACACCGCGAAAATGCCCCGGCCGAAATGCTCCGCACAGATCGTCGGACAGGCCCGGCACCTCCAGCTGGGTCATCTGCTCCAACTGGCGGGGGTAAATCTCAGACTCGCCCGGCAGATAGAGAAGATCGGCTCCCGCCCCACGCAAGTGGTCGGCATCCGCATCCGGGGTTCGGGGGTAGGCCGAAAAATCCTCACCCGGACCGAACTGGGACGGATTCACAAAAATGCTGACCACAACGCGGTCGCAGCCCGCCCGTCGGGCTTCCTCAACCAGACGCAGATGCCCGGCATGCAGATTGCCCATAGTGGGCACGAAACCGATCACCGCACCATCCTGCCGCCACTCGGCAACCTGGGCGCGAACAGCGGCGATGGTTGTCAGGTTCTTCATGGACTCAACGCCGCCCCGACTTCAGAACGCATGCTCAGAGCCCGGAAAGGTACCCGCCTTGACCGCCTGGACATAATCGGTGAAGGCCTCGCGGATGCCGCCGGCCGGCGCCAGAAAGTTATGGCAAAACCTGGGACAGCGCGGCGTCAGCCCCAGAAGGTCGTAACTCACCAGAATCTGTCCGTCACACGCCGCCCCGGCCCCGATCCCGACCGTCGGAATCGACAAAGCCGCCGTGACTTCACCCGCCAGCATCGCCGGAACACATTCCAATACCAGCAGCGAAGCGCCGGCTTCTTCCAATTGCAGGGCATCCTCGAGCAGGATGCGGGCATCGGCCTCTTCACGCCCCTGCACCCGATACCCCCCCAGACGATGCACCGACTGCGGCAACAGGCCCAGATGCGCACATACGGGAATATCCTGTGCCACCAACGCCCGGACCACATCCAGCCGATGACGTCCACCTTCCAGCTTGACGACCTGCGCCCCCGCCTCGCGTACCAGCCGAGCGGCACTGTCCAGAGCCTGCTCGACCGTGGCATAGGTCATGAAGGGCAAGTCGACCGCCAGCAAGGCCCGGGATAGACCCCGCCGGACACTGGCCGCGTGGTAGATCATCTGATCAAGATCCGTCGGCAGGGTGGTGGCATGTCCTTGAATGACCATCCCGAGCGAATCTCCGACCAGCACCAGATCGACACCGGCCACGTCCATGGCGGCCGCAAACGAGGCATCGTAGGCGGTCAGCGTCGCGATTCGCTCGCCGCGCCGCTTCATGGCCTGCAATTCCGGGACGGTGACCGGCTTGCGCTCCTCATGCATCGCGAATGACCTCCATGCCCCGGCGCGGGCAAGCCTGTACCAGCGCCACCAGCGCGCCATGCCCCGGAATCGCCAACTCAGGTGCGAGTTCCAGCAACGGATAGAGGACAAATTCGCGTTCGGTCAATCCGGCATGGGGAACCGTCAGGCGCGGGTGTTGAATCTGCTCATCGCCGTAGAGCAGGAGGTCGAGATCCAGCGTGCGCGGCCCCCAGCGTTCGCCAACACGGACGCGGCCCTGAGCCGTTTCAATGGCCTGCAACTGGTCAAGCAACACCAGCGGCGCCAGGACGGTGTCGATGGCCATCACCGCGTTGACGTAATCCGGCTGATCGGCCGGCCCCATCGGGGCGCTGCGATAAAGGCTGGAAAAACCTGCCTCAGCCACGCCTGGTAACGCCGCGATGGCCTTTCGAGCCAGTCGCACACGTTCAACAGGCCGATCCAGATTGCCGCCGAGCCCAACATAGGCCCGGATCGGCTCAGCCTCAGGAGGCAGAGTCATTGGCCGGCGACTTCCTGCGCGGACGCCGCCGGCGGGAGCGATTGCGGGTGGAAGCGCGATTGCCACTGCGAACCATGGCCCGCTGCTCTGCCTCGGATGCCGACTGGAAGCGTGTCCACCAGTCAGCCAGCGCGGGATCGGCCTCGCCGGTTTCGGCCCGCAGGAGCAGGAAATCATAGGCTGCCCGGAACTTCGGATGAGTCAGCAGACGGAACGGACGCCCGCCCTCGGTCTGTTCAAAGCGCGGTTGCAAGGCCCAGACGTCGCGCACCGGCAAGCCGATACTCTTTGGCAGGGCGATCAAACGAATCTGACGTTGCAAGACTTCGTTGCCCGCGTCCTGGTAGGCGAGAATCGCATTCTGACCGCCGCCGATCAATTTCCGGGCCCGTGCCCGGACCGGCTCCCACAACAGGGCGGCAAACAGGAAATACGGCGCAACCGGCTTGTCCTGCGCAATACGAAGATCCGTCTGCTCCAGCGATTTGGCCAGAAACGTCAGCGGAAAGCCATCCGGCTCGCGTGACAGGCTGCGGTCCGTTTCCGGGAACAGGGCGGCAAACAGCCGATAGTGACGCAGTTGTTCGAAGGTCTGGACCGCATAGCCGGAGAGCATCAGTTTCATGACCTCATCGAACAGCCGGGCCGCCGGAATCTCCTGCAGCAATCCGGCCAGCCGCGGGATCGGTTCGGCAGAGGCGGGATGAATGGCAAAACCCAACTTCACGGCAAACCGGACGGCGCGCAACATGCGGACCGGATCTTCCCGATAGCGTTTTTCCGGATCACCGATCAGGCGCATCTGGCCGGCCTGATGATCCTGCATGCCGCCGACAAAATCGACGACCGAGAAATCACTGATGTTGTAGTACAGCGCATTGACCGAGAAGTCACGGCGGAAGGCGTCCTCCTCGATGGTACCGTAGACGTTGTCCCGCAGGATGCGACCGTTCTCCATCACGCGCTCACTGTGGGCACCCTCATCCTGCAGGGCGCGGAAGGTCGCGACCTCGATGATCTCCTGCCCGAAATGCACATGCGCGAGGCGAAAGCGCCGCCCGATGAGCCGGCAATTGCGGAATACGCCGCGTATCTGCTCGGGATGAGCATCCGTGACGACATCGAAATCCTTGGGCTCACGTCCCAGCAGCAGGTCGCGTACGCACCCCCCGACCAGATAGGCCTCGAAACCCGCCTTCTTGAGGCGATACAGCACTTTCAGCGCATTTTCGCTGACCTGCGAACGCGAAATGGTGTGTTCCGACCGACCGTAGACTCTGGGGAGGCCCTCGCCCGAATCATGACTGGGGGCCACCTCCGACGGGGTGGAGCTGAACAGGGTCTTGATGAAAGTGAGGATGGACAGAGGAATTACTTCGGGTGGAGTGGAAAAACGGTGCAAATAGTAACTTACGCGATCGGGCACTGGCAAAAGTGCCGAGCCATGGCAAACCGGCTATGATGCAAGCTCATATTCACGAGCATTGGTATTTTCATGCAGATTGCAAACGATAAGGTCGTCCTGATTCACTACACCCTGACCGATGACGAGGGCAAGGTTCTCGACAGCTCCGAAGGTCAGGAGCCCCTCGCCTACCTGCACGGCCACGGCAACATCATCCCCGGCCTCGAAAGCGCCCTCACCGGGCGCTCAGCGGGCGAGAAGCTCTCGGTTACGGTCGCGCCGATCGACGGCTACGGCGAGCGGGACAACGATATGGTGCAGTCGGTGCCGAAAAGCGCCTTCCAGGGCGTTGATGAAATCCTGCCGGGCATGCAGTTTCAGGCGCAGTCGCCGGAGGGCATGCAGCTGGTGACGGTGCTCGATGTCGATGGCGATGAAGTCATCCTGGACGGCAACCATCCGATGGCCGGCCTGACCCTGAATTTCGCAGTCGAAATCACGGAGGTCCGGGACGCCAGCCGCGAAGAGCTCGAACACGGCCATGTGCACGGACCCGGCGGGCACCATCATCATTGATGCGGGCTGACACAGGACGCCAAAGGCCGCTTCGGCGCCGCCTTTGGCGGGCCGTCAATCGACCAGATGGGCCCACATGTCGTGATCGTCCACCTCTTCGATTTCGACCTCGACCCACTCCCCGACCTTCAGGTGCACGGCCCCGTCGATGAACACCTGGCCGTCAATCTCCGGCGCATCCGCCTGACTGCGAGCAACCGCGCCTTCCTCGACCACTTCGTCCACCAACACCTGCATCCGTCTGCCAACCCGGGCCTCGAGCCGGTCGGCGCTGATCTGTGACTGGAACGCCATGAAGCGCGCCAGCCGCTCCTCTTTCACCTCATCCGGCACCTGTCCCGGTAACGCGTTGGCGCTGGCCCCCTTGACCGGGGAATAGGCAAAGCAGCCGACCCGATCGAGTTGCGCCACATCCAGAAAGTCCAACAGGGTCTCGAAATCTTCTTCGGTCTCGCCCGGAAAACCGACGATGAACGTGCTGCGCAACGTAAGATCCGGGCAAAGCTCGCGCCAGCGTCGAATGCGCGCCAGGACGTTTTCCGTCGCCGCCGGACGTTTCATCAGTTTCAAAATACGCTCGCTGGCATGCTGGAACGGAATATCCAGATACGGCAGTAACCGGCCTTCAGCCATCAGCGGAATGATGTCGTCAACGTGCGGGTAAGGGTAGACATAATGCATGCGCACCCAGACGCCCAGACTGCCAAGCGCCTCGGCCAAATCCTGAAAGCGGGTCCTCAGCGGACGGCCATTCCAGAAATCGGTCCGATACTTGCTGTCGACGCCATAGGCACTGGTATCCTGGGATACCACCAGCAGCTCCTTCACGCCCGCCGCCACCAGCCGCTCGGCTTCGGCCATGACGTCGCCGATCGGGCGGCTGACCAGATCGCCCCGCAGCGAGGGGATGATGCAGAACGAGCAACGATGATTGCAGCCTTCCGAAATCTTCAGGTAGGCATAGTGCCGGGGCGTCAGCTTGATGCCTTCCGGCGGCACCAGGTCGATGAACGGATCGTGCGCGGGCGGCAAGTGTTCATGGACGGCGGCCACCACTTCTTCGTAGGCATGCGCGCCGGTGATCTTCAGGACAGCCGGATGCCGGCTACGAATCTCGTCCTCGCGGGCCCCCAGACAGCCCGTCACCACCACCTTGCCGTTCTCGCGCAGCGCCTCGCCGATCGCATCCAGCGACTCTTCGACCGCGGCATCGATGAAGCCACAGGTATTGACCACGACCAGATCGGCATCGCGGTAGGACGGCACCAGCTCGTACCCCTCGGCGCGCAACTGGGTCATGATGCGTTCACTGTCCACCAGTGCCTTCGGACAACCTAGACTGACGAAACCAACGCGGGATGCACTCATGGGGATGTTCTGAACTCGGAAACGGAGATCGTCATTTTAGCTGAAGCGGAGGCCATGCCTCAGGGGCTTTCCGCCACGAAGATCGCCCGCCGCGGCGCCGGCAGACCTTCCACGGTCAGTTCGGGGTGTCGGGGATCCAGAAAATCGGGCAGCGACTGGAACCGCATCCAGTCGGTCGAGCGCTGTTCCTCGGCGGTCGTACGGGTGACATCCACCAACCGGATCTGCCGATAACCGCAACGCTTGAGCCAACCCTCCAGCGTCAGCGGGGAAGGGATGAACCAGACATTGCGCATCTGCGCATACCGGTCCTCGGGCACCAGCACTTCGCCGGCAGCGCCTTCGATCACCAACGTCTCCAGAACCAGCTCCCCGCCCGACCGCAGGCAGCCTTTCAGCTCCAGCAAATGATCCAGGGGAGAACGTCGGTGGTACAGCACACCCATGGAGAACACACTGTCAAAGCACCGAAGATTAGTCGGAACATCATCGATGCCGACCGGCAAGACATCGACCGGGTGGACACCCATGAAGTGCCGGATGGCGAGAAACTGGATGACGCTCAGCAGCGTCGGATCAATGCCGATCACCTGCCGCGCACCCGCGCCGAGCATGCGCCAGGCGTGGTAGCCGCTGCCACAGCCCACATCCAGCACCGTGCGCCCCGTCAACGGCTGGATGGCCCCCGCCAGCCGATCCCACTTGAGGTCCGAGCGCCATTCGGTGTCAATTGACACACCCACCACCTCGTAAGGCCCCTTGCGCCAGGGATGCAGCTGCCGCAGGGCGTGCTCGATAAGATCACGCAACTCGGGTGAACACGCCCCGACGGCCTGCACGCACGGCTGATCCAGCACCACACGCTCAGGCGTCAATGACGGCAGCTGCGCCAACACCTCACGCCACATGGGCCAGTCCCCGTGCCGATCACGGTCGAAGGCCGCCTCGATCTGGCCGGTCAGGGCGGATACCCACCCCTGACAACCCCGTCGTTCGAGAAAGTCCAGAACCTGTCCGTATTCGGCGGATACCGCCCTGTTCATAGCCAACCTCTATGCCTACTGCTGCCTTTGTCTGACCCATCGCCCGTTCAGCCGACCTTGCCCGCGGCGGTCCGCCTTGAGCGTAGTCCCCTAACAACCCTAGCCCGCATGCTAGAATTCCGCCCCTCTCAGCGCCCTGCCTCGCCTCCGCGCGCCGGCAGGTCCTTGCAACCTTGCCCCAGCGGCTCTACACCGACAGGAATCATCATGAGCGCCCCCGACATCGAAGCCGTCAAAGCTTACCTTCTCGATCTTCAGGACCGGATCTGCAAGGAATTGGAGGGCGAAGAGCCCGAAGCCCGCTTTCAGGAAGACAACTGGACTTACCACAACGGCGTCGGCGGCGGCAGGACCCGGGTGCTGGCCGGCGGCAAGGTCATCGAGCAGGGTGGCGTCAACTTCTCTCACGTGACCGGCAAAACCCTGCCGCCGTCAGCCACGGCCCACCGTGCCGATCTCGCCGGTCGGGGGTTTCAGGCTCTGGGAGTCTCGCTAGTGATTCACCCGCGCAATCCCTACGTCCCGACCTCGCACGCCAATGTTCGTTTCTTCATTGCCGAAAAAGAGAATGAGCCACCCGTCTGGTGGTTCGGCGGCGGCTTCGACCTGACGCCCTACTATCCGTTCGAGGAAGACGCCATCGAGTGGCATCGTACTGCCCGCGCTGCCTGCCAGCCTTTCGGCGATGACGTCTACGCACGCTACAAGCAGTGGTGTGATGAGTATTTCTTCCTCAAGCACCGCAACGAAACGCGCGGCGTGGGCGGGCTGTTTTTCGATGACCTGAACGAAGGCGGTTTTGATCGCTGCTTCGCCTTTTTGCAGAGCGTCGGCGACCACTACATAAAAGCCTACCTGCCGATCGTTCAGAAGCGCAAGGATACGCCGTATGGTGAGCGTGAACGTGAATTCCAGCTGTATCGCCGGGGTCGCTACGTCGAATTCAATCTGGTCTATGACCGGGGTACGCTGTTCGGGCTCCAGTCGGGCGGCCGGACCGAGTCCATCCTCATGTCACTGCCGCCGGTGGCCCACTGGCGCTACAACTGGAAGCCCGAACCAGGCAGCGCCGAAGACAATCTTTACACCCACTTCCTCAAGCCGCGCGAGTGGTTATGACCCACTCTTGCCCGCCCCGGAGGCGACCGGCTCTTTCAAGGCGCCGGAATTGCGCTCGGCCAGTTCAGCGATGAGTGCGTCCAGGGAACCGCCCTGTTCAATCTCATCGTTGTAGGTGGTCCGGTAGTTTTGCAGCAGGCTGATGCCCTGGATCAGTACGTCGTACACCTTCCACTCGCTGCCATCCTGCACCATCCGATAATTCACCGAGACCGGCTGACCGCCTGACTGCAGGATTTCCGTCCTGACCAGTGCCTTCTTGTCAGTCATATCGCCTTCTTCAAGCGGCAGGTAGCGAATCTTCCAGTCGGCATATTCGGTGAACGCGGTGGTGTAGGTTCTAACCAGCAGCATGCGGAACTCCTGCTTGAAGCGCTCCTTCTGCTCCGGCGTGGCCTCGCGCCAATGCTTGCCCAGTACCAGAATCGAAACCCGATCGAAATCAACATGCGGGTTGATGATGCGGTCAACCAGACCGGTAGCCTTCTTGAAATCGCTCTTGTATTCCGGCTTCTGCAATGAAACCTGCAACTGATCCGCCGTTTGCTGAATGACCTGCTGAGGCGGCGCCAGCGCCTCTGCCGCAACGGACAACCCGCCGAAAATCAAGCTGATAATAGCGATCCAGGCACTCAGTCCGGCAACAGTCTTCAATGATTTCATCAAGGTAACTCCAGTAAAAACCTGTCCGCCTATCATAACCCGCAAGGCTCGAATACACTACGGAGAAGTTTCGATTACTCCTGCCGTCAACACCATGCTCCGCCCTACATCTTCCGCCTTTCCCCGCCAGCGGCCGCGCCGGATGCGCCGTGATGATTTCAGCCGCCGGCTGATGCGGGAAACCACGCTCAGCGTCGATGACCTGATCTATCCGCTGTTTGTTCTGGAGGGTAGCCAGCGCCGCGAGCCGGTCGCCTCGATGCCCGGCGTGGAGCGCCTGAGCCTCGATTTGCTGCTGGAAGAATGCCGCATCGCCGCCGACCTCGGCATCCCCGCCGTGGCGCTCTTCCCGGTCACGCCCGCCGAGCGCAAAAGTCTCGATGCGGCCGAAGCTTGCAATCCCGACGGGCTGGTTCAGCGCACCATTCGCGCGCTGAAGGCGGCGACTCCCAACCTCGGCATCATTTCCGATGTCGCGCTGGACCCGTTCACCTCCCACGGTCAAGACGGGTTGATTGATGCTGAAGGCTACGTGATGAACGATGAAACGGTCGAAGTCCTGATCCGGCAGGCGCTGTCCCATGCCGAAGCCGGGGCCGACATCGTGGCGCCCTCGGACATGATGGACGGCCGCATCGGCGCCATCCGCGAGGCCCTCGAAACGGCCGGTCACCGCCACACCCGCATTCTGGCCTACTCTGCCAAATATGCCTCGGCCTACTACGGCCCGTTCCGGGACGCCGTCGGCTCCGCCGCCAATCTGGGCAAGGCCGACAAGGCCACTTACCAGATGGATCCCTGCAACACCGACGAAGCGCTGCACGAGGTGGAGCTGGACCTGCAGGAAGGCGCCGACATGGTCATGATCAAGCCGGGCTTGCCCTATCTGGACATCATCCAGCGCGTCAAGACAACTTTCGGTGCGCCGACATTCGCCTATCAGGTCAGCGGCGAATACGCGATGCTCAAGGCCGCCGCACAAAACGGCTGGCTGGACGAGAAAAAAACGGTGCTGGAAGCCCTGATCGCCTTCAAACGCGCCGGTGCAGACGCCATCCTGACCTACTACGCCCGGACCGTGGCCGAATGGCTGCGCACGCCCTGAGCAGCTACAACGCGATGCCGCACCCAGACCGTTATGCCGTCTTCGGCTACCCGATCAGCCACAGCCAGTCACCCCGCATTCACACGCTGTTTGCCGGACAGACGCAGCAATCGCTGATTTACACCGCGCAGGAAGTCACGCCAGAGCAGTTTGAAACGGCCGTTCGGGCATTCCTCCGTCACGGCGGCCGCGGGCTCAACTGCACGGTGCCGCTCAAGGAACTGGCGTACCGTTTGGCCGACGACCTGAGCGCGCGGGCGCAACGCAGCAAGGCCGTCAATACCCTGGCTCTGCAACCGGATGGCCGCCTGTACGGTGATAACACCGACGGCATCGGTCTGGTACGTGACCTGACCGAAAACCACGGCATCACGCTGACCGGGCGCCGCATCCTCATTCTGGGCGCGGGCGGCGCGACACGGGGAATTCTCGAACCGATCCTGAACCACCATCCGGATCGGCTCATCATTGCCAACCGTACCGCGGAAAAGGCCCTCCAGCTGGCGCGTGAATTTGCCGATCTCGGCCCGGTGACCGGCTGTGGACTGGACGGGCTGGCCGACGAACACAGCGACCTCATCCTGAATGCAACCGCTGCCAGCCTGAGCGGCGAACTGCCGCCACTCCCGGACGGACTGCTGACCGCCGGCGGGGTCTGTTACGATCTGGCGTATGGCAAGGAACCGACTCCGTTCGTGCGCTGGGGGGAACAGGCAGGCGCACGACTAAGTCTGGACGGCATCGGCATGCTGGTTGAACAGGCGGCAGAAGCCTTTCATCTGTGGCGGGGCGTGCGCCCGGAAACGGCGCCCGTCATCGCCGCGCTCAACGCGGCCCGCGGCATCACATCCTGAGGGTTTGCCTCAGCGGCCGGCGCGATGCTGGTTCTTCAGGCGAACGTAGCCGTCCTTTGAATAGCTGAGGTAGTCGATCTCGTCATCGCGCAGGGTCCGGGCCGGGCGCGCCGGACTGCCGACGTAGAGATAGCCGCTTTCCAGTCGCTTGCCGGGCGGCACCAGCGCCCCGGCGCCCACCATGACCCGATCCTCGACCACGGCGCCATCCATGATCACGGCGCCAATGCCGATCAGGCACAGATCACCGACCGTGCAGCCATGCAGAACCGCCTTATGGCCGACAGTCACGCCGCGCCCGACGATCAGGGGGTAACCTTCGGGGTGCGTCTCGCTGCGGTGGGTGACGTGCAGCACGCAGCCGTCCTGAATATTGGACTCGTCACCGATGCGGATGAAATTCACATCGCCACGCGCTACCGTCATCGGCCAGATCGACACATCCCGCCCCAGGGTGACATCGCCGATCAGCAACGCGGTCGGATCGACGAAGACATCTTCACCCAGTACGGGGCTGATACCTTGGTAGGATCGAAGGTTCATCTGCACCTCACGACGTCGGCCGGGCGGCCTTTTCGTCCAGTCCGGAGAGACCGAAACGGCGCTGCAGTTCGGCCAGCACCTGCTCCGGCCCCAGCCCCTGATGCGCCAGCAGGATCAGGCTGTGAAACCAGAGGTCGGCCACCTCGTAGACAATCTTCTCCGGCACTCCATCCTTGGCCGCCATGACTGTCTCGGTTGCCTCTTCGCCGATTTTCTTGAGGATGGCGTCCAGTCCCTTGCCGTAGAGCTTGGCCACATAGGAACTGTCGGGACTCTGGGATTTGCGTTGCTCCAGCACGGCGGCCAGTTCGGTCAGTATGTCCATGATCAGTGTCCGTAAATGGTTTCAGGCGCCTTCAGGACCGGCTCGACCACCTCCCAGCGCCCTGCCTGCAGCCGGCGAAAAAAGCAGTGATGGCGCCCGGTATGGCAGGCGATGCCGCCGGCCTGCTCAACGGTGAGCAGCAGCACATCCGCATCGCAATCAAGCCGCAGATCCAGAACGGCCTGACGGTGGCCCGATTCCTCGCCCTTGCGCCAGAGCTTTTGACGCGACCGCGACCAATACACGGCATATCCTTCTTCGGCAGTCAGAGCCAGCGCCTCACGGTTCATCCAGGCAACCATCAGCACGGCACCGGTGCCTGCCTCCTGGGCAATCACCGGCACCAGCCCGTCGCTGTTCCAGCGCACCTCATCCAGCCAGTCGGTCACAGACGCACCTCAATGCCACGGGCAGCCATGTGTTGCTTGGCTTCACGAATCGAATATTCGGCGAAATGGAAGATGCTGGCCGCCAGCACCGCATCGGCCTTGCCACGTGTGACGCCATCTGCCAGATGGTCAAGCGTCCCGACGCCGCCGGAGGCGATGACCGGCACCGGCACGGCTTCGCTGATGGCGCGGGTCAGGTCCAGATCGAAGCCGGATTTGGTGCCATCGCGATCCATGCTGGTCAGGAGAATCTCGCCGGCGCCATACGCGACCATGCGCCGCGCCCATTCGATGGCATCCAGCCCGGTCGGCTTGCGTCCGCCATGGGTGAAGATTTCCCAGCGTTTCGGGGCGTCGGCTACCTGCTTCGCGTCGATGGCCACGACAATGCACTGCGAACCGAAACGTTCCGCCGCCTCGCGCACGAACTCCGGCCGTGCCACGGCGGCACTGTTGATGCTGACCTTGTCGGCTCCGGCGTTGAGCATGCGGCGAATATCTTCCAGCGTGCGGATACCGCCACCGACCGTCAGGGGAATAAAAATTTCGCCGGCCACCTGCTCGACCACATGCACCAGCGTGTCACGGTCATGCGCGCTGGCAGTAATATCGAGGAAGGTCAGCTCATCAGCACCTTCCTGATCGTAACGGCGGGCGATTTCAACCGGATCGCCGGCGTCCTTGATCTCGACAAACCGCACGCCCTTGACGACGCGACCGTTGTCGACATCCAGACACGGAATGATGCGCTTCGCCAGCATGACTCAGTACTGCTCCGCGATCACGCGGCCTTCGGCAAAATCGAGCGTGCCCTCGTAAATCGCGCGTCCCGTGATCGCCCCGCTGACGCCATCGCCGACCACGGCACCCAGCGCGTGGATGTCGTCGATGGTGTGGATGCCGCCGGAGGCAATCACCGGAATGCGGATGGCGCGGGCCAACCGCGCGGTGGCCTCGACATTGACGCCCTGCATCATGCCGTCACGGCTGATGTCGGTGTAGATGATGGCCTCGACGCCATCGTCCTCGAACTTCTGCGCCAGATCGATGACATCGTGGTGAGAGAGTTTCGACCAGCCGTCGATGGCGACCTTGCCATCCTTTGCGTCCAGCCCGACGATGATGTGATTGGGAAACTCCGCCGCCACCTCGCGGACAAAATGCGGCGCGCTGACCGCCTTGGTGCCGATGATCACATAGTCAACGCCGGCATCCAGATAGGCCTGAATAGTATCCTCGTCCCGAATGCCCCCGCCCACCTGAATCTGCACCCCGGGATAAGCGGCGCGGATGGCATTGATGACGCCGCCATTGCGGGGCTTGCCAGCAAAAGCTCCATCCAGATCGACCAGATGCAGACGTTGGGCACCCTCGGCCACCCACTTGCCCGCCATGGCCACCGGATCATCGGAAAAAACCGTATCGTCTTCCATGCGGCCCTGCCGCAGACGGACACACTTGCCATCTTTCAGGTCGATAGCAGGTATCAAAAGCATGGGGTTAACCTCGGTAGCGTTGGGAGATTAGGGAATATGAACCCGGCCGATACTCAACCCGCCGGGGTCCAGCGCAGGAAGTTCGACAGCAGACGCAAGCCGGCAGCCTGGCTTTTTTCGGGATGGAACTGCACGGCAAACAGGTTGCCATGCGTCAGCGCCGATGCGAAGGGCGCGGGATAATCGGTCGTGGCCGCCACATCGGACCGGGCCGATGGCTGGGCGAAGTAGCTGTGGACGAAATAGAACCAGCTGCCCGGTTCAATGCCGTCCCAGACCGGATGATCGGCCACCGGATTGACCCGATTCCAGCCCATGTGCGGGATCTTGAGCGCCTGACCGCTTGCATCGCTGAGGCCCTCCGGAAAGCGGATCACCTGGCCCGGGATCAGGCCAAGACCGGCGGTTCCGTCATTTTCCTCACTCGCATCAAGCAGGGCCTGCATGCCCAGACAGATACCCAGCACGGGCCGGGTCAACGCCGCTTCGCGCAGCACCGGCGGCAAACGGCGCGCGTTCAGGGCCGCCATGCAGTCGCGGATCCCGCCGACACCCGGAAACACGACACGATCGGCCCTCAGAATTGCATCAGGATCATCAGTGACCCAAACATCGACAGCGGGATCGGCATGCTGAACGGCTTTGGCAATGGAGTGCAGATTCCCCATACCGTAATCAATGATTGCAACGGAGGCCATAAGTGCGGACGCGGTGACAGTGTGGCGCGTGATTAGAGAGAACCCTTGGTGGACGGAATCGTGCCTTGCATGCGCTGATCAGGCTCCAGCGCCATTCTCAGCGCCCGCCCAAAGGCCTTGAAGATGGTTTCGGCCACATGGTGGGCATTCTCGCCCTTCAGCTGGTCGATGTGCAATGTGACCCGGGCGTGGTTGACGAAGCCACGGAAAAACTCGCCGAACAGATCCACATCGAAATCGCCGATGCGGGCGCGCGGATAGGTCACGTTGTAGCTCAGACCGGGGCGGCCAGAAAAATCGATCACTACGCGTGACAGCGCTTCATCCAGCGGCACGTAGCTGTGGCCATAGCGCCGGATGCCGGCCTTGTCGCCCACGGCCCGGTCGACTGCCATGCCCAGGGTAATGCCAATGTCTTCAACGGTGTGATGCGCATCAATGTGCAGATCACCGTCGGCGCGCACGTCCAGATCCACCAGCCCGTGGCGGGCAATCTGGTCGAGCATGTGATCCAGAAACGGAACGCCTGTCTCGAAGCAGGCCCGGCCCGTTCCATCCAGGTTGATGGCGACCCGTATGCGGGTCTCGGAGGTGTTGCGTTCAATGTCGGCGGTGCGGGCGGTCATGACGGGCTGGGTGATCGAGAGTGATGTTCCAAGCACATCATATAACGATGTAGCGGATTTGCTAAAGCTTCGCCCATCGCCCCTCCTGAGCGGGCGACGGCCTGCCAACCTGCCATGCGTGAAAATCTCTCCTTAATCAGGGGCTAATGAGCAAAAAACCGTCCACAGGCAATCTTGGTGGACGGTTTCTCGTTAACCACAAAATTACGGCTCTGAATCTAGCAAAGACTGACCTGAATCAGGTTGCTCAGGGGCAGTCGCCCTGGCCTGATTTGAAGGCTCTGGAGGCGTTTGCAGCATCACACGTAGTCCCTGTATTCGACCATGTCATGTTGGGCCCCCCTGCCAACACGGAGGGCGTGTCGATGATGGTCAGTTGGGTTCCATCTGCAGCCGTGGCACCTGTCGTAACAGTCACAACCCCGTTCGTTACCGATGTGACAGTGGTCACATTTTTGGTCACTGTCGGCGTCGGAATACCATTGGTACCCGCATCACAGCCCGTCAACGTTCCCGTTTCCTGGTAACACAGTGCTACTGAAGTTTTAATCGCCGCCAACTCAGCCATGGCACCCGCTGCTCGCGTCCGCGACACATAATCGCCGTACTGGGGAATGGCAATGGCCGCCAAGATACCGATGATCGCCACCACAATCATCAGTTCGATCAATG
>CAYFNI010000049.1:0-17097 GCA_964344495.1 uncultured Methylococcus sp.
GCACGGTCTGAGGAGGTTGGATATGTCTTTGAAAGATGGAGCCGGCGAAAGGATTCGAACCCTCGACCCGCGCATTACAAGTGCGCCGCTCTACCAACTGAGCTACGCCGGCCAGGCGGACATGTTTCGGAATGATCTGAACAATGGCTCGCTCAGGAGCCCCTGAGCGAAATGGGATTCTAACGGTTTAAGCCGGCTCTGTGAATCACTATGATCATGATCATTGATCGGTTTTGCCCCCTATTGATGCAGTCTCTGTCCCGATCACAAATCTGGGCCAGGGTAGGCCTTGGTCGTTCGGTTAGGGGCTGCTGCGAGATGGGTGTGGTTGGGTTGGCACGCGACATACGTAAATTGCGGGTGTGACAATACAATCTCGACTCGCTATGATCACACCGTTGCGAGGCACTCCGCGCTCAACCTCAATGGATCGGGATCTTCAGCCTCCATTGACCGTCGAACGCATCAGCCGACTCAAGGGTTGGGCTTATGCTTCGATGATTCTGTGCCAGATTCAACCGTTTGCTGTTACCACTGAGAACCCAGCATGACCACAGATAACCCACAGCCTACCGTGTATGTTGTTGATGACGATGCGGATATTCGCACGTCCATTCAATGGTTGCTTGAGTCGGTCGGGTTGAAGGTCGGTACCTTTGAGTCTGCAGAGGCATTTTTCGAGTCCGGGGCTTTTCGCGAGCCCGGCTGCCTGCTGCTGGATGTGCGGATGCCCGGTATTGGCGGAATGCGACTCCTGGACAAGCTTAACGCGGAAGGCTCGGTGATGCCGGTGATTCTGCTGACCGGATACGGTGAGGTATCGATGGCTGTCCAGAGCATGAAGAGCGGCGCGTTTGATTTCCTTGAAAAGCCTGTCAACCATCAGCGACTGATTGAACGTGTACAGGAAGCCCTGGCGCAGGATGAGCAAAACCGTCAACGGGTGGCCGAATCATCCGAGACCGAGGCCATGCTGGCCCTCCTGACCAAACGCGAGCGGGAAATTCTGGACCATCTCGTCGAAGGACGTTCATCCCGCGTTGTGGCGGAAATTCTTGGGATCAGTGAACGGACGGTCGAAAAGCACCGCGAGCGGCTGATCTCGAAAATGAATGCGCGTACCGTTGTTCAATTGGTTCGCCGGGTTACGGAATATCGCGCCAGTCAGGCCCGCCACGGTACATCCTGAACCTCTGCGGACGCGGCCCGAACTGCGTCGGCACCTCCCCCTCCCTGACCCCATCGCGGAGGGGCGCGGCAGTAGGCTTGTTATACTGCGTCAGTGTTTTACCTGACGCATCGGATGGATCCCCATGTCCCGCTGGCGGGCGCCCTCAGCCAAATCCTCTGCCTACATCACCCGCGACGGGGCCCAGCGACTGGAAACGGAACTCAAGGGGCTGTGGGAGCGACGCGCGGATGTCACCCGTCATCTGGCGGCCGCGGCTGCCGAAGGCGACCGTTCGGAAAATGCCGAATACATCTACCGCAAAAAGGAATTGCGCGAGATTGACCGGCGGATTCGTTATCTCCAAAAACGCCTCCCCATATTGACGGTAGTAAGCCAGTTGCCGAGCGATCGAAGCAAGGTCTTTTTCGGCGCCTGGGTGACCCTCGAAAACGAATCGGGCGACACCTGCACCTACCGCATCGTGGGGCCGGATGAAATCGACCCGGCACATGGCTGGATCAGCATGGATTCCCCCATGGCCCGAGCCCTGCTGAAGAAAAACCTCGATGACGAGATCACGGTGACCACGCCGGCTGGGCTGAACCGCTGGTTGATCCTCGGCATTCGCTACGACTAGTCTTCTCGGAGCCCCAATGACACTTTGCATTGCGATCGCGCAGCTCGACTTCATGGTGGGTGACATTGATGGCAACGCCCGCCGCATTCTGGCTGCCGCCGGGGAGGCCCGCGATCGCCTTGGCGCGCAGGCCATCGTGTTCCCGGAACTGACCCTCTCCGGCTACCCCCCCGAAGATCTCGTTCTGCGCCGTGATTTTCTGGCGCGGGTCGAGACTGTTCTGCAGGGCCTCGCCGCCGAACTGGCCGGTATAACGGCCATCGTCGGCTTTCCGGAGGCTGCTGATGAGGGCGTCTACAACAGTGCGGCGGTGCTGGAGGGCGGCGCCATACGACACGTGTACCGCAAGCAGTGCTTGCCGAATTACGGCGTGTTCGATGAAAAACGCTACTTTCAGCCGGGGCGGGATTCGTGCGTGTTCGAACTGGCCGGCGTGGCGGTCGGCCTCACCATTTGCGAAGACATCTGGCACCCGGGTCCGGTCGAAGCGGCGGCCCGCGCCGGCGCCCGATTGATTCTGAATCTCAACGCCTCCCCGTATCAGGCCGGGAAGCTGCGGGAACGCGAGGCGGCCGTGCGGGAACGCATCGCAATCGCCGGCGTGCCGTTGGTGTATGCGAATCTGGTGGGAGGGCAGGATGAGCTGGTATTCGACGGTGGCTCGTTTGTCATGGATTGCCATGGGAGCATTCGGGCGCACGCACCGGAGTTCACCGAAACCCTCATGGCGGTCACCTTCGATGGCGACGACCGGCTCCAACCGCTCCCGGGCCCGCTGACGCCGCCCCTGGCGGATGATGCCAGCATTTACCGGGCGCTGGTGACTGGCATTCGCGACTATGTAACCAAGAACCGTTTCAAGGGCGCCGTGCTGGGGCTGTCTGGCGGGATCGATTCGGCCCTCACGCTGGCTCTGGCGTGCGACGCGTTGGGGGCCGATCGGGTCGAAGCGGTGCTGATGCCTTCGCGCTACACGGCTGACATGAGCAATGAAGATGCCGTACTCGAGGCGGAAGCCCTGGGCTGTCGGCATCACATCCTGCCGATTGAGCCGGCCTTCAACACCTTCCTCGACATGCTCGCTCCCAGTTTTGCCGGTCTGCCGCCGGACACCACCGAGGAAAACATTCAGGCACGCTGTCGCGGTCTGTTGCTGATGGCGTTCTCCAACAAGACCGGCAAGATTCTGCTCACCACCGGCAACAAAAGCGAAATGAGCGTCGGCTATGCCACCCTCTACGGAGATATGGCGGGAGGCTTTGCCCCGCTCAAGGATGTGCCGAAAATGCTCGTCTACCGGCTGGCGGAGTACCGCAACAGCCTGTCACCGGTCATCCCGCAGCGTGTCATCGATCGGCCGCCGTCGGCCGAATTGCGTCCTGATCAGACCGATCAGGACTCGTTGCCGCCCTACCCGATTCTGGATGCGATTCTTGAGCGCTATATCGAACGCGATGAGTCCGTCGCCGACATCATTGCGGCCGGCTATCCCGAGTCCGACGTCATCCGCGTTGCCGCGATGGTCGATCGCAACGAATACAAGCGCCGTCAGGCGCCGCCGGGGGTCAAAATCAGCCGCCGTGCCTTCGGTCGGGATCGGCGCTATCCCATGACCCATGGTTTTGGCCGATAAAAATGGCGTGACGATTCGCAAACGAAAGGAGTAATCTTGGCCCGAGGCTTACTCGGGAGGTGCAGATGAAAGTATCCGGCCGCGTCTGGCTAGGTTTGTTGAGTGCGCTGCTGGCTGCCTGCGCCGCCAAGACACCGCACATTCAGAGTGACTACGCCCGTCAGTTCGACTTCAAGCAATTGCACGCCTGGGACTGGGCGCCGCAAAGTGCGACATTGGAGACGGATGCTGCGGCCAAGACAGCGGAGCGCATCCAGCTGGATGCGCTGGTCAAGAGCCACATCGAACAAACCCTGCAACAGAAGGGCTTCAGGCACACGGGAGGCAAGCCGGACTTTACGGTGGCGTGGTCATTCGGCGAATGGCAACTGGATCGTCACACCAATCCGAACGGTGGCTATGGCGCGGTCGGCCTGGCCTTCCCGGGGCAGCACGGGTCGTTGTTGCCAAACGAAAAGGATGGTCGGGTTCCGCCGCCGTCCGAAAACCCCTACACGTCCAAGTACGAGGAAGCCAAACTCGAAGTGGCGATCGTCGACGTCGCCAGTGCGCGCGTGATCTGGAATGCCACGGTGACCGACGATACCGATTTCGGCTACTTCAAGGCCAGCCAGCGTGACCGCATTGGCAAGGCCGTCGATACACTCCTGAGTGGCTTTCCGCCCGGCATAACCGGGATGGCGCCCTGAAAAATCCATCAGCGACATGAGGAACACCGATGGCCGATCAGCGATCCGCGCGCCCGTCTGAGCGCCGTCTTTTCCTGCAACGCGTGAGCGCGCTTGGGGTGGGAGCGGCCCTTTCGCCCTGGTCGCTGAGGGCATTGGGCGAGCAGAATGCACAGACGATTCTGCTGCCGTTCGAAAATGGCGCGCGTGCGCTGGAGGCGTTTCCCCAGAAGCGGCCGTTGATCGTCCAGACCACGCGTCCGCCCCAGCTGGAGACGCCCTTCAGCGTGTTCAATGAAGGGCTGTTGACTCCCAATGACGCCTTCTTCGTTCGCTATCACTGGAGCGGCATCCCGACCTCGATCGATCCGGCCCAGTATCGGGTGCGCATTGGTGGCAAGGTGCGTACGCCCTTGACCCTGTCGCTTGATGAGCTCAAGCGTCTGGCGGATCCGGTGGACCTGGTGGCGGTCAATCAGTGCTCCGGGAACAGTCGTGGCTTCTTCAGCCCGCGTACCCCCGGTGGTCAGCTGGCCCATGGGGCCATGGGTAATGCCCGCTGGACCGGCATCCCGCTCAAGACCGTGCTGGAAAAAGCGGGGCTTCAGGCCGGTGCGGTACAGGTCAGCTTCAATGGTCTGGATCAGCCGCCGCTGGGTGACGGGCCAGATGTCCAGAAGGCGCTGCCGATCGAGCACGCGCTGGATGGCGAGGTCATGCTCGCCTGGAGCATGAACGGCGCTGACTTGCCGATGTTGAACGGCTATCCGCTGCGGTTGATCGTGCCGGGCTATTTCGGCACCTATTGGGTCAAGCACGTGACAGAGATCGAGGTGCTTGACCATCCCTTTGACGGATACTGGCTGGGTACGGGCTATCGCGTGCCCGATAACGACTGTGAATGCGTGCCACCCGGCACACGGCCGGATCGGTGGCGTCCGGTCGGTCAGTTCCGGGTGCGCTCCTTCCTGACCAGCCTGACGGATGGCGCTACGTTGACGGCTGGGCGTGAAGTTTTGTTGCGCGGAATTGCATTCGACGGTGGTCATGGCATTCGCGGCGTCGCGGTGTCCACGGATGGCGGCCAGAACTGGGCGCCTGCGCGTTTGGGCGAAAGCCTGGGGCGCTTCTCGTTCCGCGAATGGACGCTGCCCTTCACGCCCGCGCGCCAGGGGCCACTTGAGATCCGCGTGCGGGCTGAGAGTCAGTCGGGTGAGATTCAGCCGCTGCTGGCGAGTTGGAATCCCGCCGGCTACAAACGCAACGTGGCGGAAACCACCCGCCTGAGGGTTGAGTAATGGCTGCCGTCAGGACACGTTG
The DNA here is from genome assembly GCA_964344495.1 of uncultured Methylococcus sp. GTDB lineage: Bacteria > Pseudomonadota > Gammaproteobacteria > Methylococcales > Methylococcaceae > UBA6136. The sequence goes on from CAYFNI010000049.1 coordinate 5,430, forward strand.
GTCGAGCATCCTCTCTGCGGCTTGTCTGCTGCTGTCAGTGGTGCCAGCCTGGGCGCAGGAGATTCGCCTGCCGCAGGAAAGCGCTCGCTATGTCGCCAGTGATCTGCCGGGTTATAAGCGGGTGCAGCAGAATTGCCTGGTCTGCCATTCCGCTGAGTACGTTCTCAATCAGCCGCATGATCTGGGTCGTGAGTATTGGGATGCCACGGTGCGCAAGATGAAACAGCCGTTTGGCGCTTTCTTTGCCGATGAGGACATTGCGCCGATGGTCGATTATCTGGTCAAGACCTATGGGGCCGAACGTCAAGGAGCCGACGGGTCGGGGCAGCCGAAGCCTTGAGTGCGCCCCGGTTGATGCCGCTGCTGCGGCGCTGGACCGAGGTGCCGGAACGGCACATCGAGGAACGGTGCTGGATCCGAGAACTGGATAACCAGGCCGATAACCCGCAGCTTTCGATTGCACATGCCCGGGTCGAACCGGGGATCGTCACCCGCTGGCACCGGCTGGCCGGCATCACCGAGCGCTATGTCATTCTCTCGGGTACGGGACGCGTGGAAGTCGGCGATTTGCCGCCGGCGGATGTCCGGCCGGGCGATGTGGTCGTGATTCCGCCTGACTGTCCGCAGCGGATTGCCAATACCGGGACCGACGATCTCTGCTTTCTCGCCATCTGCAGCCCGCGCTTCCAGCCGGAGGCCTACGGCGATCTCGATCCCGATCCGTCCGACACCGTGCCGGTCTAAGCACAAAAAAGCGGCCCACCCATGACTGGGTGGGCCGCTTCCTGATGCCCCCCCGCCCTCGAACGCCGGTCAGCGTCAGGGGCGGGGGTGAATGGCCGCTTACTTGTTGGCGTTGCGGTCGTTCACTTCCTTGATGACAGCATCCGCCACGTTCTTCGGGCACGGCATGTAGTGCGAGAACTCCATCGAGAACTGGCCACGGCCCGAGGTCATGGTGCGCAGGTCGCCGATGTAGCCGAACATTTCGGACAGCGGGACTTCGGACTTGATGCGCACGCCGGTCGGACCGGCTTCCTGAGATTTGATCATGCCGCGACGACGGTTGAGGTCGCCAATCACGTCACCGACGTTGGCATCCGGCGAGAAGGTATCGACCTTCATGATCGGCTCCATCAACTGCGGAGCGCACTTCGGGATGGTCTGACGGAAGGCCGCCTTGGCGGCGATTTCGAACGCCAGGGACGATGAGTCGACCGCATGGAAGCCGCCGTCGGTCAGGTTGACCTTGAAGTCCACGCACGGGAAGCCTGCCATGGTGCCCTTGTCGAGCATGCTCTTGAAGCCCTTTTCGACGGCCGGCCAGTATTCGCGCGGAACGTTACCGCCGGTGACAGTCGATTCGAATACGAAACCGGTGCCTGGCTCGCTCGGCTCGATGACGTAGTTGATCTTCGCGAACTGACCGGAACCACCCGACTGCTTCTTGTGGGTGTATTCGTCTTCAACCCGGCGAGTGATGGTTTCGCGGTAGGCGACCTGTGGCTTGCCGACGATGACTTCAACGCCGTGGGTGCGCTTGAGGATGTCGATCTTGATGTCGAGGTGCAGTTCGCCCATGCCCTTGAGAATGGTTTCGCCGCTGTCCTCGTCAGTGCCGACGTGGAAGGACGGATCTTCAGCCACCATCTTGCCGAGGGCGATGCCCATCTTTTCGTTGCCGGCCTTGTCCTTCGGGGCGATGGCGATGGAGATGACCGGGTCGGGGAAGACCATCGGTTCGAGCGTGGCGGGATTGTCCGGATCGCACAGGGTGTGACCGGTCTGGACGTTCTTCATGCCCAGTACCGCGACGATGTCGCCCGCCTGGGCTGATTCCAGTTCCTGACGGTTGTTGGCGTGCATTTCAACGATACGGCCAATACGCTCGGTCTTGCCCGTGTAGGTGTTGAGAACCGTGGAGCCCTTCTCCAGCTTGCCAGAGTAGAGGCGCAGGAAGGTCAGGGCGCCGTAACGGTCGTCCATGATCTTGAACGCCAGTGCGCGCAGCGGACGGCTCGGGTCGACGATGGCGAAGTTGCCGGTCTCGTTGCCTTCCAGGTCGACTTCCGGCTGCGGATTGACTTCGGTCGGGTTCGGCAGATAGTCCACTACGGCATCCAGCACCAGCTGTACGCCCTTGTTCTTGAAGGACGAACCGCAGTAGGTGGGGAAGAAGTCCAGCTTGATGGTGCCCTTGCGGATCAGACGCTTGATGGTGTCGATATCCGGCTCTTCGCCCTCGAGGTACTTTTCCATGACCTCGTCGTCTTGTTCGACCACTTTCTCGATCAATTCGGCGCGCCACTTTTCGACGTCATCGGCCATGTCGGCCGGCACGTCGGTAATCTTGTAGTTCATGGGGTCGCCGGAGTCATCCCAGATCCAGGCCTTGCGGGTCAGCAGGTCGACCATGCCGACGAACTGATCTTCACGACCGATCGGCAGCACCATCACCAGCGGGTAGGCGGCCAGGACGTTCTTGACCTGATCGACCACGCGGTAAAAATCGGCGCCGATACGGTCCAGCTTGTTGATGTAGATGACGCGCGCCACCTTCGAGTCGTTCGCATAACGCCAGTTGGTTTCGGACTGCGGCTCAACGCCGCCGGAACCACAGAAGACGCCGATGCCGCCATCCAGAACCTTCAGCGAGCGATACACCTCGATGGTGAAATCGACGTGGCCGGGGGTGTCGATGATGTTGAAGCGGTGGTCGTTCCAGAAACAGGTGGTGGCCGCCGACTGAATCGTGATGCCGCGTTCCTGTTCCTGCTCCATGAAGTCGGTGGTGGCGGCGCCATCATGGACCTCACCGATCTTGTGGATCTTGCCGGTGAGCTTCAGGATACGTTCGGTCGTCGTGGTCTTGCCGGCATCGACGTGAGCGAAGATGCCGATGTTGCGGTAATGCGATAGGTCAGTCATGTCTCTGTTCTAACGGGTTGAATGCAAAAGGATGGATGGAGCCGCAATGCCCAAAGCGTCTAGGCTTTGAAGGGAATCGAGAAGTGTTTGATGGCTTCGGAGACCTCAGGCCTGCGCTACTTCAACTTAAAGACGCGGCCCTGTTTGATGGCATGCTCCGGCTATTTTACCCGATAACGCTCTTGCATTCGCCCCCCAAATCGGGTTGCGTGCTGCATGCGCGACCTCTCCCCCAGGTTTAACCCGGGATTTTGGGGCTTTTGGAGGGGATCATGGGCGTGAGTGCCGGGCTGGGCCGGCACCGGTTGCGCCTTGGGGGCGCGCCGGTGCCGGAGCATCGGGGGTTATTGGAGGACCACGATGAAGCCCTGATCGCCGCGCTGGACATTCAGCATCAACTGGTTCGTGCCTTTCACGGCCCGGCGCAGGTCTGCGATGCTGGCTGCAGGGCGCCGATTGGCCATGACGATGACATCTCCCGGTGCCAGTCCGGACCGATAGGCATAGGAGCCGGTGTTCATCTTTTCGATCAGGACGCCCGCCGCACCGGCGGCGCTGACATCACGCAGCAGCACACCGGCCAGTTTCGGATGTATCGCGTTGCCCTCGGCATGCACAAATTTCGGTTCGGCAATCTTGGCTTCTCTGACCAGGGTGGCGCCTTTATGGATAACCTCTACGCTCACTTCATCGCCGATCTGCGCCAGCCCGATGCTATTGCGGACGTCGGCGCTGTTCTTGACCGAGCGGCCGTTGATCGACAGCACGACATCACCCGGCTCCAGGTCAGCCTGTTCCGCGGGTGAGCCCGGCTGGATGGCCGTAATCACAGCCCCCTGAGTCCGGTTGAGCTTGAAGGCTTCGGCCAGTTCGTGGGTCAGGTCCTGAACGGTCACACCCAGCAGACCCCGCTTGACCTCGCCATGCGCGACCAGCGTGTTCATGATGCTCATCGCCATATTGACCGGAATGGCAAAGCCGATGCCGACGTTGCCGCCGTTCGGCGCCAGAATCGCCGTGTTGATGCCGATCAGATGGCCGTTCAGATCCACCAGTGCGCCGCCGGAATTGCCGGGATTGATTGAGGCATCGGTCTGGATAAAGTCTTCATAGCCCTCGATCCCAAGGCCGGATCGGCCCAACGCGCTGACGATGCCCGAAGTGACGGTCTGGCCCAGTCCGAACGGATTCCCCACCGCCACGACGAAATCGCCGACCTGCAACTGGTCGGAATTGGCGAGCGGCACTTCGGTCAGCCGCTCGGAATTGACCTTGATGACGGCGACATCGGATTCCCGGTCGGCCCCGACCAGCTTGGCATTCAGCTTGCGGCCATCGTTCAGGGTGACAGTGATTTCGTCGGCCTTGTCGACGACATGATTATTGGTCAGCACATAACCGCGGCGCGCATCGACAATCACGCCGGAGCCAAGGCTTGAACTTTCCCGTTGTTGTCGCGGCATGTTGGGGACGCCGAAGAAATGGCGAAATACCGGATCGCGCATCAACGGGTGCTCGGCTTCCTGAATCTGCGTCCGGGTGGAGATATTGACCACCCCGGGCATTACCCGCTTGAGCATCGGGGCCAGACTGGGCAGCGCTTGCCCGTCAGCCGTCAGTGGCAGGGCGGCCTGGGCCGAAAGGTGGGGCATGGACAGGCCGGTGAGCATGGCCAGCATGAGGAATACGGGGCGCTTCAGCATACGTGCACCTGAGGTTGCAATGAGTAGGAGTTCTCGGTTAATTCGCCGCTGCTAGCGGGGAACCATCGCGATTATTGGGATCGTCGGGCTCGGTTTCAATACCGGGTGAACCACGGATCACCTGCCCACGACGCCGGTGGATGGGCTGCAGGACGTGCTGACGGGTCAGGGTGAAGGGATCGGCGCGCCGTGGGGTATTTCGTCCGCTCAAGGGGCGCAAACGAACCGGATCAACCGGTGATGGCATGAGCGCAATGGCTTCGATGGCCCGTGATCAGGGTATTCACCACGTGGCATCGGTCTTGCCTAGGGCTTGTTTGACTCAACACAGAGCGTAACCCAATGCCAACGCCCGACTACTTGGTCGCCACCACCCTGCTGATGCTGGCGGCAGTGACGTCATCGATTCCGAGTGATGCCCGATTTGCCCACAATCAGATCGGGTTCGCCCAGTTCGATACCGAGGATTTTTCAGCACTTCCATCGATGCCCCGTGCCCTGCTGGCTCATGCGTCTGATCGCGATCAAAGCAAGAAGCGTCATTCTCAACCTGTCGCCCGCATCACGCCCGGCCAGGGTTGATCAGCGCATGGTGTATGCCATTGATCGTCACCAGCCACCTTGAAAGACAGGCTCAGGCGGCAGTGATCTTTGGGGTGTTCCAACTCCGACCCTATTGAGTGTAGCCCCTTGGGCAACAGTTTCCCCCTTTCTCTCCTTCAGAAGTGATGTCCATGACTCACCTATCCAGACTGATGACGGTCGTCCTGGCTCTGAGCGGCCTCGCAAAAGGAACGGTTGCCACCGCATCGAAAACGCACATCACAGAGGCTGCGGGCTTCTGGACTCAGGCTGTGGCCGAAGGCAATCTTTCCACCATCGGTGAAAGCCTGAGCAGTGTGCGTCTTTGGCTGGAGGGCCAGGGTCGCTTTAATAATGCCAATCCCATGAGTAACATGAATTGGTATCAGGGAATGGCCAGAACCGCCATGGGCTATGCCATTACCGACCGGCTCACCGTGTGGGCGGGCTATACTTATCTGCCGACAGAAAACTATGGAATGGGCTACATCGGCGAACAGGATGTCTGGCCGGCGGTTCGCTACATTTTTCCCAGCCGTATTGGCAGCATCACGCTACGTCAGATGGTGGAAAACCGCTTTGTGGCCGGGGATGCCCCGGGGGTGCGTTCCCGCAGCCTCATCAAGCTGATTCATCCGTTTGAATTCGAGCCGCGTCTTGGTTTGGTGGTTTGGGATGAGGCTTTTTTCAACCTGAACAATGTCGCCAACAACCCCTTGTTGGGCTATTCGGGATTCAACCAGAACCGTGCCTTCGCCGGGTTCAGTTGGACGTTTGATCAAAACGTCCGCATGGAGTTTGGCTACATGAACCAGATGGTCAACAAGTCGAACCCGACTGTCGATGTTCGCAGCTACGGAAGTCTCAATGCGATCTCTGCCTCGGTGTTCATGGGGTGGTAGTCGACTTTGTGTGCGCCCCTCTTATCTCCCCCTCCACCCCGATAAAGAACAATGCTTCAAGCTAAACGTGTTGGAATCAGCCGTATTCGCTGCATCCAGATCCTGCTTTTTTCGGTATGGCTGCCTCTCCAGGGATGCGGCATCCAGGCCCATGATGCCGCACTGGATCGATACCGCCTCGCAGAAAACCTTAAACCCGCCGAAGTGCTGGTCAAAAAATTGGCCATGAGCGACCTGAATTGCGCGAACATCCAGACCCAGGAACTCTCCGGGAAAAATACAGAGGGCGCTCCCATGGGCCCCGTCTGGCGTGATTACACGATTCAGGCTTCGGGATGTGGCAAAACGAAAAATTACGCCATCGAGTGCGAGGGAGATAGCGATTGCCGGGGCCCATAAGGGCTTTCAGCCCTGGATTTGACTCAGTGAGGAGGCGGTCGCTCTTCCCCTTGACCGCCTGCGCGGTGTCAGTCTCGATGGCTAGAGGCTCGGCCCGACCTGGCAGAAAAACGCCTTCAGATAGTCTGTTTCCGGTATCGCCGGATGGATCGGGTGATCGGCGGCCTGACCGCCGCTGGCGACAAACAGCAGATGCCGGTCGAGGTGTCGGGCCGAGGCGCGCAGGAGATCATGCAGGGTGTCCCGCGACAGATGGAACGAGCAGGAGGCCGAGACCAGCAGCCCACCCGGCGCCAGCACCTGCAAGGCCGCCTGATTCAGTCGGCGGTAGGCTTCGATGCCCTTGGTCGCGTCTTTCTTGCGCTTGATGAAAGCCGGCGGGTCGACCACGATGACGTCGAACTGCTGGCGTGATTCCCGAGCCTGCTTGAGGAAGTCGAACACATCCGCACAGTGGCAGGCGATGCGGTCATCGACCCGGTTCAGACGTGCATTGGCGGCGGCCAGATCCAGTGCCGGTGCCGACGCATCGACACAGTCGATCGAGGCAGCGCCCTGCAGGGCGGCGGGAAGGCTCCAGGCCCCGGTGTAGGCAAACAGATCCAGCACCCGCTTGCCCCGACACCAGCGCGCCAGAGCCCGCCGGTTGTCGCGATGATCGAAGAACCAGCCGGTTTTTTGGCCGTGCAGCGGATCGATCAGGAAGCGGGCGCCGTTTTCCTCGATCTCGACCGGACCATCCAGTTCGCCCAGCGCCACGCGCGTTTCGTCGGCCAGCCCTTCCAGCGCCCGCAGCCCGGAAGTGTTCCGGATGACCACCGCTCGGGGAGCGAATTTCTCCGCCAGGGCCTCGATGATCAGGGGTTGCAGGCGTTCCATGCCGGCGGTGTTGGTCTGCACGACCAGCACATCGCCAAACCGGTCGATGACCAGGCCCGGCAAGCCGTCGCTTTCGCCATGCACCAGCCGGTAAAAAGGCGCGCCATAGGCCCACTCGCGCAGGGCCAGCGCACGTTCCAGTCGCTTGAGGATGAACTGGCGGTGGATGACCGCCCGGGGGTCGCGGCTGAGAAGGCGGGCCGCGATCAGGGAGTCCGGGTTGACATAGGCCGTGCCCATCGGCTCCCCGCGGACATTCTCGATCCGCACCAGTTCGCCGGGCGTCAGGCCTTTGAGGGGCGTCGTGGCGGTATCCACCTCGTTGCTGAAAATCCACAGGTGGCCGCTTCGCAGTCGGCGATCTTCATTTTTCTTGAGGCGCAGGCAGGGCAGGTCAGTCATGGCTATTCAGGGGGCAAGGCTTGGCGGGCGGGTGGCGGCGTATTGTACCTGTCAACTCTGCGACCTCCAGTCCGGCGGTGGATGGATGCGGTACAATCGGCATTCCCTCTTTTCTCAGTGGATGCATCAGTGGACAGTTTTCACGGCACCACCATCGTTTCCGTGCGGCGCGGTGATCGCGTGGTCATCGGCGGCGATGGTCAGGTCACTCTCGGCAACACGGTCATGAAAGGCAACGCGCGCAAGGTGCGGCGCCTGTATCACGGTCGGGTGCTGGCCGGGTTTGCCGGTGCGACCGCTGATGCTTTTACCCTGTTCGAGCGTTTCGAGGGCGAGCTCGAAAAACAGCGCGGCAACCTGACCCGGGCAGCGGTCGAGCTGGTCAAGGACTGGCGGACCAACCGCATGCTGCAACGGCTGGAGGCCCTTCTGGCAGTGGCCGACGAGAAGGCGTCCCTGATCATTTCCGGCAACGGCGACGTCATAGAACCGGAAAACGGCCTGATTGCCATCGGCTCGGGTGGCCCCTTTGCCCAGTCCGCTGCGCGGGCCCTGCTCGACAACACCGAGCTGGATGCCCGCGCGATCGTCGAAAAATCGCTCAATATCGCCGCCGACATCTGCATCTACACCAACCATAACCTGACTATCGAAGAGCTGGCCCTGCCGGCGGAGCTGACTTCAGCATGACGGCCATGACGCCCCGGGAGATCGTCCAGGAACTGGACAAGCACATCATCGGCCAGGCGGATGCCAAGCGCGCGGTCGCCATCGCGCTGCGCAACCGCTGGCGCCGCTCACAGATCGAGCCGGGTCTGCGCGAGGAAATCACGCCGAAAAATATCCTCATGATTGGCCCGACCGGGGTCGGCAAGACGGAAATTGCCCGGCGGCTGGCGCGGCTGGCGAATGCCCCGTTCATCAAGGTGGAGGCGACCAAATTCACCGAGGTCGGCTACGTAGGGCGCGATGTTGAATCGATTATTCGTGATCTCGTTGATGCGGCCATCAAGTTGATGCGGCAGTCCGAGAGGGAGCGGGTTCAGGCCCGTGCCGAGCAGGCCGCCGAGGAGCGAGTGCTGGATGCCCTGCTGCCGGGCGTGGGCGGCGGATGGTCCGGTGACACGGCGGACGCCGAGGTGTCGCCAACGCGGGAGAAGTTCCGCCAGAAATTGCGCGCCGGAGCACTTGACGACAAGGACATCGAGATCGAAATGAATGCCGGCCAGCTGGGGGTGGAGATCATGGCCCCGCCCGGTATGGAGGACATGAGCAGCCAGCTGCAAAGCATGTTCCAGAACCTTCAGAGCGGACGCACCAAGACCCGCAAGCTTAAGGTCAAGGCGGCCCTCAAGGCACTGCAGGAAGAGGAGGCCGACAAGATCATCAATGATGATGAGGTCAAGCTGCGGGCGATTGAGGCGGTCGAACAAAACGGCATCGTGTTCATCGACGAGATCGACAAGATCTGCAAGCGCGGCGAGCACGGTGGCCCGGACGTGTCACGGGAGGGGGTCCAGCGCGATCTGCTGCCGCTGGTCGAAGGCTGTACCGTCAGTACCAAATACGGCACCGTGCGTACGGACCACATTCTGTTTATGGCCTCGGGCGCCTTTCATTTGTCGAAGCCGTCCGATCTGATTCCGGAAATGCAGGGGCGCTTTCCGATCCGGGTTGAGTTGAATGCATTGGCGGCCGCCGATTTCGTCCGCATCCTGACCGAGCCCGATGCATCGCTGACCGAGCAATATGCCGCTCTGCTGCAGACGGAAGGGCTCCAACTGAGCTTCGCGCCAGACGGCATCGCCCGCATCGCCGAGATCAGCTGGGAAGTCAACGAGCGGACCGAGAACATTGGGGCTCGGCGACTGCATACGGTGCTGGAGCGACTGCTGGAGTCCATTTCCTTCGACGCGCCGGAGCAGGCCGGACAGACCGTCACGGTGGATGCCGCCTACGTCGACCGGCACCTCGGCGAAGTTGCCCGCGATGAAGACCTGAGCCGCTACATTCTCTAGGAGCGTGACCGTGTCTGCCATCCTGCCAGTCGATATCACGCTGCATCAGCGGTCGCGCATTCTGGAGATCGAGTTCGAGAACGGCCAGCGGTTTTCCCTGCCGTTCGAGTTTCTGCGGGTGCATTCGCCGTCCGCCGAGGTGCGAGGGCATGGCCCGGGCCAGGCGGTGCTGCAGACTGGCAAGGAGGCGGTGACGATCACCGATATCCGTCCGGTCGGCCAGTACGGCCTCTGCCCGACCTTCAGCGACGGCCACGATACCGGAATTTATACATGGGACTATCTGTATGAGTTGGGTGCCGCGCGCGATGAGCTCTGGGCCGAGTATCTGGCCAAGCTGGCTCAGGCCGGTATTCAGCGTAGTCCGGCGAGCACCTGAATTTTTCCCCCGTTCCGGGGTCATCCACTAGCTTTGCGAGACATATGCCATGACCGATCAAACCACTCATTTCGGCTTTCGCCAGGTTCCCGAAGGGGAAAAGGCTCGGCTGGTCCGGTCGGTATTCGATTCCGTGGCCGGCAAGTACGACCTGATGAACGACCTGATGTCGCTGGGTATCCACCGAATCTGGAAGCGCATCGCCCTGCAGTTAAGCCATGTCCGCTATGGCGAGCAGGTGCTTGATCTGGCCGGTGGCACCGGTGACATGACGGCCCTGTTCCGTGAGCGTGTCGGCGATCGGGGGCGGGTCGTGCTATCGGATATTAACGCCGAAATGCTGACCCGCGGCCGCGATCGGCTGATCGACGCGGGTGTGACCGGCGGTGTCGAGTTTGCCCAGATTGACGCCGAAAAACTGCCCTTCCCGGATAACTCGTTCGACTGCGTCTGCATTGCTTTCGGCCTGCGCAATGTCACCCATAAAGATTCAGCGCTGAGGTCGATGTATCGGGTGCTGAAACCCGGTGGGCGCCTGATCGTGCTGGAGTTTTCCGAGGTTCAGGGAGCCCTGTTTCGCAAAACCTACGACCTTTACTCTTTCAAGCTGTTGCCGCTGATGGGCAAGCTGGTAGCCAACGATGAGGAGAGTTATCGCTATCTGGCGGAATCGATCCGCATGCATCCCAATCAGGAGACGCTCAAGCAGATGATGAGCGAGGCCGGGTTCGACCGCTGCGAATATTTTAATTTGACCCAGGGTGTGGTGGCCGTGCATCGGGGTTACAAGTTTTGAGTAGAGTCGATCCATTGCTCCTGGCGGCAGTGACGGACCGTCTGCAGAGCCTGATACGTCACCATGTCGATGCCTATCCGGAAGGCCGGGGGCCATTGGAACGGCTGGCGGGACGCGTCATTGCGCTGCGGCTGGAACCGGTGGGTTATACCGTGTTTCTGTGTCCGACCCCGGACGATATCCAGATTCTGACCGAATTCAGTCATTCGCCCGATGTGATGCTGTCCGGGTCGCTGGCCAGTTTCGCCCGGGCCGGCCTGGCGGGTGGCTCGCAGCAGGGCTTGCGCGCATCAGGGATCAGGATCAGCGGCGACAGCGATACGGCACATGAGTTTCAGGTGCTCAGTCAGGCGCTAAAAATTGACTGGCAGCGTTCACTGTCCCCCTATCTGGGGGCGGGCGCGACTGCCGCCCTGCTGTCAGCGCTGGATATCGGTGCCCAATGGACGCGCGAGACCCTGAGTGCGTTGCAGGCCGATGTATCCGAATACCTGCGCGAAGAAAGACGACTCCTGCCCGACCGTTCGCAGACCGATGCCTGGGCTGAAGCCGTCGATCGCCTCCGTGCCGACACGGACCGGCTCCATGCCCGGCTTGCCCGCCTTGAGGGTTCGCTTGACCGAGTTCGCCCGATGTCCCTTTCCAGCGATAGCGCCTCGTGATTCGACCTGCAACCATTC
>CAYFNI010000050.1:0-17006 GCA_964344495.1 uncultured Methylococcus sp.
TCGCATCGGCTACCCGATCATCATCAAGGCCGCCGGGGGCGGCGGTGGCCGGGGTATGCGCGTGGTCCACACGGAGGGCAACCTGCTGAGTTCGATCGAACTCACCAAGGGCGAGGCCGGAGCTGCCTTTGGCAACGATATGGTGTACATGGAGAAATTCCTCGAAAACCCGCGTCATATCGAGTTTCAGGTAATTGCGGACAGCCATGGCAACTGCGTCCATCTGGGCGAGCGTGACTGCTCGACCCAGCGTCGCCACCAGAAAGTCGTCGAGGAAGCCCCAGCCCCCGGGATCAGCGAGGAGAAGCGTCAGGAAATGGGCGCCCGTTGTGTCAAAGCGTGTCAGGAAATTGGCTATCTGGGTGCCGGGACCTTCGAGTTCCTTTATCAGGACGGCGAGTTCTACTTCATCGAGATGAATACCCGCGTTCAGGTCGAACATCCGGTGACGGAAATGGTGACCGGCTTCGATATCGTCAAGGAGCAGCTGCTGGTGGCGGCCGGCCATCCGCTGTCGTTCCGGCAGTCCGATGTCAAGCTGCGTGGCCACGCGATCGAGTGTCGCATCAACGCCGAAGATGCCAGAACCTTCATTCCCAGTCCCGGTCTGGTCGAGCAATTCCACATGCCCGGTGGTCCCGGCATCCGTGTCGAAACGCACATCTACAACGGCTACAAGGTCCCCCCGTACTACGACTCGATGATCGGCAAGCTGACTGCCCATGGCGAAGATCGTGCCAGTGCCATTGCGCGCATGCGGACGGCCCTGAACGAAATGGTCATCGGCGGCATCAACTGCAATATCCCCCTGTTGCTGGACATCATCAACGACGCCGGGTTTGACGCCGGCAGCCAGAATATTCACTATCTGGAAAAGAAGCTGGGTCTGAAACACTGATGTGGCGGCAATTGGCGGCTACAGTCGAGGAGTCGCTGGCCGAATCCGTGTCCGACTGGTTCATGGCCCGCGGCGCTTTGTCTGTCAGCTTTGACGACGCCGGCGACCAACCTCTGTTCGAGCCGCCGCCGGGCCAGACCCCGCTCTGGCAGCAAACCCGAGTGACCGCGCTGTTCGAAGCCGATGTCGATGCCGCCCGGCTCGAAGCCGCGGCCGTGCGAACCTTTGGTTCACGGATTTTGGGCTGGGAGAGTCAGTCGATTGAGGATCAGGTCTGGGAGCGGGCCTGGATGGAACACTTCAAGCCAATGTCCTTCGGGCGGCGGCTGTGGATCTGTCCGACCGGCTTTGAACCCCCGGAGCCCGCTGCCGTCAACGTCATTCTTGATCCCGGACTCGCGTTCGGGACCGGTACGCACCCGACCACGGCCCTGTGTCTCGAATGGCTGGATGGTCTGGAACTGGCCGGGCGGCGGGTGATCGATTACGGCTGCGGTTCCGGCATTCTTGCTGTGGCCGCCTTGAAGCTGGGCGCAGGCCTGGCCCACGGCATTGATATCGATCCCCAGGCGCTCATCGCCAGTGCCGATAATGCGCGCAAGAACGGCGTGGATGGCCAACTCAGCCTCGGTTACCCTGCCGACATCTGGGATGAGCGCGCCGATGTAGTGGTTGCGAACATTCTCGCCGGCCCTTTGGTCGAGTTGGCGGATGATATCCTGCGTCGCCTCAGCCCGGGTGGCCATCTGGCCTTGTCCGGACTGCTCGCCGATCAGGCGACCGAGGTGCAGGCGGCTTACGCGGATCGGATTGTGTTCGAACCGGTTCGACTGCGCGAGGACTGGGCCTTGCTGTCCGGCGTCAAGCGGACGGATTGATTCAGCGCTCAGTCAGCCGCGCCAGCAGCCAGCGGCGGATATCTTCGATTTCTTCCCAACAGACCGAATGCGGCATGGCGTAGCTGTGCCAGTCGACGGCATAGCCCCGGTCTTCGAGCGCCCGGCGCGCATCCTGCCCCAGGTTCGGGGCCACCACCGTATCTTGATCTCCATGCGCCATGAACACCGGCAGCGGCCGCTTGGCCGCCGGGATCGCCTCGGGCATGCAGCCCAGATAACAGGACAGTGCAATGGCCCCGCCCAGCGCCTCCTGATGATGGCAGAGGGTTTCGATGGCGATGACGCCACCTTGGGAAAAACCGGCTACCAGAATGCGTTCCGGCGCAATCCCTGCAAGCCGCTCTGCTTCAATCAACTGCGCAATCGCCTGTCGGGATTCGGCGATTCCCTGTGCATCGGGTGTCCGTCCCAAATCGGTGTGGGCGATGTCATACCAGGCTGGCATGATGAAACCGCCGTTGATGGTGACCGCCCGCCGCGGCGCGTGCGGCAGGATGAACCGCACGCCGAGATCCTCCGGCAAGCCAAGTTCCTGCACGATAGGCGCAAAATCATGACCATCCGCGCCCAGTCCGTGCAGCCAGATGAGGCTGGCGCGGTGGGTCTGCACGGGTTCCACGACCAGGGCGGGCAGCAAGCATTCGTTCATGGCAGTTCAGCGCGAGGGATAGGTCAAGGTCAGGGGTTGGTGGGGGCCGGGTTCTCGAAATCCAGCTCCTGCGGCAACCGGAGCGTGTCTTCGGTGCTGGATGGGACATCTCGTGTCTCTTCGTCCTGCGTCTTGCGTGCTTCCGGGTGAGCGCCGGCCTTTCGTTGCCGTGCTGCCTGCAAGGCTTTCGAGCGGCCCTCGCGCCAGCGGTTCAGCTCGTCCCGTTGCTTGGTGGCCTGAGCCGGATCGGGTTCATACGTTTTGACATCCAGCGGTTCACAGCCAGTACCGGAGGGCTGCTGGGTAAAGGCGATGGTCCCGTTTTGGACACAGCGGTACACCGATGCGGCTGGTGACGCGGGACTGAAGCAGAGCGCCGCACAGAGACCGATGGCGGACCCGCGACCGGTTTTGCGTTGAGCGGGGTGCATGCGTCGCCTGACTCAGGCGGATGCCAGGGCTTGCAGGGATTCCAGCACCGCGGCGGCATGTCCTTTTACGCTGACCTTGCGCCATTCTGCCACCAGTCGTCCGTCACGATCGATCAGGAACGTACTACGTTCAATTCCCCGGACTTGCTTGCCGTACATATTCTTCAACTTGATCACGTCAAACAGTTGGCAGAGGCTTTCGTCGCCATCCGACAGCAGTTCGAACGGAAATGCCTGCTTGCACTTGAAGTTCTCATGTGATTTGAGGCTGTCGCGGGAGACACCCAACACCGTAGCGCCCAGCGCCTCAAATTCGGGATAGAGGTCGCGGAAATCCTGTCCCTCTTGGGTGCAGCCAGGGGTGCTGTCCTTGGGGTAGAAGTACAGCACCACATAACGCCCCTTAAAGCTGGACAACTGCATGGTCTGGCCCGAGGTGGCCGCAGCAGAGAAATCGGGCACGGGCTGGCCGAGGGTTGGCGTATTCATCGGTGACTCCTGAAAAGTGAGTGGACGGTTGCGGGCAACGGACCCTCCGACCGCTCAGCGCTTGACGGGTTCCAGAATGGCGTCGAGATTCATCTGATCGCAGAAATCCAGGAACTCGTCGCGCAGGGATACGATGCGGGTACCGGCAGGAATACGAACCAGCAGATGGGCGATGAACAACGGCGCACCAGTGAGCGGCGCTGGGTAGCGGCTGGTGGACAGATCCAGAATGCGAATGTCGCGGCTCAGCAGAAACACGCTCAGATCGTGGATATTGTTGATCTGGTCGGTCGCGAAAATATCGATCGCATACGGCAGACCGGCCTCGTCGGACTCGGGCACCGGCTCAGACTCCTGCGCATCCTGAGCACGCAGCAGGTGCAGCTTGAGGCTGAACCGGGTGGCCAGGTTCTCCAGGGCATTCTCGAGGCGGGCAACGTGGTTCCAGTTGCCTTCGACCTGCAAATGTGCGGCGAAATCATGGCCCAGTTCCGTCATGCGGCTTTCGAGCACGGTACAGCGGGCTTCCTTGATGGCGCGCGTCAATTCGATGATGAGTTCGGGGTGGTTTTCACCCAGGGCGGTAATCGCAAGTTGCATAAGAAATTCGGGAATCAGCGGGCTTTGGGTTGGATAGGCAGTTTATCATTTTCACTTCAGGCATCTGGAACCCCTGCGACTGCCGCACACCGGCGCACACGCTTTTGCGGTTGTCACGTCCAGTCGCCCCACGTTACCATCCGTCTTCTTCTTTTTTTGCGCCGGTAAATCTGAATGATTCAAGGGAGTCTCGTTGCACTTGTGACGCCGATGGAGTCGGATGGGTCGCTGGACCGCGAGGGATTGCGGCAGTTGATCGAGTTTCACATGGCCGAGGGCACCGACGGCATCGTTGCGGTTGGAACTACCGGAGAGTCAGCCACGCTCGACGAGGCAGAACACTGTGAAGTCATCCGGCTCACGGTCGAGCAGGTGGCCGGACGGGTGCCGGTGATCGCCGGGACCGGCGCCAACTCGACCAGCGAGGCGATCAACCTGACCCGTCAGGCCCGCGACTTGGGGGCTGATGCGTGTCTGCTGGTGACGCCCTACTACAACAAGCCGACCCAGGAAGGGCTATACCGGCATTACCGCGCCGTCGCGGAGGCGGTGGCGATTCCGCAGATTCTCTATAACGTGCCCGGCCGCACCGCCTGCGACCTGCTGCCTGAAACCATTGCCCGACTGGCTTCGATCGACAACATCATCGGCGTCAAGGAAGCGACCGGCAACCTGGACCGAGCACGTGAGATCATCCGTGATTGTGGACCCGATTTCCTCCTCTATTCGGGCGACGATGCCACGGCGATGGAGTTCTGCCTGCTGGGCGGACATGGTGTGATTTCCGTAACCGCCAATTGTGCGCCCAGGTTGATGCATGAACTGTGTGTGGCGGCGCGCCAAGGGCAACGGGCCGAGGCCGAGTCCATCGACCGTCGGCTCGCCGGCTTGCATCGCGATCTGTTCATCGAGTCCAACCCGATCCCGGTCAAATGGGCGCTGGCGGAAATGGGCCTGATCAAGCCCGGCATACGCCTGCCGCTGACCTGGCTCTCGGACCACTGCCATGCCGCGGTCCGCGCGGCCCTGCAACAAGCAGGTGTCCTGCCGGGAGGCGGTCATGCGTGAAGCTTTCAGCCACCGGATCGGCGTTCTGGCGGGTGTCCTGGCTCTGCTGTCTGGCTGCAGCACCATTACCAGCTGGTTTCCCGACAAGCAGAAACAGTACCAGTACAGCACCGACATTCCATCGCTCGAAATTCCCCCGGATCTGAGCGCATCGACCATTGATGGTTCGACCGGTGGACAGCGGCCGGCCTGGGAGTCGCCGGCGACCATGGAAGAACCCGCTGGCGCCGATGCCTCGGGGCGCGAGGCCACTCCCGCACCCCACGCCGAGATGGACCCCACTAGCGCCAAGGCGCTGCGGGCCGGCAAGGCCCACCCGGCCCCCGTGCTGGCCGAGAGTTCCCAGGCCGTGCCGCTGATCGAGGTTCAGGCTCCGTTTGACATTACATGGGCCGAGGTCAACAAGGCCCTGGGCCGGATGAAACTGGAGATCATCGACCAGAACCGTTCCGGGGGGCTCTATTTCGTTCATTACGCCAAGGATCAGAAGCCCTATGAAGATCGCGGCTTCTTCGGCGACGTGGCCGATATGTTCGGCGACGGTGCCGGCGCCACCAAGGAATACCGCATCAAGCTGGTCGAAAAGGACGAAATCACGTCGATCTTCGTGCTCGATGCGGAAGACAAACCACAGCTTGAAGGTCAGGGTCTCGACCTGCTGAAGCAGTTGAACGAGACTCTGCAGGACACCGGTCTGGGCAAGGGCGGCAAGCCCAAACCCTGACCCCGAACCGGAACGAGGCTGCCCCTGAACCTTCGGGGTGGCTTCCATCGGTTGACCAGCCATCCGGCGCGTTCAGCCCGCGTCTTCATTACCCTATCGCAATAGGTCGGAGCATGATCCTCACACTTCAGGGGCCGTCCGCACTGTCGGAGTTTCGTCAACGTCGTTTGCTGGCCGAACTGCAGGCCGTACAACCCGCCATCACCGCCCTGGAGGCGCACTTCCTGCACCTGGCTGAGATCCGTCGGCCACTTGAGCCGGAGGAGCAGGCACGCCTGGAACTGATTCTGGCCTACGGCACACCCGCCGCGCCGGCGGCGGCGAATGACGGGATTCAGTGCCTGGTGGTGCCGCGTCTGGGCACACTGTCGCCCTGGTCCAGCAAAGCGACCGACATCGCCCTTCATTGCCGGCTGGATGCCGTGCAGCGTCTGGAGCGCGGGGTGCTGTATACCCTGTATGCCAGCCGCCCGCTGAGCGACGACGATGCCGAGGGGCTCAAGGCCCTGCTGCACGACCGCATGACCCAGACCGTGATCGGACCCGACGCGGCAGCGCAGGTCTTTCAGCATCATTCACCGGCGCGGGTGGTGACCGTGCCAGTCATGGCACAGGGGCGACCGGCACTGGTCAGCGCCAACCACGAACTGGGACTGGCCCTGTCGGCCGATGAACTGGACTACCTCACGGACAGTTTCACGGCTTTGGGACGCGATCCCACCGATGTCGAACTGATGATGTTCGCCCAGGCCAATTCGGAACATTGCCGTCACAAGATTTTCAACGCCGACTGGATTGTCGACGGCGAGCGCCAGGACCTTTCCCTGTTTGCCATGATCCGCAACACCAGCCACGTGGCGCCGGCCGGAATCCTGTCGGCCTACAAGGACAATGCCGCTGTCGTCGAAGGCCCCCAGACGCCTGTATTTCTGCGCGACCCCGTGGAGATGACCTATGCCTATCACGAGGAACCCGTCCACCTGTTGATGAAGGTGGAAACACACAATCATCCTACGGCCATTTCGCCATTCCCCGGTGCGGCAACCGGGTCGGGGGGCGAAATTCGCGACGAGGCAGCCACCGGGCGCGGCTCCCACACCAAGGCCGGACTGACCGGCTTTTCCGTGTCGAATCTCCGGATTCCAGGGTATGAACAGCCGTGGGAGCAGGATTTCGGCAAACCGGGCCGCATCGCGTCGGCGCTGGACATCATGCTCGCCGGTCCGTTGGGCGGCGCCGCGTTCAATAACGAATTCGGTCGTCCCAACATCTGCGGCTACTTCCGTACTTTCGAGCAGCCCGATGCGGCCGGCACCGGCCTGCGCGGCTATCACAAGCCGATCATGCTGGCCGGTGGCATGGGTTCAATTCGCAGCCAGCAACTGGGCAAGAATCCGGTGCCACCGGGCGCGCCGATCGTCGTGCTGGGCGGCCCGGCGATGCTGATCGGTCTGGGCGGCGGGGCGGCATCCTCGGTGGCCTCGGGTGAGAGTGCTGAGGACCTCGACTACGCTTCGGTGCAGCGCGAAAACCCGGAAATGCAGCGTCGCTGCCAGGAAGTCATCAACCGTTGCAACGCACTGGGCGAGCAGACGCCGATTCTCTCCATCCACGATGTCGGCGCCGGTGGACTGTCCAACGCTGTGCCGGAAATCATCCACGATGCCGAGCGCGGCGGGCGTTTTGAACTGCGCGAGGTGCTGAGCGATGAACCGGGCATGTCGCCGATGCAGATCTGGTGCAACGAATCCCAGGAGCGCTATGTGCTGGCACTGAAGCCGGAGGCGCTGGCACAGTTCCGCGCCTTCTGCGAACGGGAACGTTGTCCCTACGCCGTGATCGGCTATGCGACCGAAGAAGAGCATCTGCGGCTGGCCGACCGACTGCTGGGCGATGACGCGGTCGACATACCGATGTCGCTGCTGTTCGGCAAACCGCCCAAAATGCAACGCGAGGCCACCCGCACAAGCCCGGCACTGCCGGCGCTGGCGCTCGACGGCGTTGATCCTGACACCGCCGCCCGCCGCGTGCTGCGGTGTCCGTCGGTGGCGGACAAGAGCTTTCTCATCCACATTGGCGACCGGTCGGTTGGCGGTCTGGTGGCGCGTGATCAGATGGTCGGACCCTGGCAGGTGCCGGTGGCGGATGTCGGCGTCACGGCCACCGGATTTCATGCCGTCACCGGTGAAGCCATGGCCATGGGCGAGCGCGCGCCGCTGGCCTTGATTGATGCCCCGGCCTCCGGCCGCATGGCGGTCGGCGAAGCGCTGACCAATCTGGCGGCGGCGCGGATCGGCGACCTCGGCGACATCAAGCTGTCGGCCAACTGGATGGCCGCGGCCGGCACGACCGACGAGGATGCGCGCCTGTTCGATACCGTCCGCACTGTCGGCATGGAGCTGTGCCCGGCGCTGGGCATCGCGATTCCGGTCGGCAAGGACTCCCTGTCGATGAAGACCGTGTGGCGCTCGGAGGGGGGGCAGGATGTTGTCATGCGCGCCCCGCTGTCGCTGATCATTACCGCCTTTGCGCCGGTCGTTGACATTCACCGGACGCTGACGCCGGAACTGCGGCTAGACCAGGGCGAGACGCAGCTGTTGCTGATCGACTTGGGCGGTGGTCGCAACCGCCTGGGCGGTTCGGTGCTGGCGCAAGTCTACGGCCAGCTGGGGGACAACGGCCCGGATCTGGATGATCCAGCGCTGTTCCGCCGCTTCTTCGAGACGATTCAGTCGCTGAATGCAGCGGGTCAGTTGCTGGCTTATCACGACCGCTCGGACGGCGGCCTGTTCGCCACGCTCGCGGAAATGGCCTTTGCCGCCCGTTGTGGCCTCGACATCGACATTGGCGGTCTTGGCGGCGACGGACTGGCAGCCCTGTTTGCCGAGGAACTGGGCGCGGTGATCCAGGTGCGGGTTGCCGACCTGTCGGCCGTCCGCCGCGCCTTTGCGGCCGCGGGGCTGGAACCCTGCGTGCATCTTCTCGGGCAGCCGACCGCTGCCACTCACCTCGTATTCCGGCACGGGTCGCGCACCCTTGTCAGTGGCAGCCGGGCCGAATTTCAGTCGATCTGGTCGGAGACCAGTTACCGGATGCAGGCGCTGCGCGATGATCCGGCCTGCGCCCGCCAGCAGTTCGACGCCATTCTCGACGATGACGATCCCGGCCTGCAGGCCCGGCTCAGCTTTGATCCGGCCGAGGACATTGCTGCCCCGTATTACCTGAAAAGCCGTCCGCGTGTGGCCGTCCTGCGCGAGCAGGGCGTCAACGGTCATGTCGAGATGGCGGCAGCCTTTGACCGCGCGGGCTTTACGGCCATCGACGTGCATATGAGCGACATCCTCGAGCAGCGCGTGGAACTGGGTGCCTTTACGGGTCTGGTGGCCTGCGGTGGTTTTTCGTTCGGTGATGTGCTCGGCGCGGGTGGCGGCTGGGCCAAGTCGATCCTGCTGAATCCCAGCGTCCGCGAGGCCTTCCAGACCTTTTTCGAGCGCTCCGATACGTTTGGTCTGGGGGTCTGCAATGGCTGCCAGATGATGTCGCATCTGGCCGAACTGATCCCGGGGGCCGACGGCTGGCCGACGTTCCACCGCAACCGGTCGGAGCAGTTCGAAGCCCGGGTGGCCATGGTGCAGGTGGAGGCTTCGCCCTCGATCCTGCTGGCCGACATGGCAGGGTCGCGGCTGCCGGTGGTCGTCGCTCATGGCGAGGGCAGGGCGGTCTTTGGCGACCAGCCCGACACCTCGCATCAGGTGGCGCTGCGCTATGTCGACAACTGGGGCCGCGTGACGGAGGCGTTTCCCGCCAATCCGAATGGCTCACCGTCCGGCATCACCGGTCTGACGACGCGCGATGGACGCTTTACGATCATGATGCCGCATCCGGAACGCTGCTTCCGGTCGGTGCAGAACAGCTGGCGTGCAGCGGATTGGGGCGAGTATGGCCCCTGGATGCGCATGTTCCGCAATGCCCGCCGCTGGGTGGGCTGAACCCGTGCCGTGGCGGTACCGGTCAGGATGGCTGGCGCTGGCTTGCCTGACCGCCTGTACTGCGCCGGCACCGACGCGGGTGTCGGCAACGTTTGACCCGATCCAGGCGCGGCATCAGCTCGAACCCGGATCCAACGAGATCACCGGGAGCGCGGTGCTGTGGCTGTCCAGCGGTGGGGTCGTGTCCTGCGCCGGCGAGTCCGTCTGGCTGTATCCAGTCACGCACTATGCACGCGAATGGGCGCGTCTGAACTACGACACGGTCGAGCGGCGCAAATCCAGCCCGCCCGATTTTTCCTATCGCCCGCAGGCAGCCGGCCCGGCCGGGCTGGTCGTCGATCCGGCGTTTGAGTCAAGCCGCCGGGGGGGCACCTGCGATGCCGACGGCCACTTCGACTTCACGGCTGTCGGCGATGGCGAGTATTTCGTGGTCGCCTCGATCGTCTGGCAGCGGGACATCTGGGACGAGCACACGTTCTTCCATGGATCACAGTACAGTGACCTGAATGGCACGGTCATGAAGCGGGTTCGTGTTCAGGGCGGCCAGAAGGCGACGGTCGCCATGAAGTGGACGGTCCCGAGTGCCCGTTACAACTTCTGGTAGTGAATGTGAGGCACGAGTCGCGGTGGCGCGCGGCGCTGCAGCGCGGCTGGGCCAACCCCTGGCTGCGCCTGGGTCTCGGCTGTGGCCTGCTGGCACTGTTGATCATGCGCATGGACTGCTCGGCTTTGCGGGCGGTCGGGTCCAGTTTCAATCTGCTCTATGCCGTTCCGATGCTGGTCGTGTCCGGCCTGACACTGCTGGCCTTTGCCTGGCGTTGGTGCCTGATTGGGCGCAGCTTGGGTCTTGAGGCGCCGTTTTGGGCGTATCTGCGCGGGCTTTGGATCAGTCAGGCTGCGGGTGAATTGGGGCCGACCCTGGTCGCAGGTGAGCTGGCCCGGTTCCATGCGCTGAGCGGCCACGCGGATCCGGGACGGCTGGCGATCAGCCAGCTGGTCGATCGGGCTTCCGGTCAGATTGTGCTGCTGCTGTTGGTGGCGGCGCTGCTACCGGTGCTGAAGCCGGTGTGGGCCGAAGCTTCCACCCATTTTGTGGGTGCTGCGGGCTTGGTGGTGCTTCTGATCGTGATGCTGCTGGCGGGGTTCGTTCTGGCGGTCCGTATCTGGCCTTTTCTGCGGTCGCACACCCGTCAGATCGGCCGGCTTTTCGATCCGCTCCGCTGTCCCGGCCATTATCTGCTGTCACTGCTGATACAGGGCTTGCTGGTTCTGAATCTACTGGTGGCAGCGCTCGGTCTGGGGCGGACCGATGCGTTACCGACACTGGCGCTGCTGGGGCCCGTCCTGTTGCTGGGTATCGGCAGCCTGCCGGGCGTGATCTCGGACTGGGGCAAGCGTGAATGGCTGGCGGTCGGCCTGTTCGGGGCCGCCGGGTTGTCGGCGGAGCAAAGTCTCACGCTCTCGCTACTCTACGGAACGGCGCACACGCTGATGGCCTTGCCCGGGCTGCTGCTGTTCAGGTTGCGAACCGGGTCGGCTTCCGATCCGGGTGTGTAGCCCGAACGGGGCTCGACGCGATAAGATACCCCCTCATTCTTCGTTGTTACCGCGGGCCTGACACGAGGCCCCAAAGTCCGGAAAAATCCCAATGAACCAGCCCCAGGACACCGTGCCGGTCGCGCACAATCCCTACAACACCGACGATTTGCGCATCACGGAAATCAAGGAAGTGATTGCCCCTCATCAGGCGCATGGAGAATTTCCGATCACGGCGCATGCCGCCAATACCGTGCTCAAGGCGCGTCGTGAGATTCATGGCATCCTGAATGGCCAGGATGATCGTCTGCTGGTGATCATCGGCCCATGTTCGATTCACGATCCGCAGGCCGCCATCGCCTATGGGCAGAACCTGCTGGCCCTCAAGCAGCAGCTGGAGCGTGATCTGGTGATTGTCATGCGGGTCTATTTCGAGAAGCCACGCACCACGGTCGGGTGGAAGGGGCTGATCAACGATCCGGATCTCGATGAAAGCTTCAACATCAACAAGGGGCTGCGCACCGCCCGCAAGCTGTTGCTGGATTTGAACGAAATGGGCATGCCGGCGGCGACCGAGTATCTGGATGTCATTTCACCGCAGTACGTGTCGGATCTGATCGCCTGGGGAGCCATCGGTGCGCGGACCACGGAAAGCCAGGTCCACCGCGAGCTGGCCTCCGGCCTTTCCTGTCCGGTCGGGTTCAAGAATGCCACCGACGGCGGTGTGCAGGTGGCCATTGATGCCATCCACGCGGCCGGCCGTCCGCATCATTTCCTGTCGCTGACCAAGGCGGGCCATTCGGCGATTTTCTCCACCACCGGCAATCAGGATTGCCATGTGATTCTGCGCGGCGGCAATGACCGGCCCAATTACGATGCCATCAACGTGCAGCAGGTGGCCGAGGCGCTGGAAAAAGCCGGTCTGCCACCGCGCATCATGATTGATTTCAGTCATGCCAACAGCCTCAAGCAGTACCATCGCCAGATGCAGGTCAGCGAAGAGGTTGGCGAGCAGATCGGCAACGGGGATCGGCGTCTGTTCGGCGTGATGGTCGAGAGCCACCTGAATCCCGGCAATCAGAAGCTGGAGCCGGGCAAGGCGCCGGCCTACGGCGTCAGCATCACCGACGCCTGTCTGGGCTGGAACGACAGCGAAAAATTGCTGCAACAGTTGGCCGAGAGCGTGGTCAAACGGCGGTCGCAGACCCCCTGACCGAAGGGGATGGCCGATGCGGGCGTGAGTCAGGTAATTCCTGACCTTTATGCTGTAGAATTCAGCCCGCGCGGACCGGGTCGGTTCGCTTTCGACGAAGCCGCTCGATAGTCCGGCCCTAACACCGATCGATATTTTTTTCACTTCAACCGACAGGAGATTTGGAATGAGCGTACTGGTAGGCAAAAAAGCCCCCGAATTTACCGCCGCCGCCGTCATGGGCTGTGGCAGCATCGTCGATGACTACAATTTCTCCGAGCGCACCAAGGGCAAGTATGTCGCCGTGGTGTTCTACCCGCTGGACTTCACCTTCGTTTGCCCGACCGAACTGGTCGCGCTGGATCACCGCCTGGATGAGCTGGCTAGCCGCGGCGTAGAAGTGCTGGCCGTGTCGGTCGATTCGCAGTTCACGCACGCGGCGTGGCGCAACACGCCGGTTGAAAAAGGCGGGATTGGCCCGGTGCGCTACACCATGATCGCTGACGTCAGCCATGCCATTACCAAAGCCTATGACGTCGAGGTCGAAGGCGCTGCGGTGGCCTATCGGGGTACCTTCCTGATCGACAAGAGCGGCGTGGTCCGTCACCAGGTCGTCAACGATCTGCCCTTGGGCCGCAACATGGATGAACTGATCCGCATGGTCGATGCCCTGCAGTTCCATGAACAGCACGGCGAAGTCTGTCCGGCGGGCTGGAACAAGGGCAGCAAGGGCATGAACGCCAATGCCGAAGGCGTTGCCGCCTATCTGGCCGAAAACGCCAGCAAGCTGTAAGCCGGGCGGATACAGGTACCCGGTCGCAAGATCGGGCACGAAAAAAGGGCGATACCCGAGGGTATCGCCCTTTTTTGTGGTAGCGGCCTTACAGCGCGTTCGGTGCGCGCAAGCGTCTGAGGATCAGAAAGTAGACGAGCAGGGCCACGGCAGCACCGACGAATACCGATGAAAAACCGAGCAAGGATGCCGGACCGGTTGCATTTTGGGCATGCAACGCATTCATCATCGGCTTGGCCACCAGCAGACTCCAGATGAAGTTCGGGACGTAATAGGCAATCACGCCACCAACTGCCCACTGAAACCCGGGTAAATGTTTCGATTCCGCCGTGCGGTAAAACAGAAATGCGATCACGATTGCAATAATGCCACCGAACATGCCGTCACCTCGTTATTGTCGTTATAGAAAAGGACACCGCTGCCATGGACAGCCAGACACAAGACCGCCAGAGCCCTGAATAGTTCATGGTTGCCGCCCTGCTGTGCGGGGGTGATTCCGGCGCTGCCAGTAGACATAGAAGGGTATGCCCGCCAACAGAAACGCCATCCCCATCAGGCTTTCCAGGGGGCGTCTCACTATGATGCTGATGCAGAACAGCACCGCAACACCACTGAACGCCAGGGGGACCCACGGATAGCCGAAGGTCAGATAGGGGCGCGGCAAGTCGGGATGGCGTCGGCGGAGCGCGATCACCGCCAGCGAGGTCAGCCCGTAAAAGCCCCAGGTGCCCAGCAGGGCATAATCCAGCACCCGCTCGAAAGCGGCCTTGTCATGGCCAAGCAGCAGAATGAGCAGGCAGGCAAACGACCCCTGAAACAGCAGCGCACGGGCGGGTGTTTGATGCGTAGGGTGTAGCGCCGACAGGCGTTTGAAGAACAGCCCATCGCGTGCCATCGCATAATAAATGCGCGCTCCCGAAAGAATCGAGCCATTCAGCGCCGCCAGGGTCGAAATGACCGCCGCGAGCGTCAACATCTGGCCACCCGCATTGCCCAGCAAACGTACCGCCACATCCTGTGCTACCCGCTGGGATTGCTGAACCTCTGCAAACGGCAACACATAAAAATAGGCCAGATTGGCCAGCATGTAGACGCCGGCCACGCCGAGAATTCCCAGCAGCAGCACTCTGGGAATCGTCCGGTCCGGATCGCGGATTTCACCGCCCACCAGCGTCAGGTTATGCCAGCCATCGTAAGCCCATAGTGCCGCCGACAGCGCCGCTCCGTAAGCCATCAGCAGTTCAGGCCAACTGCGCTGATCATCCGGCCAGGGGGTTGATACAAATGCCCAGGAACCCGAGCCGCGTCCAAAGGCCAGCAGCGCAAGCCCGAGAATCGCACCGATCTTGATCGCCGTCAGCAGACTCTGCAGGGCGCCGCCGCGTGCGACACCGTTCAGATTGATCAGCGTGAGCAGGGCGATGCAGGCCATTGCGACCAGTTGCAGCCCCGATAAGGCCAGTGCGCCAATGACAATGACATCGCTGTTCAAACCTTCGACGAAATAGCCGAGAAAGAGGCTGGCGGCCAGTCCGATGGCGGCGATCGAACCGGTTTTGCCGATGACGATCTGCTGCCAGCCATAGAGGAAGCCCCAGACTGGCCCGTAAGCGCGCCGCAGAAAGGCATACTCGCCGCCAGCCTCGGGCAGGCTGGAGCCGAGCTCCGCATAACTGAGTGCGCCGCACAGTGTCAGCAGGGCACCAAATAACCAAACGCCGAACACCCCTTGAACCGAGCCGGTCTCGCGCGCCATGGTGGACGGAACCAGAAAGATACCGGTGCCGATCACGGTACCGGCCAGGATGGCACCGGCACTGACGGGGCCGAGGGCCCGTTTGAGCTCGGGCGTCGCGTCTGATAGAGGAGTGTCGGACACGGCAGGCCTCCGGATGTGGGGGAAAAGGGTGGTGGATTGGGGTCAGGGCATTGTCCGTGCCGGGACGGGTTCCGACAAGTTTTGAACATCCCGCAGTTCGGAATTGCGGTGTCGTATGATTGTATTGGGAGTGATTGTCATTTAGAGTTCAGGCCAGTGTTCTGCTCTGTCATCGAAATGCCATGCTACATCGTTCTTCACGTCACTTAATGAGTTTTGTGATTCCTGCCCTGGCTGTCATGCTTGGCGCCTTCGGGCCCACAACGACGGCGGTGGCCGAGGTCTTTTACAGCAAAGAAGAGGCGTTCGAACTGGCTTTCGGCAAAGATGCCCAGATCGAGTCGGTGCCGGTCTTTCTGACCGACGAGCAAAGCGCCGCCATCGAGAAACTCGGCAAGGCCAAGCTCGACAGCCAGCTGTATACCTTCTTCGAAGGCCGTCGCAATGGCGAGTTGCTGGGTTACGCCGCTATCGAATCGCATACCGTCAGAACCCAGCCGGAAACCCTGCTGATCGTGCTCTCGCCCACAGGACAGCTGATCAAGTCTGAGATTCTCGCTTTCCACGAACCCCCTGAATACAAGCCCTCCAGAGCCTGGTTTGCCACGCTGATCGGCAAACCGGTCGAATCGCTGCGGCTGAATCAGGGTGTGGACGGCATCAGTGGCGCCACCCTCAGTGTACGGGCATCGCTGGATGGCATCCGCAAGGCGCTGGCCGTGTATCAGGTGGCTATGGCGAATGGGGCCAACTGATGCGATTTTTTGTCACCGGGGAGCAGAACCGTCAGCAGTTGCTGAACACCATCGTCCTGCTGTTCATGATCTACATGATGGTGCTGTGGCTGAGCAACGGCCTCATGTACTTCCACAAAATGAGCCTGAATGCCGATTCCGTCATCGAGTACTACCTCGGCTCGGAGGCCAAGTTCACCGAGCCGCGCAGCTATCAGAGCCTGCTGGAAGTCTCGCATGCCCATGTGTTCTCTATGGGGATGCTGGCGGTGACGCTGACGCATCTGCTGCTGTTTGCAGCGGTTCAGCCCTGGCTCAAGATCGGCCTCAGCGGCCTCATTTATCTGGCCGCCATCGGTGATGAGGCGGCCGGCTGGTTGGTGCGGTTCGTTCATCCGCAGTTTGCCTACCTCAAAATCGGCCTGTTCCTGACCCTTGAGCTGAGCCTGGGCGCCATGATCGTGCTGGTGGCCCTCTCGCTCTGGCGGCAGCGCAGTGAGATGAAACAAGCCGGTAGCCAGCGGCAGGCGCATCGCGCGCGCCTGCAGGCCGAGTCCGCCCGTCACAAAGCCAAGGTCAGCCGGCCCCCGGCAGCGCGCGATTGACCTAAGGCCCGGCCTCGGATGGGGCTGCTGGGGCGGGCCGAGCAGCCGTCCCGGCCCCTGTGCCCGGCGGGAGCGTGTCTGCCGCCGCTGAGGCCGGTGCAGCGCCCGCTTGCTCAATGGCCTGCCAGCCGCCACCCAAGGCCTTGTACAGGGCGACCAGACTGGTCGACACCCGTGCCTGGCTGGCAATCAGGCTGTTCTCGGACAGGTACAGGCTGCGCTGACTTTCCAGTACGTTCAGAAAGGGCGTCAGTCCTCGCAGGTAGCGTTCCTCCGACAGGGTGACCGCCAGCTGATTGGCGGTTACCGAATGTTGCAGGGAGGTGCGGCGCGACTGCTCTTGCTGATAGGCGACCAGCGCATCCTCGACCTCCTTGAGCGCCGTCAGGACACTTTGCTGATAGGCGAGAAATGCCCCCTCTTGTTGGGCATTGGCCTGGTCAATGGATGCCTGGATGCGTCCCCAGTTGAAGATCGGCGTGCTGATTCCGCCCGCCATCGCCCAGGATTTGCCGATGGG
>CAYFNI010000051.1:0-16253 GCA_964344495.1 uncultured Methylococcus sp.
AAAACCTCAGGCTGGCTGGCGCGAGGCTTATTGGCGGGGCGAGGCGGAAAACGGGGGTACTCCCGGGCATTAAGTTCAGTTTCACGATCCCCCTCCCGACCCCTGAGCTCAGTGAGTTCGTTGGTTTACCCCGGGAGAGCGTGTCTCCCACCTTTAAAGTGTGCCAAGCCGATGGCGGTCATCCACAACTCCGCCTGGCATCACCCGAAGTCCGTAGAAAGACTACACCATAGGGACACTATATGACTACAAGCAACCTTACGAAACCTTACAGCCGACATGAAACACAGAAATTCAGACGAATACTACAACCACGGTTAGGCGGAAGTACGCAAAAGCAACTCTCGGGACGCCTAAGCATCGACATCCGTCGCTGTCTCACGCTTTTGCAATACACCCCGCTCGACCAAGCCATCCACCACCCGCGTCATCTGCTCATGCAGGCGCAGGAATCCATTCAGCGAGGTGGCGAGGGCGATGGACGGCTCAAGCGTGAGAACACTCTCTTGATCAGCGGATGCCTGACGGCCAACGGCAAGTTCGACCTTCACCACACCATCGGAAATGCTGATACCACTGACTTGGTCGAAATATGTAAAGGATGTCACCCCAACCCCCCCGGACAAACAAATTAGTCATTGCCGCGTACTTGCCGGATTGAATCTCCGTATCCCTTACCGACGCGCGCACTCAGGCATACGTTACCAGACCTTGACGGGCAGATGTTTCAACCTGGCCAGCCACCCGTCCCGTCGGCACCGAGAACGTAGAACCGCGCAAGCGTTCATCGGCTTCAGACATGATGCTGAAGATAGTCCCGCACGACGTAAATCAAAATCGTGATCAGCACGCTGAGAGCCCCGCACAAAAATAATCGCCGCGATCGCTCCATGACGGCATAGGCATTGACGCGGGTTTGCGGCTGGGTCGCATACCAGGGCACCGCCAGCAAGCACACCGCTGCGATCAGGGAGAAAACCAGCTGAACCAGATCGCTCACCGACCAAGGCAGATGAGACGCCCGGCCATTAAAGCTCGCGTACCCCACAAATGCGACCAACACCGTCAACAGACTGAGGGCCGCGGCAGAGAGCGACTGAACGCTACCGACCGGGTGTTCGGGGACGGGGCGAGGTTTTTCTTTCATGACATGATGGATGGACAGTGACAGACGCGGAATCCGCTGGATGCTCAACCCCTGACCCGCGATGGTGCGATAGCAACCTGCTATGCTTGGATTTTAACCCCCCCAGCGACGGCGCATGAAAATTTCAGCCCTCATCAGTTCCGCCCTCACGCTCTCGGCATGTGGCACCATGAGCCTGAACCAGGATATCAGCAACGATCTCAGCACGGATGCCAAGGTGTGCATTCAGGGCATCAAGCGACTGCCTTACACCAACGGTCAGGACATCGCCTATACCAGTGAAGGCAAAGTCGAAACCTGCTCCACACCGGCCTCGAACCCCTGAACCGGCCTGTTGCCCCGCCTGCTGGGCTGGCGGACCCTATGCCCGCGCCCCATGCCCGAAGCCCCGGGCGACTGGCACAACACGCTCGGCGCCCTTTGACACGACCAGCGCCGACTGCACACAATTCACGCTTCTTTTGATCATGGCGTTCTGCACTGCATGAATACGATGGCCTTTCGATCCTTACTGATGGCTGCCCCGCTCCTGCTGACAGCTTGTGCCGGCATCAAGGCGGACCTGTCCTCCGACGGCGAACTCAACGAAGAATACCGTCTGAAACATGCCTATGCGGCGTGCCTCAAACAATCCGCCAAGGACGGAACGGATTGCAGCAAGATCAAGAACGACCTGCTCCAGGAGCAGGAATGGAATGCCATGGATGGCGGCGTCTGAACAGGAAAACGGTCATATCGGCCTCACGCGGGGCCGATCGGTCATCGACCTGTCACACTGCCACGCTACACTGACGATCCTGAAGACACCGCCGGCGGCAGAGGGATGTTCAGAATTTTAGTGGTTGAAGACGACATCGCCATTCGGGACATGTTGCAGGACATGCTCGAACAGGCCGATTTTGCCGTCGAGGTAGCCGGCAATACGCAGCAGGCAATGACCACCCTGGAACGGCAGACACCCGATCTGATCCTGCTTGACTGGATGCTGCCGGGCCAGAGCGGCATCGAATGGGCCAGACGCCTGAGGAAGCACGAGGACTACGCCGATATCCCGATCATCATGCTGACCGCCCGCGGCGAAGAGGACGACAAGATCAGAAGCCTTGACACCGGCATCGACGATCACATCACCAAACCATTTTCCTCGCGCGAACTGATCGCCCGCATCCGGGCGTTGCTGCGCCGGTGCGGCAAACTGGATCAGAAGGCCCGACTGGAGATGGGCGGCATCACCCTGATTACCGATCAGCACCGGGTCTCGATCGCCGACGCCCCCGTCAGCATCAGCCCGACCGAATACCGGCTGCTCGAATTCTTCCTCAGCCATCCGGACCGGGTCTACAGCCGCACCCAGCTTCTGGACCAGATCTGGGGCCGCAATACGTTCATCGAAGAGCGAACAGTCGATGTCCATATCCGCCGGCTGCGCAAGCTGCTGTCTGAATTTGGACGCGAAAACCTGATCCAGACCGTGCGCGGATTCGGCTACCGATTCTCGGTGGAGGACTAGCCCAGCGCCCCGACAAACCCGCAAGGAGGCATGCGATTGCGGCATACTACGGGCCTCCGCGACCGCGCCGCTTTCCCTCCCGCAATGCCATGAGTCTGACGCTGCAGATCTTTACCGGGCTGTTCGCCGGCATCCTGACCGGCCTGTTTCTGGGCGATTATGCCGCGCCCCTGAAAGACATCGGCGACATCTATGTCGGCCTGATGCAGATGACCGTCCTGCCCTACATCTTTTTTTCGCTGATCGGCAATATCGGCCGGCTCTCCGCCGCCTCATTGCGCACCCTGATGCTGTCCGGCCTGCTGGTTTACCTGGTGCTCTGGGCGTTCTCGGCCCTGACCGTCCTGCTGCTCTCGCAGTCCTTCCCGGACATGCTCACCAGTCGCTTCTTCAGCGCCTCCATGATCGAACCGCCGCCACCGGTCGATTGGTTCAACCTGTTCGTTCCCTCCAACCCGTTTCACTCGCTGGCCAACAATGCGGTTCCGGCCGTCGTGATTTTCTGCCTGTTCTTCGGGGTCAGCCTGACCCATTTTGAAACCAAGCACAGCCTGCTGGAACAAATCGGACTGATCGCCAAAACCCTGCACCGGGTCAACGGTCTGGTGGTGCGCCTGACGCCGATCGGCCTGTTCGCGATCGCCGCCGCCGCGGCCGGCACATTGTCGCTGGTCGAGGTCGAACGCCTGCAGGGCTATTACCTCGCCTTTGGCGCCGGGGCATTGATCATGACCTTCATCGTCCTGCCCCTCATGGCCAGCGCCTGCACGCCCTTCACCTACCGCGACATCCTGGCGACCGCCCGCAACGGCCTGCTCACCGCCTTCGTCACCGGCAGCGTCCTGTCCGTGCTGCCGCTGCTGATCGAAGGTGTCACGCGGCTGTTTGCCGCGCATGCCCGCCCCGACCAGAACCACCCCGAATTCCCTGAATTCGTTCTGCCGCTGGCCTATCCATTTCCCAACAGCGGCAGCGTCCTGGCCCTGATCTTCATCCCTTTCGCCGCCTGGTTCATGGGGGATCCTCTCGACCTGGGCCAATCGCTGTCCTTGCTGGGCCTGGGCTTCTTCCTGATGTTCGGCAAGGTGTTTCTGGCCATTCCATTCCTGCTGGATCATTTCCAGATCCCGCAGGACATGTTCCAGCTCTTTGTGGCCGCCGGCGTCCTGGCCGGCCGGCTGGGCGATGCCCTGAGCAGCATGTACTACCTGGTGTTCACCCTGCTGGCGACCGCCGTGATGACCGGACTGATGCGCGTCCACTGGCTGCAACTGGCGCGGAATCTGGTGATCATGGCCGGCGCCCTGCTGACATCGGTCATGGCCATCCATTTCATCCTGCAGCAGCCGGAAAATCCGGAAACCAGCCGCAACCGCGTCATGTCGCGCAACAGCCTGATGGATGACGCCGGCCACCAGCCGGCCCCGATCGTGGCCGCCGGTCCCAACCCCGTGCCGCTGGCCGCGGGCCAGAACCGCCTGGAGCGCATCCGCCAGCGCGGCATCCTGCGAGTCGGCGTGCAACAGGACGCCCTGCCGTACAGCTACCTCAACGCCAAAGGCACGCTGGTCGGGTTTGACATTGACCTGATGCGCAAGCTGGCCCGCGACCTGGGCGTCGGGCTGGAATGGGTGCCCTATGACAGTCGCACGCTGGAACACCAATTCGATCAGGATCAGTTCGACCTGGCCGTTTCGGGCCTGACCGTCACCATGCAGCGTTCGCGCAGCCTGCTGATGACGGCGCCCTACCTGACCGTCAACATGGGCCTGCTGATGCGTGATCATCAACGCGAGGACTTTGACAGCGAAGCGAAGCTGGCCCACCGCAAGCAACTGCGGCTGGGCATCATCGAGGGCAGCCTGTTCGAGCAGAGCGCTCGGGATCACTTTCCGGATGCCAGCATCCAGTCGCTCGAAGAACCCAGAGCCTTCTTCGAGCACCCGTCACACGCGCTGGATGCCCTGCTCATCCACGTCGAGAGCGGCGCCGTCTGGTCGCTGCTGTACCCGCAGTACGGCGTGGCCAACCCGTTCCCGCACCCCGAAAGCGAGCCGCTGGCCATCGCCGTAGGCGGCTTTGATGAGGCGCTGGGCGATACCCTGAATACCTGGATCACCCTGCAGCGGCTCAACGGCACACTGGACCGGCTGTTCGATTACTGGATTCAGGGACAGGATACCGCCCACCATCAGCCGCGCTGGAGCATTCTGCGGAATGTTCTGCATTGGGTCGGCGATCCTTGAATCGGGCACCGCACCTCATGGGTCTAAACCCCCCAATGCGTGCAAAACCACCGACTGTCACACAACCGTAACACTTTGGTCATTTTCCCGTAACGCTCCGGCTATACAGTGGCCCGGCCTGTCGAGGCGCCTTGGCGCTGCGACTCGATCACCCACAAAAAAGCCAGACACCGACGAGAGAGTGACCGATGACCCACCCGCAGACAAACAACCCGCCTCGGCGCGGCCCCCATGTCGGCCTTGCGCTGGCGGCCCTGCTATCCAGCCCGGCCGCACTGGCGACCGCCACGGCGGGTTCCGACACCGCCCTGCTTGACACCCTGCTGCAGAATGGGGTGATCAACCAGAAACAATTCGATGCCCTGGTCAAGAAGGGCGGCAGTCTCGGTAGCAACGAGCTGATCGAAATCCTGGCCCAGAACGGTGCCATCACCCAGGCGCAGGCCAAGACGCTCGGTCAGCCCGGCGGTACGGGCGGCGGCGTCAAGCTGGTCAACGCCGACGCCAAGCCGGCCGGTGGCGAGGCCAAGAAAGACCCCGATGCCGGGTACGTGCACATGAATGAAAAGGGCCTCGAATTCGGCTCCAGCGACGGCAACTTCAAGGCCAAGATCGGTGGCCGTGTGCAGGTCGACTCGCAGATCAACTGGAACGATCCCAACACGCCGCCCGGCGCGGATCTGGCCAACGGCGTCGGCCTGCGACGCGCGCGTCTGTTCACGGAAGGCGTGCTGTGGCGCGACTACGAATACCGCTTCGAATACGATTTCGCCCGCAACAACGGCGGCACGCAGGGCATCACCGATGCCTATGTGAAATACATCCACTTCAAGCCCTTCGCCGTGACCATCGGTCAGCAGAACGAAGGCAAGTCGCTTGATTCGGTCATGAGTAACAACTACCTGACCTTCGTCGAACGCTCCCTGCCAAACAATGCCTTCATCGAGCAGGGCGCCAACAGCAAGTATCAGCTGGGCCTGACCGCGGAAACCTTCGACAAGGCCTTTGATACCGTGCCTTACGTGCTGCGCGGGGGTATCACCACCGAAGCGCTGGGCGCGCCCGGCCCCGGCAACAGTTCCGACAACACCGCTGGCGGCATCAACAATGCCGGCGGCACCAATGGCAGCGCCACCAACGTCAACCGCAACGGCTTCAGCGGCAACACCAGTTACCAGCTGGTCGGCCGCGGCGTGATTCTTCCCTTCAAGGATGAAGAAGGCAATCTGCTCCACACCGGCGTCTGGGGTTCCTGGCGCAGCCTCAACAACAACTTCAACCAGAACGGCAGCCTCAGAACCGGCGGCTGGGCCTACCAGTCACAACCCGACACCGATGTCGATCGCACCAACTGGATCAACACCGGCAACCTGACCAACACCAAATGTATCGGCGGCACCTACAGCGCCTCGACCGGCGCCTGCGAGGGTGGGCAGAACGTGGTTCAGCATCAGGCGGACAGCATCGGCATGTTCGGCGGCGAATTGGCCGGTGCCTACGGTCCCTTCCATGGCCAGGCGGAATACATGATGGCGCAGGTGAACGGCCAGGGGTACACCAGTGCCGATCTGCTGCAGGGCTTCTATGCCCAGGGCGGCTGGTTCCTGACCGGTGAAACCCGCCCCTATGACGAAAAGAAGGGCGTCTGGAACCGCCTGATCCCCAATGCCAATTTCCTGCAGGGTGACGGCTGGGGCGCGTGGGAAGTCGCCGCCCGCTACGACATGATGGACATGAACACCAAGAACATCAACGGCGGCGCCATCGACATCGGCACCTTCGGCATCAACTGGTATCTGACGCCCAGAATCCGCCTGATGACCGACTGGGTGCACGTATTTGCCACCAATACCGGACAGGCTCTGGCGGCCTCCGGCGGCAAGTGCAATTTCCCTGCACAAGGCTCCAGCGCCAGCATCGGCTGCTTCAACGGCCTGAGTCCGAACGTCTGGGAAACCGCCGTCCGTATCGACTTCTAGGCCTGACAATCCCCCGGGGTCAAACGGCCACGGGGGATCGTTTCCACTTTTGAACAAGGAACACGCATGAACAAAAACGTCCTTTGCAGCAGCCTTCTGGCGGCCGGCCTGTGCCTGAGCGGCAGCGTCCGTGCGGCCGAGGGTGCCCGCGACGCCATCACCATCGTCGGCTCTTCGACCGTCTACCCGTTCGCAGCCGCGGTGGCGGAACAGCTTGGCAAGCAGGGCAAATTCAAGACACCCAAAGTCGAGTCCACCGGCACCGGAGGCGGCATCAAGCTGTTCTGCAGCGGGCTGGGGCCCTCCACGCCCGACATTGCCAACGCCTCGCGGGCGATGAAAAAGTCCGAGTTTGAAGCCTGCCAGAAAGCCGGCGTCAAACAGATCGTCGAAGTCAAAATCGGTTTTGACGGCATCGTGCTGGCACAGTCCAAAAAAGCCAAAAACAAGCTCACCCTGACCCGCAAAGAGGTCTATCTGGCCCTGGCCAAGCGGGTACCGGATCCGGCAGCCCCCGAAGGCGGCAAGCTGGTCGAGAACCCCTACAAGAGCTGGCACGAAATCAATCCGTCGCTGCCGAAATCCAAGATTGAAGTCCTGGGGCCGCCGCCCAGCTCGGGCACCCGAGACGCCTTTGCCGAACTGGCACTCGAAGGCGGCTGCCAGCAGATTGCGTGGATCAAGGCCAAGAAGGAGACTGACGATGCCTGGTTCAAGAACGTCTGCATGACGATTCGCGAGGACGGCGCCTATATCGAAGCCGGCGAGAATGACAACCTGATCGTGCAGAAGCTGGAAGCCAATCCGGATGCGGCCGGCATCTTCGGCTACAGTTATCTGGCCATGAATGAAGATCGCCTGCACGCCGCACCGATTGATGGCCGCGCGCCCACCTATGAAGCGATTGCCGACGGCAAATACCCGGTTTCCCGCCCGCTCTTCATCTACGTCAAGAAGGGTCATGTCGGTACAATCCCCGGCATCGCCGAATATGTCGCAGAATTCACCAGCGACAAGGCGGCAGGCCCGGAAGGCTACCTGACTGACAAGGGCCTGATCGCCCTGCCCGATGCGGAACGGAAAAAAGCCGCTGCCAACGGCCAGGACATGCAGGCAATGTCCGCGCCCAAATAACACACCCGACAGGTAAAGAGCATGACCTACCAGACGCTGATTCTCTCGCTGCTGTTGCCGATTCTGGCCGGCTGCGTTCCGCTGGCCAAGAACCCGAACATCAAGCGCAGCCCCGAGCGCCTCGCCTACGAGGCCTGCAAGCAGCGCAACAACGGCGACACCAGCAAATGCCAGAAGGAAAAGGATGACCTGCTCGAACGGCAGGAGATCGAACTGCTGGATGAAGATACCTGAGCGCCGGCGCAGCGTGCGCAGTGACCGAGGCGGCGCCTCGGTCACCGGCCACGCGATGACGACCCACCCCACGGCCCGGCAGAGGCAATGCCCTCTCCCGGGCCGTGGCATTTCAGGCCGCGGCTAATCCGTCGGCAACTCGCGCCAGGACAGCCGCCGGGTGGTACTGCCGATCGGCGGTTTGGGCATTTGCAGATTCACGGTCTTGCCGTCCGAAGTCTGGATCACCTCGCTCAGGGTTCCGTTGCTCAGACTGGTCATGATCGGCCGGTTGGCCAGCGCCTTGCCCAGGCTCTGGGCCACAATGTGCGTTCCCACGCTGGAAATGTAGCTGCCGGTGCGTGCATCCAGGAAGTAGCGGAAACTGTATCCCCCCAGGGTACAGGCGGTGGAACTGGGCAGATTGGTGTTGAAGGCAATGATGCCGACCGACAGCAGCGGATCGTTGGTGACCCGCTCGCCGCCCGCCGGGAAGTCGATATACCAGCCATGCGCGGACAGCAGATCGACCACATTCTGGCTGGCGATGGTGCGGACATCCTCGCCCGTGGCGCACAGCGTGGCCGGCGCGCCGGCCGGACAGGTGGTCGCCGCCACCGTCTGGGCGACAAACAGGGGATCTTCACGCGGCACCCCATACCCGCTGCCCGTCAGCTCGTCCTTGATGCCATAGAACGATTGCGACCGCGTGCTGGCGAGATCGCTCACACCCAGCAAGGCACCGGTACCGACATAGACCAGGGCATGGCCGTTGAACTCGCCCAGTTCCGGCCGGGTGGTCACGGGTTGCAGATTGCCGGCAGCATCCTTCAGGGTGGCCAGCCGTTGCGCCTCGTAACCCGCCGCGCCGATATTCCCATTGATGTCGAACCGCCAGACATTCCCCTGCAAATCGCCACCATAGACCCGGAGGGCGGTGTAGTCGTATTTTGCGTTGGCCATCCAGGCCGACAGTTTCGCCAATCCGCTCGGTGAGCTGACAGAACCCACACCGGTCTCCAGCGTACGGATCAGGGCGCCGGTTTCCGCGTTCAGCACAAACAGATAACCCTTGCCATCGCCCGGCGAGACATTGTTGTACCCCGACGCCACAACCACCACCCAGGTGCCATCCTTCAGCTTGCAGATGACCGGGTTGCCATAGGTATAGCCCAGGTTGTCATGGGTGAATTC
Organism: uncultured Methylococcus sp.; assembly: GCA_964344495.1. GTDB lineage: Bacteria > Pseudomonadota > Gammaproteobacteria > Methylococcales > Methylococcaceae > UBA6136. Next base: position 9,424 of record CAYFNI010000051.1, read on the forward strand.
CCACAAGGCCTTGGGGTGGGCAGGATCGGTCACATCCAGGGCGTAATAACCCCGCCCGCCGGCATTGGCGCCGCCCACCAGAATCGTGTGCCATTCGCCGCCGAAATTGACATCACGGGCAATGGGCGAGCCATCGACAAAAAACTGGTGCGACTTGCCATAATTCTTGTCCGCCAGCTTGTAGAGATTGGAAAACAGAAAGGTCGGCACATACGCCCAGACCTCGGATCCGGCGGCGGTACCTTCGGTAGCAAACGCGTGCAGCATGCCATCGTTGGCGCCGACATACGCCATGCCGGCGCGCGCGGTCACGGCCGAGCTCGACAGAAAGGCCTCATAACCCTTGTCCATAAACTGGAACGGGGAACCTTTGACGTAGGCGACCTCGGAATTGACGATGTCCCCCAGCAGATGCTTGCGAATACGGTAATACTTGCTGGTATCCGCAAGGCTGCCCTCCAGCGAGCGATCCCCGCGCAGATAATTCACCAGATTTTCGCCCGCCGCCGCGCTCTGAGCGGATGCTGGCAGACAGTACACCCCGATGCTGCATAGCTGCGACAGCGACTTGATGCTGGTAGAACCGAAGGCGCCCTGCTCGGACGCAGTCAGGCTGTTCCAGGCAAAGCTTTTCAGGGTCTTGGCCGCATGATCGAAGGTATAGATCGTGCGGCGGGTGTTCGCATCCAGCTTGGCCTGCGCCGACCAGAGAATCGTGGCGTCCAGGGTACCGGTGGTGGCATCCATCTGCTGCGCGTACAGGTTGCCGGTCCACTCCTGTGAAGTGAAGTTTGAACTGACGATCAGGTTATCCGTGGTGCTGATATTCGGGTTGCTGACCGCCGCCGCAGCCGACGAGCCGGTCCGCGCCGAAACACCCGCAAGCGCGCTGTCCAGCCCCACCGCCAGCGTGGCGGCATTGGTGGCACTGAAATAGGTTCCGCGACCGTTGATGGCGGCGTGCCACAAATCATCGATGGCCTCCGGCTTGTCGGCCGCCGTCCCGGTGGAGGGCCACGGCCAGTTACAGGCGCCGCTGCCGCTCGTCTGCCAGGCGCAGGTACCCGGCGGCGCCGCCGAAGTGCCGGACTTGACATCGAAAAAGTCACCGCTGAGATCAGTCAGATAGCTGGAGGAGAAAACCATCTTCCCGGGCGCGCCCAAGCCCAGGGTGAAGGTCGTCATGTGCTGGGTCTTGGCGCTGTCGTCGGCACTGGTCGGCACATCGTTGGTACAGACATCAATCCCGCTGCCAAGACTGCCGGTGCAGTTGCTCAGCGCCGTCGTTCGAAGGTCCGTGGCGTAATAGTACTGCGCCACGTCTGCCAGCGAATTCGAGGATTTGCCCCCATCGTAGAACGGCCGCGGCAACGCGCCATCCTCGTTGCCCATCACGGTGGAACCGTCGATTTTCTTCACCGCACTGTCGGTGCCGTTCCAATATCCGTCCGTGGACAGCAGGGTGAAGTTCTGCTGGCAGGAATACTGGACCGGATCGGTAACACTGGAGCTGTTCAGCGATTTCAGCTTGCCGGCATACATGCGGCCGACATTCGCCAAGGCTTCGCGGATCGGGGTCGAATTCTTCGGCGAAGCACCGTACAGCTTGCTGTACCAGCTCGTGCGCTGACTGCCCTCGAACGGCGCCCAGCCGATAAAACCGGGCGAGACGTTGTTATTGATGGTCATGAAGCCGAGGCGGTAATGATTGTCGATCGGATTGAAGGCTCGACCGACCGCCGTCTTCATCATCAGCATGCGGGTGCGGTAATAGCTGAACCAGTTGGCAAAATTCTGCCGTTCGTCGGTGCCACCCGGCCCTGAAGTCGTGCTGACCACGACCTTGGTGAACAGGGTATTCACGGCGTGCACACCATCATGTTTGGTGGTCGTGTTGGGCGTACTGTTGCACTCCTTGTAAAAGATCCCGCTCGTGTCGTTGTAGTTTTTCTGTTTCGCCGTCAACTGGGTACCGGAATAGACATAGTAGTAGGCCGGCACCGGCTTGTCGTAACCACTCATGGACGCGCCACTGGTGGTGTCCTCCGTTACAACCGACCCCCCATCACCAAAGGCATAAAAGCTGGTACTCAGATTCACGGTTCCGGCCGAGGTCTGGTAGCCGTTCTTCCAGGCCGCGGTAAAGCTGGCATTGGGATAGACCGCGCCGGACGCATCGACCGGCGGGCTGTAGATCAGGGTCGGATCGTAGTAGACCTCGTTGCACTGACTGCTGCGATAACCAAACTTGCAGGCCCCAGTCAGGCTGGTCGTGCTGCAGGTGCCGCCGCTGGTGGTGCCGGCAAAATCGGCCACCACATCCGGCATGTGGGTCCAGGACATGCTGCCGGAATCGTCCAGCACAAACATCAGGTTGGGCAGCACCGAAATGGTCGAAGAGGTGATCAGCGGCGCGCTGGCCAGATCGGTCAGCGCGGCCGCAGCCTGACCGGTCACCAGCGCACTGAGCGGGATCAGCCAGAGGGATTGCAGGGGTTTCATGACACGCGGACTCCTAAATGAGAACGACCGTCTGCAGGTAGGACACGGCACGACCGACGCCCACCACTTTGCAGGTAATCCGATAGTAACGCTGACCGGTCGAAATCAGCCCCGGATCGCCGCTCATGGTGCCTTTCATGTAGGGCGGCATCGCGCAGACGGTGCCGGGCGCGTCCTCGCACAGACGCTGAATGACGAACCACACCTGTGGCTGCGTACTGTCGGCCGAGGGTACCTGCACCGGCGACAGCTTCTGCAGCGCGGCGGTCCAGAAATCGGCCCAGGACTGCCCGGCGGCCGGTGTGTCGGGGTAGCTGCAGGCGTCGCTGGTACCGATGCAGGGCGCATAGCCGCCGGGAACAACGCCGGTCTTGGCGTACTGTTCCAGGCTGTCGATGGCGGCTTCGATACCGATTTCGCCGGCCTGTGTCACGGACTGCTTGAGCGCGATGTTGCCCGCCACCAGCGTCGCGGTATCCACTGACCGGATCAGCGCCAGACTGGACATCACCATCGCCACCAGAAAGATCAGCGTGATCAGCAGGATCACTCCGGTCTCGCGGGGCAGCCGTTGCGGCGCGCCTGGGCCTAGCATCCTTGCACCCCGCCGGACAGCAGCCCCCGAATCGGCGCCAGCACCTGAAAGAACCGGTAATGGAAATTCTGCCAGTTGGCGTCGGTCTGGCTCAGATCGAAATCGGCCCACTCCACCGGCGTCGTCCACAGTGGAATGGTGCTGCGCTCCTCCTGCACGCCCCGCGCGGCCAGCGCAATCCGAACCGTCAACACATGCGCCCAGTTGCACTGGATGGAATAGCCGCCGGGCGGCGTCGAAGCGTAGGTCTCTACCGTACCGTCCACCGAGGCGCCGGTGTCGATACCATACTGCGCCTTGAGCGACACGATGCCACCCGCCACCGGCTCCCAGACCGAGGCGTCGCTCAGGCAGTCCGACCGGGCCAGCAGATCGCAGCGTGTCAGTTGCCCGTCGCGGACCGCATAGCCCACCACGCTGGGACTGCGCCCCAGCGCATACAGCTTGCCGCCCGACACATTGCTTGCGCCGTTCTCCACCTCTACCGTCGGCGGCATCACCGATGCCACTTGATCCAGCAACAGCACGGTTGAACAGGGAATCCGCGGCGCCGCAATCACCCGGTCACCCGGCGTGAAGAACGAAGCCGGCGTGACCGGATAACTGCTGCCGATGGCCGCGCCGATCAAATAGCCGTCGGGGGACCCAAAATCATTGCCGCTGACCATCAGCACGGTATCGGTGGAGGCATCGCCGGCCGGTACATCCGGATGATTGATCACCACCGGCGCCAGATCCGACAGGGTCACGCCATTGCCGAGGGCCAGCGAGCAGCCGAGCAGATCCTGATGGGTGATGCCGGCACCGGCCTCCCTGATCGCCGCTTCAAGCAGGTGCAGGGCCAGCGTGCCGTTGATCAGCGCATCATCGACGCTGGTGGCCACCCGGCGCTGGGACTCGCTGCGGGTAAAGAAATCGGTGATGAACAGCGTACAGACCAGCGCCATGGCCAGACCGACCAGCAGTTCGACCAGAGAGAACCCGCCCTCTGGGCGACTGCTTCGTGACCGCCGACGGTCACTGGCTGATGACGGTGGAGAGTACATGACTATGCGGCGACGTCGTGTTGGGAGCCTGCCAGCGAATCGTGACATCGACCCGGGCCTTGGCGGTGTCCGGCGGCGCGACGCCGTCCAGCACGGTGACCGCGACCGATGGCGGCACATCCGCCACCCCCGGGAGCCTTTGCTCCTGCTTGAGACCATTGACCCAGTTCGTGTATTTCGCCCCGCCGACGCCATTGCTGCCCTCGTACTGGCGCTTGAGTTCGTCCGGCGCCCGATTGTCGGAGCGGATCAGGCTGATCAGCTCATTGCCGAGGTAGGCCGCCGTGGTGCGGTATTCGGCTTCGGAGCTGTGCTCGATAAAGGCGGCATACAGACCGATCATGCCGAGCATGGCGATGGCAAAGATCGCCACCGAAATCAGCGCCTCCAGCAGGACATTGCCACCCGCCGCCGGCGGGCCCAGCCGTCGAACGTTCACGGACAGCGCACGGGGCTGGTGTCGGCCACGACTGGATCGCACAGCCGAATATCGCCGATCGCAGACACGGTCACCCGCAAGCACCGGTCCTGCCCGCCCGCGGCCTGACAGTCGGACGCACCCGAGCCATATACATCCAGATGCACCTCCCCAGCCGCCCGGCTGGTCTGCGTCCGCAACCCAAGCCCGTTGAAGATGATCGCCTCCAGCCCCGGCGACACCGCCACGACCACGGCCCCGGATTCGCCAGCCGGGCGGGCCTGAACCTGCGCGCCGCCGCAGTCATCACCGGCATCGTTGTACCGCACGACCCAACCGCCCGTGGCATCCGCCTGAAAACAGACCTGACTGTTGGTCTTGATCGCCTCCATCCGGGCCGTCTGCACGCCCGCCTGCAGTGCATCGGCGGCCGTCCGGATACGACCGTTGCGCACCGTGCCACTCATTCCCGCCGCGCCCAGGCTCAACAGAATGGCACTGATCGCGACCGCAATCACCAGCTCGATCAGCGTGAAGCCCCTACTCCGCCCCATGCGCATCAGCAGGGAGCGTCGCCCTTTCTGAGCGTCCAGCAGGTAGTGCTGGTCAACCAGCCGGCCGGTACTGCCGGCGTCGCCTTGGTATTGCTTTGGTCGATCGAGAACGTAAATCCCTGCGCCAGCCCCTGACCGACCGCCTGAACCGTGTATGCGGTTTGTGTCGCGGTCACGCAGGAAAAGGTGAAATACGGGCTGCTTTGGCTATCGCTCACGCACCCCGGCGCGCCGACGTAGGTATGTCCATCCTGAAAATACTGCTCGTTCTGCACCCGCTTGGTCGCCAGATTCGCCATCGCATCGCTCAACGCCGAACGCACGACATAATCACGGTACGACGGCAGCGCGATCGACGACAGAATACCGACGATCACCACGGCCACCATGATCTCGATGAGGGAGAAGCCCTGCGCTGATGGGTGGGCACCGCCAGCACCGCTGACCATCAATGGATGTCGCATGTCCTGACTCCGTAGGTAAATGCCACGGCCAGCAGAGGTGAATTCATCTGAATGATCTTCATTGCCCTGTTTCATGGCCAGAAAACGCACCGGCTTCTGCACGCATGAACCGGGTTTTGAGGCAAAGCATATGCCCTGAAAGTGAATGCAACCTGAACCCAATGGTGACCGCCTGAAGCAAGATGTCCGTCAGCCACTTCATGCTCCAGCACCCATCTTGGCTGCCCTGCTTTGACTGACCCAAAGGATGCACCTATTCAACGATAGCCCAAAGGCAAGGCCGGCACTGAAATCATTCAGTGCCGGCAACTCCTTTCGCTGATAGACGTCGCCTCACATCAGGACAACTTGATCAGGTGTGTCGCAGCGGTGTATTCGACCTCGTTGACACCTACCAGATGAATCTGGACATCGTCCGATGCCTTGAAGACTCCATCCGCATTGATGTCCAGCATCAATGTGCCTGACTGGAAAGCAATGTTGTTGGCCGCATTGATTTCAGCCCCAATCTGAACATTGTGAAGCAGACCCAGCAGGCTATGCCCGTTGACAAGGGTCTGCCCCAAGGCCGCCCTGCTCAGTTGCAGGAAATTGATACCGCTATCCTCAATCGTATCGTAGCCACCCGCCGCGAGATCACCGACCCCGCGTACATCGTTGTAGACGTAAGTATCCCTCCCCGCACCACCTTTGAGGGTATCGACTCCGTTACCACCGGTCAGACGATCTTTTCCGCCCCCGCCGACCAGCACGTCATTGCCGTTATCACCGTTCAGACGATCAGAGCCCGCTCCCCCGTTCAGCGAGTCATTGTCCTCCTCCCCGTACAGCCGGTCATCGCCGGCGCCACCCTGCAGGTTGTCGCGGCCCTTGTCACCGTACAGTTTGTCAGCCCCCCCCAACCCCTGAAGGGTATCGCTACCTGCTCCGCCATGCTGGACATTGGTCCTGGCGTTACCCTTCCACTGCTTTCCGGGTGCCTCTGGCGCATAGGCCAGGAAGCCAGGATCGATGATCACCCCGTTAACGGTGAGATCATCATCACCCGTAGCGCCATCAGTAAAGGTCAGGATGACCCGATCAATACTGCCATTGCCATCCCGATCCAGCAATTCGGCACCGTCGTCGTAGGTATTGACGTTTCCGTCCGCCATATAGGCATACAGATGGGGCGTCGGGTTATCTGTCGTCTTACCGAGCTTGTAGTAGGTATTAATGTTCAGGCCGGTATCAAAGTCGATAAACACCCGC
>CAYFNI010000052.1:0-8479 GCA_964344495.1 uncultured Methylococcus sp.
GTCCAGACCCGCGACTGAACGCTGATGGCGCCGGCCAGCGCCAGCAGGAAAGCAGTGGGGAGGGGCCGGCCGGGCGCCATCAGCGTTCAGTCGCGGGTCTGGACAGTGGCTTCGATGTGATCCATCAGGCGTGCACTGATGTTGAGTCCGAATTGCCGGTCCAGTTCCTGCACGCAGGTGGGGCTGGTGACGTTGATCTCGGTAAGGTACGCGCCGTTCACATCCAGTCCCACGAAGGCCAGGCCGCGCCGTTGCAGTTCCGGGCCAACCTGGCTGGCGAGCCAGCGGTCGCGGTCGGTCAGCGGCCGACCTTCGGCACGACCGCCGGCGGCCAGATTACCGCGGCTTTCGCCCTCGGCCGGGATGCGAGCCAAGGCATAGGGCACCACCTCACCGTTGACGACCAGGATTCGTTTGTCGCCTTCGACAATCTCGGGCAGATAGCGCTGCGCCATGACAAACCGGCGATTATGCTGGGTCATCGTTTCCAGAATCACGCTCAGATTGGGATCCTGTCGGGCAACCCGGAAAATGGAGGCACCACCCATGCCGTCGAGGGGCTTGAGCACGATTTCGCCCTGCTCGTGGAGGAAATCCCTCAGCCGGGCGGACTCCCGGGCCACCAGGGTCGGCGCGCAGCACTGGGGGAACCAGGCCGTGAACAGCTTTTCGTTGGCGTCGCGCAGCGAACGGGGCTTGTTGACGACCCGCAGGCCATGGCTCTCGGCGCATTCGAGCAGGTAGGTGGCGTAGATGTATTCCTGGTCGAAGGGCGGGTCCTTGCGCATCAGGACGACATCCAGTGCATCCAGCGGCTGGTCCAGTTCACCGTCGAACTGGAACCAGTTTCGCTCATCGCGCTGCACCTGAAGTCGACGCATGCGGGCATGGGTGCGGCCGTCGCGCAGGTAGAGGTCGTTGAGCTCCATGTAGTACAGCTGGTAGCCCCGGGCCTGTGCTTCCAGCAGCATGGCGAAGCTGGTGTCCTTGTGGATTTTGATCTGGGTGATGGGGTCCATCACGATCCCGAGTTTGAGGCTCATGCGCGTTCGATTGTCATCAAGAAAGGGAATAGGCTTGACTTGGGTCGGTCTGTTGGCTTATAAAATCCGGCTTTTCCGTATCCAGCCAGGCGAACCGAGGTTCAACATGTCCAGAATATGCCAAGTGACGGGCAAGGGCCGTATTGTAGGCCATAACGTCTCCCACGCTAACAACAAGACCAAGCGCGTGTTCAACCCGAATCTGCATGAGCACCGGTTCTGGGTCGAGAGCGAGAATCGTTGGGTGCGCCTGCGCGTATCCAATCAGGGGCTGCGCACCATCGACAAGCGCGGCATTGATGCCGTTCTGGCCGATATCCGCAAGCGCGGCGAAAAAGTCTAAGTCAGGAGCAGCTCATGCGCGACAAGATCAAATTGGTATCCAGCGCCGGCACCGGCCATTTCTATACCACGACCAAAAACAAGAAAAACATGCCGGAAAAAATGGAGATCAAGAAGTTTGATCCCGTTGTCCGCCAGCATGTGATCTACAAGGAAGGCAAGATCAAGTAATTTCGTCGGCTCGCAGGTGTGAAAACGGCGGGCACGGCGTTGAACGCAGAAAGCCCCAAGCGTCTGGCCGGACTGGCCAGAAAAGCTTGGGGCTTTCTGCGTCTGGTCTCTGGTGACGACGCCTATGAGCGCTATCTGGCACATTGGCACCACCATCATCGGGACGAGGGCGCGCCGATGGATCGGGCCGCCTTTCACACCGATGAACTCCGGCGACGCTGGAGTGGCATCAAGCGCTGTTGCTGAATCCTCCTGCGCCATCGCTCCTCCGGCTGACTGCTAACCCCCACCCCATGACTTCGGCCCCCTCGCCCTCATACGACAGTCTGACCATCTACCGTCGCCTGCTCCACTACGGCTTGCCCTATTGGCGGCCCTTTTTGCTCTCGGTGCTGTCGATGGTGGTCTATGCATCGCTGGGGCCGGCTTTTGCCAAGCTCATCCAGCCCCTGATCGACGGCAGTTTCGTCAATGACGACCCCTCGGCGCTGCGGATGGCGCCGTTCGTGCTGATCGGACTGTCGATCTTGCGCGGCCTGGCCGGGTTCGGCAGCGATTACTACTCCGGCTGGGTGAGCCGGCGGGTAATCACCGATCTCCGGCGCGACATGTTCGACCAGTTTCTCAATCTGCCCTGTGCCGAGTATGACCGAGCCTCGTCGGGCCAGCTGATGTCGAAGCTGCTTTTCAACACTGAGCAGGTCGCAGAGTGTCTGACCAGTGGCTTGACCGGCCTTTTCAAGGATGGACTGACCATCATCGGCCTGATCTCCCTGATGGTGTACGAAAACCTCCAGTTGTCGCTGGTCCTGCTGGTGGTGGGGCCGTTGCTGGGGGTCAGCATTTCCCGGGTCAGCAAGCGTTTTCGCAAGATCAGTCGGCGTATTCAGGAGTCGATGGGGCACGTTGGCCATGTGGCCCAGGAGGCCATCGATGCCCAGCGGATCGTCAAGGTCTTCAATGGCAAGGCCTATGAATCCGCCAAGTTCGATCAGGAAAACGAGCTCAATTTCCGCCGCTTCATGAAGCGGATTGCCACCGAAGCCGTGAGTGGCTCCATCGTCCAGCTGATCTACATCTGCGGTTTTGCTGCCGTGTTGTATGTGGTTTCGATGGATTCGGTCCGCAGCACCATTACCACCGGCAGCCTGATTTCATTCATTGCCGCAATGTCGATGATGCTGAGTCCCATCAAGCGCGTGACCAACCTCGCCAACGTGCTGCAACGCGGCATTGCCGCCGGCGGCAGCATCTTCGAGTTGCTGGATATGGCCAGTGAGGACGATAGCGGTACTTTGGCGTTGCCGCGCGTCGAGGGCAAGGTCGAGTATCTTGATGTCCGGCTTGCCTACCACGCGGACGGCGAGCGGGTTCTCAACGGCGTCAGTCTGAGCGTCTTGCCGGGGCAGACGATTGCGCTGGTGGGCCATTCCGGGAGCGGGAAGACCTCCCTGATCCGCTTGCTGCCGCGGCTTTATGAGCCGACGGCCGGCGAAATCCGGATTGATGGCCGCAACATCCGCGCGTTCACGCTGGACAGCCTGCGTCATCAGATCGCCTATGTGGGACAGGAAGTCACCCTGTTCAATGACACGATCGCCAACAACATCGCCTATGGCCGGCGTGATACCGCGACGACGGAAGAAATCCGTCAGGCGGCGGTTGCGGCCCATGCTCTCGGCTTTATCGAGAGTCTGCCGCAAGGTTTCGATACCCTGGTTGGCGAGCAGGGCGTTCTCCTGTCTGGTGGCCAGCGCCAGCGCATCGCCATCGCCCGGGCCCTGCTCAAGGATGCCCCGATCCTGATTCTCGACGAGGCTACCTCGGCGCTGGATGCCGAGTCGGAACGGCATGTTCAGGCGGCGCTGGAGACCCTGATGCAAAACCGAACCACGCTCGTCATCGCCCATCGCCTGTCCACCATCCAGAATGCCGATCAGATCTACGTCATGCGGGATGGGCGCATCATCGAGCAGGGAACACATGCGTCCTTGCTGAATACGCCCAGCCATTACGCCGAACTTTACCGCTTGCAATTCGGACATTCGCAGCCGGCGTAATGTCCATGTAATCCTGCGGGCCGGGGCGCGTCTGCAAGCCGCCAAGGATTGCGCTTTTTGGATGGAAAGCCTATTTTGTGCGCGTGTGGGGCTAATCCGGTCAGGATAAGGCCTCGTTAGATGAGAAGACGGCCTGAGCCGCCCCCTTTCCCGTAAGGAGAATCCTGATGTTTGAGTTTCTGTTTACCGTGACGGCGTTTTACATGGCGTATGTGGCATACGAGGCCTATCAGGCCGTCGGGCGCTCGGAAAAGGGCGAACCGGTTTTCAAGCCGCGCCCCAAGCCTGCCCCACAACCCGCTGCGGCCAAACCTGCCGCAGTGGCGCCTGCTGCCGTGAAATCGGAGCCCAAGCCGGCGGCGGCTGCCCCGGCACCCGCCAAGCCAGCCGCTGGCAAAGCCCCGGCGCCGGCCAAGCCGGCTGCAGCGACCAACCAGCGGGCGGCCCCGGCAGAACCTGTCAAGCTGGCTGATACCTTGCGCAACCCGGCCACTGGCGAGACGTCACCGGTGCCGGCCAACTACCGATTTGCCAAAAAATGGATCAAGGATGCGCTGGTCAGCGAAAAGCTGCTGGACCGTGTCTACAAGCCCAACGAGCTCGATGATGCGGCTTCAAAAAAGGTCAAGGATGCCATCGACAAACTGCGGGCCATCCAGAAATACCAGGCCTGATCCCCCCTCCCGGAAGCCTGAATGGCCGGCGCCCGTGAGGGTGACCGGCCATTTTCATTATTGCAACCGATCCGATCGCGCCCGCCCCGTCCATCAGGAATCCGTCATGAATCTGCACGAATATCAGGCCAAGCAACTGTTCAAGGAATACGGCATCGCCGTTCCGCGGGGCTATCCGGCCACCAGCCCCGCCGGGGCCCTCGACGCCGCCCGTCAGCTGGGTGGTGAGCGCTGGGTGGTCAAGGCCCAGGTTCACAGTGGTGGCCGCGGCAAGGCCGGCGGTGTGGTGTTGGCCAACAGTCTGGACGAGGTCGAAGCCAGCGCTGAACGCCTGATCGGCAGTCGGCTGGTCACGCACCAGTCAGGCGGAGCCGGATTGCCGGTACCGATGGTGCTGGTCGAAGAAGTGCGAGGACTCGCGCGAGAGTTATACCTGAGTGCGCTGGTTGACCGCGGCAGCGCCCGCGTGATCTTCATGGCCTCGGCAGCCGGCGGAATGGATATCGAAGAGGTGGCGGCCAGCACGCCGGAGAAAATCCTCACCTGTAAGGTGGATCCGGCCGCCGGCCTGCAGCCGTATCAGGTGCGTGAGATGGCTTTTGGCCTCGGGCTGTCAGGCGAACAGATGGCCGCGCTGCAGGGCATCATGTCAGCGATGGTCCGCCTGCTGCTCGACAAGGACCTGAGCCAGATCGAAATCAATCCGCTGGTGGTGACCGACGAAGGGCACTTGCAGGCGCTGGATGCCAAGATCAACGTTGATGACAATGCGCTCTATGCCCACGCCGATCTGGTGTCGCTGCGTGATGTGTCGCAGGAGGATGCGACCGAGACCGCCGCCCGTGCACATGATCTCAGTTACGTGACCCTGGACGGTACCATCGGCTGCATGGTCAACGGTGCCGGACTGGCCATGGCGACGCTCGACGTGATCAAGCTGTATGGCGGTCAGCCGGCCAATTTCCTCGACGTGGGTGGCGGCACGACCGCGGCCAAGGTGGCCGAGGCCTTCAAGCTGATCCTCTCCGACCGCAAGGTCAGGGCGGTGCTGGTCAACATCTTCGGCGGCATCGTGCGCTGCAATCTGATTGCCGAAGGCATCATCGCGGCCGTCCGGGATGTCGGGGTGTCGATACCGGTTGTGGTCCGGCTGGAAGGGACCAATGCCGAGGAGGGACGTCAGTTGCTGGAGGCCTCCGGGCTGGCGCTGACGACCGCCACCGATCTGGATGATGCCGCCAAGAAAGCCGTGGAGGCCGCGCAATGAGCATACTCGTCGATCAACACACCCGCGTCCTGTGTCAGGGCTTTACCGGCAAACAGGCCACTTTCCACTCGCAGCAGTGTCTCGAGTACGGCACCCAGCTGGTTGGGGGCGTCACGCCCGGCCGCGGTGGCCAGACACATTTGAATTTGCCCGTTTTCAACACAGTCCGTGAGGCCGTGCGCGAAACCGGCGCCACCGCCAGCATGATCTATGTGCCGCCGCCTTTTGCCGCCGATGCCATTCTGGAGGCTGCTGCGGCCGGCATTCAGGTCATCGTCTGTATCACCGAGGGCATTCCGGTGCTGCACATGCTGCGGGTCAAGGCGGCACTGGCATCGCAGGAGGCCATCCTGATCGGTCCCAATTGCCCCGGCATCATCACCCCGGGCGAATGCAAGATCGGCATCATGCCGGGGTTCATTCACCAGCCCGGCAGTATCGGCATCGTTTCCCGCTCCGGCACCCTGACCTATGAGGCGGTGTATCAGACGACCCGGGCAGGGCTCGGGCAGACGACCTGTGTCGGCATCGGCGGCGATCCGATCAAGGGGCTTGATTTCATCGACGTGCTGGCGCGGTTCGAGGCCGATCCGGCCACGCGCGGCATCATCATGGTGGGAGAAATCGGCGGCAGCGCCGAGGAAGAAGCGGCCGACTACATCAAGGCGCATGTCAGCAAGCCGGTGGTCGGCTACATTGCGGGCCTGACCGCACCACCCGGCAAGCGTATGGGCCATGCCGGCGCCATTGTCACCGGCGGCAAGGGAACCGGTGCCGGCAAGGTGGCGGCGCTCAAGGCGGCCGGTGTCGAAGTGGTGGCTACGCCGTCTGAAATGGGGCAGCGCATGAGCGAACTGCTGGGCGGTTAAGGCCGCCGCTCGGGGTGAGGCTGAATATCTTCCATCCGGAAGACGAAGGTACCCGCGCCCCGGTCGGCAAAAAACAGCCGCAGTGAGCGGCGAACTGTCTCGAAAGCCAGTTCATCCCAGGGGATTTCGTGTTCGTGGAACAACCGGACCTCCAGGCTTTCTTCGCCGGGTGCGTAGCGTGGTTCCGGCATGTGCGCCCTGAAAAAAGCATACACCTGCGAGATATGCGGCAGGCTGAAGAGCGTGAACAGCGGCTCCAGTTCTACCTCGACCGAAGCTTCTTCCCAGGCTTCCCGGCGGGCGGCCTCGGCCAGGGTTTCCCCCAGCTCCATGAAGCCGGCCGGCAGGGTCCAGAGACCGCGGCGCGGTTCGATGGCGCGCTTGCAGAGCAGGACCTGATCGCCAAACACCGGGATACACCCGGCAATGACCTTGGGATTCTGATAATGGACGGTGCCGCAGGCATCGCAAATATGCCGCAGCCGATCGTCACCTGCCGGTATGCCCTGACGAACCGGCTCACTGCAGTGCGAGCAATAGTTGATGGGTGGGAACATGTCGGTGCAATCGGAATGTTCAGTCTGCCATGGCGTCGATCAGTTGGTCCTCCAGCGCGAAGCGGCTGGTCAAGGCTTGGCCCAGGCTGGCCAGATCGTCATCCAGAGCCTTCCCGAGCGCCGCAGCCGCAAGGTGCTCGTACCGGTCATTGAACGCGATCGCGGCATCGGTGGCATCCATGAATTTCGGATACAGCGAATTGGCCAGCGTCTGAACCCGGGCACGACGTTCCGGCACGTCGGTCAGGCGTGGATACATTTCGAAATGGCCCAGCGAAATGTAATCGACCAGAATCTGGCAGAACTCGCGCAACCGCGTCTCCAGCGCCTGCTCAGGCGTAGAGGGCGGCCGTTGTTCAAGGGCCGTGTACAGGCTCCAGAGCTGACGGCGTTCCTCCAGCAGTTCCAGGACTACCCGGTGATCGTGGGCCTGACGCTCGGGCAGAGATTCGGTCATGGTGGCTATCCTCCGTGATATGGCGGGTGGCGACATACTGTATGCCATCCCTTGGCGGCGAACAATCGGCACAGCCGCTGCCGGCCTTTCGCCGGATGGATGGCCAGCGTACCATGCGCGACACGTTCAACTGCATGCAGGACAGCACACATGATTCGGAGCATGACCGCCTTTGCCGGTGGCGAAAAGGAAGCAGACGGCTGGGTGTTCAGCTGGGAGGTGCGGACCGTCAATCACCGTTTTCTCGACATCAGTCTGCGCCTGCCCGATGCCCTCCGCTTTCTGGAGTCCGACGCCCGTGCCCGCATTGGTCAGGCAGTCAGGCGGGGTCGTGTGGAAGCGACCTTGAACTGGAAAAAAACCGATCAGGGCAGGGCCGAGATTCAGCTCAATCAGCCGCTGATTGCTCAATTGCTGGCCGCTGCCCGGCAGGTGGAAGGGCTCGCGGCTGGCGCCTTGGCGCCCTTCGATGCCTTGCAGGTCATGGGCTGGCCCGGCGCGCTGCATCAGCCTGAAACGGACCGCGCCCATCTCGGTGCCATGGCGCTGGCCCTGCTGGACGAAAGCCTGCAGCAGCTGGTTGCCGGTCGCGAACAGGAAGGCGCTCAGCTGGCCGGTCTGATTGCCGACCGCTGCGCACGGATTGCCCAGCAGGTTGCCGCCACCCGTCCCCGACTGCCGCTGGTTCTGGAGGGCATCCGCAGCCGCATTTCAGCCCGGCTGGCCGAGCTTTCGGCCACACCCGATGCGGACCGGCTGGAGCAGGAAATGGTCTATCTGGCTCAGAAACTGGACGTGGCCGAGGAGCTGGACCGACTCGATACGCATCTCGCCGAAGTCCAGCGCTGTTTGCAGCAGAAGGAACCGGTTGGGCGTCGCCTGGATTTTCTGCTGCAGGAATTAAACCGTGAGGCGAACACACTCGGCTCAAAGTCTGCCGACACCGACACCACCCGCGCTTCGGTCGAAATCAAGGTATTGATTGAGCAGATGCGCGAGCAGATCCAGAATATTGAGTGAAGTTTCAGCCGCTGTGTAA
>CAYFNI010000052.1:8489-15921 GCA_964344495.1 uncultured Methylococcus sp.
GTTTCAGGTTATTGCGGTCAGGGGCCCTCGGTCTGCGGCGTGTCCCGCCTCTTGCTTTCGGCCTTCTCCAAGGCCTCGCGCGGATCCTCGGTCAGATCGGCGTTCAGGAATGCGGGCGTCTCGGGGAGGACCAGTCTGAGCTGGTTCTCATGGTCAATGGCCACCTTCAGACTCGATGCGGCGAGGTCGAGAACATGCCCACCGTGGGTCCGGTCGTGACTGATGAAATGCAGGTGATAGCCCGGCACGTTGATGGTATGTGCGTAGTCTGGGGTGAAAAAGCCCACCAGGGTGCCTTCGATCTGGTTGAACCGGTACTCAGCCTGATGCTGCGTCGCCGCGACGAGATCGGTGCCGGGTGACGATTTACAGGCCACCCGGTAGTGCATGGCGGAGAAAACCCCGTCGATGCGGATGGCCGAGAAGATATTGTCGGAGGGACGGAGCGCATCAAGGCGTCCCAGCAGGTCATCCCAGCTTTCGATGGCCTCAAGGGTTTTTTCGATATCAGCCTTGAAGTGGGTGGCCACCCAGAACGGCGTCAGGGTGTCCCCGTCCGCCGGAAGCACGGTGCCATCGGCGAGAGCCTGCCAGCATGTGCCATCCAGCAGGATGCCTTCGCCATCCAGTCCATGAAAGGTGCCGAGCCCGAAGTCGCCATTCTTGAGGATTTCTCGGACACGCACGCTGCCCTGATAAACCCCCTCGACAAGAGCGCACGAGGTTGAAACCTGATAGATCGAATGGTGTTCCAGATCGAGGAATTCAGCCAGCGCCCGAATCACGGTATGTTCCGGGGTGTCGCCGCTGCGTGCGCAGTGGCTGGCCAGCGCCTCCTGAACGGTAATGGGCAGGTCAAGCGTCAAGGTCTTCTTCACGTCCGTGCCTCAGGATAGAAAGTCCTGACGGACGTTCTGCATCAATTGCGGGTTATCCGAATAATCAATCGGGATATCGATCAGCACCGGCACCGGCGAAGCCAAAGCGGCCTTAAGAACGGGTTCGAGCTGATCGGGGTCGGTGATGCGGTAGCCGGTGCAGCCAAAGCTCTGTGCATACGCCACTACGTCATAGCTGCCGAGTTCCACCCCTGCCGTCTCGCCGTAATGCGCAGCCTCCTGAAAGGCCACCATGTCATAGGAGTGGCTGTTCCAGATCAAATGAACAAACCGTGAGCCGATCCGGCGGGCGGTCTCGAGTTCCATGGCGCTGAAGAGAAAACCGCCATCGCCGGAGAGAGAGATCACGGGACACCCCGGACGGGCAAGGCCGGCGGCGATAGCCCAGGGGAGCGCAACGCCCAGGGTTTGCTGACCGTTACTGACCAGGACCTGTCGCGCCCTGGCCGCGGGAAAATAGCGGTTCATCCAGATGTAGTGCGACCCCACATCCAGCGCAAGGGTGGTGTCCGGGGTGACGACTTTGCGCAGTTCATCGATCACGCGCAGCGGGTGAATCGGAAAACCGTTGAAGCGGGGGCCATCGGCCACCGTCTTGGCCAGCTCGGCTGCCGCATCGGCGACCAAGTGATCGAAGGCCGGATCGGCTTTGCGCTGAATTCTGGGGGCCAGCGCTGCAAGGCTGTGGCCAATGTCGGCAACCAGTTCAGCGGAAGGCAGAAACGCCTGATCCTGATCCGACCCAATGGTGTCGATGGCAATGATCGGCCGGTGCTGGTCCTTGTTCCAGGCGACGGGGTCATATTCAACCGGGTCATAACCGATCGTGACGATGCAATCGGCTGCTTCCAGCAGGCGATCGGCGGGCTGGTTGCTGAAAAGGCCTACCCGCCCCCCGTACTGAGTGCCAGGCTGGGGCTCGGCCCAGGCGCCGGCGCCCTGAAAGGTGGAAACGTATGGGAAATGCGTGCTCGAGAGGAAGGCGCGCAAGGCCCCCGCATAGACCGGTTCCGATGATTGCAGGCCCAGCAGCAACAGCGGCCGTTGCGCTGCATTGATGAGCCCGGCCGCCAGATCCACTTCCTCGTCATCGGGCTGCCCGAGCCGAATCCGGCGGCCGACGCCCGCGGGGCAGGTGGCCGCGGTAGCGGCCAGACCCACATCCTTCGGAAAACCGATGAATACGGCTCCCGGCCGCCCCCCCTCGGCCGCCCGTACGGCATTGCCGAATACTTCGGCAATCATGCCGACATTCAGGGGTTCGGCCGCATACTTGGTCACTGGCCGCATCAGTTCGATGCTGTTCAGGGACTGATGGGTATGCTTCAGGCGATCGCTCACCGTCACCTCGCCACCGATCGCTAGCACCGGATCGCCCTCGTAGGTGGCCGTCGCCAGCCCGGTCACCAAATTGGTGACCCCGGGCCCGGAAGTGACCAGACATACGCCCACCCGGCCGGTCAGCCGCCCGAAAGCCTGGGCCATGAAGGCGGCATTTTGCTCGTGGCGACAGAGCACCAGCTCGATCGGTGATTCCTTGAGGGCAATGAAGACACTGTCTACTTTGGCCCCGGGAATGCCGAACACATGGGTGACACCGTGCTGCTCGAGGAGCCTGACCAGCAGCGTGGCTCCGTTGGCGTGCATCGCTTCCATCCTCTCGTCTCCATCTCACCGTCTGTCGGTCGCACTGAGCGGTACGGGTCTGGTGAGACAAAACCCCCTCGCTCGGCATCTCCGCCAGAGTTTACCCGAACCGTTCAGGCTTGCGGCCTGATGCCCGGCGAATGGGGATATCAGGGACGCTTCGGCGATCCCCGGTCGTTAAATTCGATCATGGAGGTGATGGAGCCGCTGTCCGCCAGCGACAGATCAGACGTGGCCTCGGTTCTGGCTGTTTTCCTACCGCTGCCAATTCACGCGCAATAGGAATTCTCCAGCCTGATAGGCATAGGCCAACTCACCCTGATGGGCATCGTGGATGGCTTCACCGATGGCTCGGGCCAGATGGGGGTCGGTGAACGTGGCGTCGAGGCCGCCGTCCGGTCGGTCTTCCAGCGTCATCATGCGCTTGAGGGGGTGCTCGCTGTTTTCCCGCGCAATGACATGCTGAACCAGTTGCAGGATGTCGGTTTTGTGGGCGGCCAGATACGCGCCTGACAGGTGCAGGAAGCCGGCCGGGCAGTGGTCGTGGATCCGCTGGCAGGCCGGACACAGGGCGTGCTTGGCATTCGTCGGGGTCATGCCCCATTGCCAGCGGCCATGGTGATAAATGGCGCCGCACCCTTTGCACACGGTGGGCTCTTCCAGTTTTTTGCGGGCAGCATAGGGATCGTGTCGGAGTTCACGCAGATTGCGAATCTGTAGTCCGGAGGCATGCAGGTCGGCAGTTCGATGGCTCATGTGGAGGCTCTTGAGGAAGGGGTGCGCAGTCAATCGGAGGTGTCGATGACATCCGTAAGGCTCATTTTCAGGACAGCGGCTGTGCCGGCCTATGCGGATGACTGCCTATTGGTCCGGGTCGTGCGTGTGCGCGTGCAGGCACTGATCGGGATCGTCCGATGATTGCGTTTTGCCGTCTGGCCCCGTAACTTGACGTAGTCGTGCGCCGAACGCTCCGAGCGCGATGCCTTGCAAACCTGACCGTGTGATGAGGATTTCAATGACCCTGAAACCGCTTTTTCCCTTGATGCTGTTGATGGCCGGCTGTGCCGCCAATACCTTGAATGCGGGCGCCGAGCGCATTCGCATCGTCACCTCGGAACCGACCGGCTGCCAGTATCTGGGCGAAGCGACCGGTAATCAGGGCAATTTCTTCACCGGCGCCTGGACCAGCAATGCCAATCTCGAGACCGGTGCCCGTAACGAGATGAAGAATGAAGCCGCCAGGCTGGGAGCCAATACGGTGCAACTGTTGTCCACCCGCGCCGGGCAGACCGGTAGCGTGAATATGTCGAATGGCTCGGGTGGCGGCGGCAGCAGCCAGACCAACGTGGTTTACGTGGGTGCGGCCTATCTCTGCAAATAAGGCCTGAAGGCTGCGGCGGGTCGCCCGTTCATGGTCAGCCGGCGTTGTCGGTTGCCACGCCGAACTTGCTCGCCTGCAATGCCCAGCGCTGCAGGGTCAGTTCGACCCGGCTGTTGATGCTGCCGGGCGGAAAGCCTTCGGCGTCGGAGCGCTCACCTGCTGCCGTGTTCATCAGCAAGCTGAAGGCTTCGTTCACTGTGCTGACCGCGTAAACATGAAAATGCCCGCCGGCAACCGCCTCGACCAGATCTTCGCGCAGCATCAGGTGCGCCCGATTGGACTGCGGGATGATGACGCCCTGCCGACCGGTCAGCCCCCGTTGGCGGCAGGTGTCGAAGAATCCCTCAATCTTTTCGTTGACACCACCGATGGCCTGGACGAGGCCCCGTTGGTTGACGGACCCGGTGACGGCGAGTCCCTGTTCGATCGGCAAGTCGGACAAGGACGAGATCAGCGCGCAGAGTTCGGCCAGCGAGGCGCTGTCGCCCTCCACGTCGCCATAGGATTGTTCGAAGACCAGACTGGCCGAGAGTGACAGGGGCGCCACGCGGGCATAGTGTGCCGCGAGGAAGGCGGAAAGAATGAAGACGCCTTTGCTGTGCAGTGGCCCGCCCAGCTCGGTTTCCCGCTCGATGTCGATGATCTTGCCGGCTCCCAGCCGGGTCGTCGCCGTGATGCGGACGGGATGCCCGAAGCGGAAATCACCGAGGCTGACCAGCGCCAATGCATTGATCTGGCCGATGACGCAGCCGACCGTGTCAATCAGGAGCGCGCCGCGCTGGATCTGTTCCTCCAGTTGATCACGCAGCCGGCTGGCTCGTCTGATGCGGGCTTCCAGCGCCTGCCGGATATCGTGCTCCTCGATGGCGGTCCTGTTCTGCTGCTGCGCTGCGTGATCGGCCTCCTGGAGTAAATCGGTCAGGTCTCCGAGATGGGTGCCGAGCTTCTCGGCATCATCGACCGCGCGGGCCGAGTGTTCGATGACGCGCATGACCGCTTCCCGGGTCAGCGGTCGCAGGCCATCGCGCCGCGCCAGACTGCCGACCCAGCGGGCAAAGCGCTGACTGTTATCGGGCGTGCGGTCCAGCGTGTCTTCGAAGTCCGCTGCAATTTTGAATAACGCCCGAAACTCGGGGTCATGCATGTCGAGCAGGTAGTAAAGCAAGCGCTCCCCGGTCAGAATAACCTTGAGTTTCAGGGGGATGGGTTCGGGCTCCAGCGATGTGGTGCTGATCAGGCCAAGCGTGCGCTCCAGCGGTTCGATGACAATTTTCCCCGCTTTCAGTGTGCGTTTCAGTGCCTCCCAGGCCAGCGGCTGCCGGAGCAGTTGCAGCGCATCCATGACCAGATAACCCCCATTGGCCCGGTGCAGGGCTCCGGATCGAATCAGGGTGAAGTCGGTCAGCAGGGTTCCCATGTGAGCCTGGTGCTCGATGCGCCCGACCAGGTTGGCATGGTGTGGAAAGTCTTCGAAGACGCAGGGTGCACCCTGCTGGTGGCTGTTATCCACCAGCAGGTGAATGCGGTAACGCTGCCAGTGGCTGGCCATGCGCGGTCCCTCCTCGGCCCGGACGCTCTGGGCTTCGGCACCTTTGAGGAATTCCCCGGCATGTTCGATCAGGGCTTGCCGCAGGGTCTCAAGGTGGCGTGCGGCATCGACGGTTGACTCATAGCGTGCCGTGATCGGGTCAATCAGATGCTGGATCGTCATGGCGGCGGTCTCCTGTCTGAGCGCCTTCAGTTCCAGTCGCGATTCACTTCGCCATACGGGGAATTGACGCAGCCGCTGCTGCAGTTGCTGATGAAAATCGGCGATGGCCGCCTCAAGGGCCTGCTGGCGTTCGGGCGACAATTGCTGGAATGCCTCTGGGCTGAGGGCGGCGCCGCTGTCATCGATGGGCACGAAAGCGAAGCCAGTCGATGTCTCGATGAGCGCGATGTGTTGTGTCCGCGCCGCTCGTCGCAGGTCATGAATGGCGCTGGCTTCGCGGGTCTTGGCGGCGGCCTCGATGGCATCGGCCCGGACCCGGTAGTCTTCACGCTCGAAAGCGGCCGGGAGGTCATTGCCGAGCGCTTCGAGCAATTGATCAATGTCATTTGCCAACTGCCGGCCCATTCCGGCCGGTAGCCGCAGGGCCTTGGGCTGGGCGGGTTGCTGAAAATGGTGAACATAGCACCAGTCGTCCGGGGCAGGCCGACCCGCGGCCGCCTGCTCGATCACCTGTCGGACAACCGAGGTTTTGCCAGTGCCCGCCGAACCGAGCGCAAACAGGTTGAAGCCCGGCCGATCAATGGCCAACCCCAGCTGCAGGGCTTCCAGCGCCCGCTCCTGACCGATGGCCAGTTCTTCCTGGGGCAGTTCAGCGGTCGTTACGAAGGCAAAATCGGCTGGATTGCAGCGCGTGTGGAGTTGTTCCGGTGGCAGACGTTCAGCCATCGTGGGGTGTGCCGGTGACCCGTCAGCGGTGTCGGCGGGAGGCGCTGGGCCGGCTCATGCAAACAAGCGGCGGAGGGTGGTTTCGACCATGCTCCAGGGCAGGATGAAGGGCTTTTTTGAAATCTCGACCGCCAGAATATCGGCGCGGATCAGGTAGTGGCCCTCGATACCGTGACCGGAAAAGCGGCCGCGCTCGGCCGTGCCATCCAGATGGACGCCGTGTTCGTGGGCCGCGGTTCTGGCCTGGGCGACGACGGCCTCGGGCGGTTGCAGCAGTTTGATCTGGAAGGATTTGCTCATGGGCATCTTGATGGATGGGTTGGGCCGGCCGGTAAACCTGCGAGTAGAAGCGGGGCGTCGTGGGCGTCCACGAAAAAGGCGACCGCGGTCGCCTTTTTCAGTGGGGCGTCATTATTTCACGCCGCCATGGATTGCTTGATCCGTTTCATGGCGGAATTCTCGAGCTGACGAATCCGTTCCGCCGATACGTTGTAACGGGCGGCGAGATCATGCAGCGTGAGCTTTTCCTCGCTCAGCCAGCGACTTTGCAGGATGTCACGGCTGCGGTCATCAAGTTGCTCGATAGCGCTGATCAGCTTGTGCTGGGTGTTCGCCTCCCAGTCTTCATCCTCCAGCAGATCGGCGGGATCACCATTGGCCTGCTGCAGGTAGTGAACCGGAGCCGGCGCCTCCCTTTCGCTCTCTTCGGTGTCATCGGCCGCATCGAAGGCCATGTCCTGGCTGCTCAGCCGACCTTCCATCTCGTACACGGTCTCGATGTCCACGCCCAGTTCATCGGCCACGGTCTGAGCCTCTTCCTGATTGAGCCAGCCAAGGCGCTGCTTGTACTTGCGCAGGTTGAAGAACAGCTTGCGCTGGGCCTTGGTGGTGGCGACCTTGACGATTCTCCAGTTCTGGATGATGTATTCGTGGATCTCGGCCTTGATCCAGTGCACCGCGAACGACACCAGACGTACGCCGACGTTGGGATCAAACCGTTTCACCGCTTTCATGAGGCCGATGTTGCCTTCCTGGATCAAGTCGGGCAATGGCAACCCGTAGCCGGTA
>CAYFNI010000053.1:0-7448 GCA_964344495.1 uncultured Methylococcus sp.
AGACGGCAATCGGTGGCGGTGGCCAAGTGATCGAGCCGTCCTTGATGACGGTGGCGCCGCGGATCATTTCATCGTCCATGTTGACGGTGATTGCTCCGTCTTTGTCTTTGCAGAGTTCCTCCAGCAGCCGCAGGAGGTTGGTGGCGTACAGGGTCGATGACTGACGGGCGAGCCGGCTGGGCAAGTCCGTGTAGCCGACCAGGGTGACACCGTGTTTGACCACGACCTTGCCGGGCTCGGTCAGTTCGCAGTTGCCGCCCTGTTCCGCCGCGAGGTCGACGATGACGCTGCCGGGCTTCATGGACTCGACCATCTCGGCCGTGATCAGGCGCGGCGCCGGTTTGCCGGGAATCAGCGCCGTCGTGATGATGATGTCGACGTCCTTGGCCTGCTGGGCATACAGTGCGCGCTGGGCTTTCTGGAAGCCTTCGCTCATGACCTTGGCGTAGCCGCCGGCCGTGGAGCCTTCCTCCTGATAGTCGACTTCGACGAACTCCGCCCCCATGGACTTGACCTGATCCTTGACCTCGGGACGGGTGTCGGAGGCGCGGACGATGGCACCCAGACCGTTGGCGGCGCCGATGGCCGCCAGCCCGGCCACGCCCACGCCGATGATGAACACCTTGGCGGGCGGAACCTTGCCGGCTGCAGTCACCTGGCCGGTGAAGAAACGGCCGAATTCGTGTGCTGCTTCAATCACCGCCCGGTAGCCGGCGATGTTGGCCATGGAACTCAGCGCATCCAGTTTCTGGGCGCGGGAAATGCGGGGCACGCAGTCCATCGCCAGAACGGTCGCTTTCCTGTCGACCAGTTGCTGCATGAGTGTGGGGTTCTGGGCCGGCCAGATGAAGCTGATCAGGGCCGCGCCTTCCCGCAGGCGTGCAACCTCATTCAGGGAGGTCTCCGTATGGATTTCGGGCGCGCGTACCTTGAGAATGATGTCCGCCGTCGACCAGACGTCGTCGCGGCTCAGGATCTCGCAACCGACGGCGCGGTAGGCCGCATCGGAGAAGTTGGCGTCTTCCCCGGCACCTGTCTCGATGGCGACCGAAAAACCCAGTTTGATGAGCTTTTCGGCTACATCCGGGACAGTGGCGACACGCTTTTCACCGGCGTGGACTTCTTTAGGAACACCTATTCGCATACGCGTTTCTCCTCGCTATAATTTTCGCCGCCACGCCTTGCGGGCGTTGCGTTGGTTGTGGTTTTTGTCGAGCAAGCATGGGTGTATTGAAATGACCTGTCGCGCACCGTTGGCCCTGACGATGGTCTGCGTGACGGCATCCCCGCACACTCAGCGCCTATGTAAAGTAAATGCCAGACCCGGTCAACTTGGCCATCCAACTCATGTCAGGTCTGTTCGTCCATTCCGTCCCAATTCCTTATGAACGCGCTCATACAGGTTGATCAACTTACCCGTTATTACGGCGATCATTGCGCCGTCGACAATGTCAGTTTCACGTTGCAGAAAGGCGAAATTCTGGGTTTTCTCGGGCCGAACGGCGCGGGCAAGTCCTCCACCATGCAGATGATCTGCGGCAACCTTGCGCCGACATCCGGCCAGATCCTGGTCAATGGCATCGATATCCTTGATCAGCCCAAGGAAGCCAAGCGGGCTTTGGGTTATCTGCCGGAAATCCCGCCGGTCTACCGCGAGTTGACCGTGGATGAATTTCTTGGCTACTGCGCCCGACTGCATGGCATCCCGCGAGATCGGGAGAAGGCGGCGCTGGGTCAGGCCAAGGAACGCTGCGGACTGACCGAGGTCGGGTCACGGCTGATCGGCAATCTGTCCAAGGGGTATCAGCAGCGGGTGGGTATCGCCCAGGCCATCCTGCACATGCCCGCCGTGATCATCCTGGATGAGCCGACGGTCGGCCTGGATCCCTTGCAGATTCGCGAGATTCGCGAGTTGATCCGTGAGCTGGGCAAGGAGCACGGCGTGATTCTGTCTACCCACATCCTGCCCGAGGTGCAGGAGTCCTGTACCCGGGTCCAGATCATCAACAAGGGACGCATGGTGCTGAACGACAGCATCGAGGGACTGGAACAACAGATGCGTGCCTCCAGTCTGGTACTGCAGTTGAACCGGCCCGCCGACCTGGACCGGCTCAAGGCCGTGGCCTCGGTACAGACGGTCGATGATCTCGGCGAGCAGCGCTATCGCGTGTTCCACGACAAGACCCACAACCCGGCCGAGCAGCTGGCGG
This sequence comes from uncultured Methylococcus sp., assembly GCA_964344495.1. GTDB lineage: Bacteria > Pseudomonadota > Gammaproteobacteria > Methylococcales > Methylococcaceae > UBA6136. Next base: position 2,211 of record CAYFNI010000053.1, read on the forward strand.
AACTGGTGGTCTCGGCGGGCTGGGGCTTGCGCGAGCTGAGTCCGGAACGCCGGAGCATGGAGCAGATTTTCATCGACATCACTCGGCAAGGCACCGAGCTTCAGCAGCAGGAGGCAGCGGCATGATGACCTTCGTGATTGCGGGACGCGAATTTCGCAACCTGTTTCTGTCACCGCTGGCCTGGACGATTCTGGGGGTGATCCAGATCATCCTGGCCTACATGTTTCTGGCCCAGCTCGACTATTACATCGTGATTCAGGGGCGGATTGCCGGCATGGAAGAGGCCCCCGGCATCACCGATCTGGTGGTCGCGCCGCTGTTTGGCAATGCCGGCGTCATCCTGTTGCTGGTGACGCCACTGCTGACCATGCGCCTGATCAGCGAGGAGCGCCGCAACCGCACGCTCAGCCTGCTGTTCACGGCGCCGGTGTCGATGACCGAGATCGTGCTCGGCAAATACCTCGGTATTCTGGGCTTCCTGCTGGTGATGATCGGCATGATCCTGCTCATGCCCCTGTCGCTGTTGATCGGCGGGGGGCTCGATGCCGGCAAGCTGGTGGCCTGCGTGATGGCGCTGACCCTGTTGCTGGCGGGCTTCGCTGCTGTCGGTCTGTACATGTCGGCGCTGGCCGTGCAGCCCACCGTGGCGGCGATCAGCACCTTCGGCATGCTCCTGCTGCTCTGGATCATCGACTGGTCGTCCCATTCCGGCGATCAGGGCAAGGGCGTGCTCGAATACCTGTCGCTGCTGCGGCATTACGAAGGTTTGATGAAAGGACTGATCAACACGACCGATCTGCTGTACTTCGTCCTGTTCATCACCACCTTCCTGGTCCTGAGCATTCACCGTCTGGATAACGACCGCCTGCAAAAATGAAGATCAATCGCAAGACGCATTTGGAAATCCGCCTGCAGAACCTGCTCTTCAGTCTGCTGTTTCTTGTCATCATCGGCTTGCTGGCCTGGTTGAGCACCCAGTATTCCGCCGAGTTCGACTGGACTGCCGGCCATCGGCATACGCTGTCCGAGGCCAGCGTCAAGGTCTTGGGGCTGCTCAAGGACCCGGTCAAGGTCACAGCCTATGCGAGCGAAAACGGGAAGGTCCGCGATCCCATTCGCGACCTGCTGGACCGCTACGGCCGGCACAAAAAGGATATCGATCTGCAGTTCGTCAACCCCGATACCCAGCCAGAGCAGGTCCGGCAGCTGGGCATTCAGGTCGATGGCGAACTGGTGATCACCTATCAGGGCCGCTCCGAAAATGTCCAGCGCGCGACGGAAACCAGTCTGACCAATGCCCTTCAGCGGCTGGCAACGGCCGAGGCACGCCATGTGGTGTTCCTCGAGGGCCACGGCGAGCGCTCCCCGCAAGGCAAGGCCAATCACGATGTCCAGCAGTTTGCCGAGGAGCTCAAGCGCAAGGGCATGACCGTTGCGATGGTCAATCTGGCCGCGACGCCGCAGATACCGGACAACACCAGCGTACTGGTGATTGCCGGACCGCGCACGCCGCTGTTGCAGGGTGAGATCAAGCTGATTCAGGACTATGTCGGCAAGGGCGGCAACCTCTGGTGGCTCACTGACCCGGGCGAACAACGCGGATTGGCCCCCCTCGCCAGCCAACTGGGCCTTCGTTTCCTCCCGGGCACGGTGGTGGATGCGTCCACCCAGTTGCTGGGTATTGATGACCCCACGTTCGCACTGGTGACGGACTATCCGGCGCACCCGATCACCCAGGGATTCCAGCAGATGACGCTGTTCCCCGCTGCCGTGGCTCTGGCGGCCGAGGGCAAGACGGAATTCGAGCAGGATCCGCTGCTCAGTACCTTGCAGCGTTCCTGGACCGAGTCGGGCCCGATTCAGGGCAAGGTCGCGTTTGATGCCAGCGCCGGGGAACGTCAGGGGCCGCTGGATATCGGCTTTGCGCTGACGCGTCCGAAGTCTGTTCCCGCGACGCCGGGCGACAAGCCGGCGGCCGCCCGCAAGCAGCCAACGGAACAGCGCATCGTGGTGGTCGGGGATGGCGATTTTCTGTCCAACGCTTTTCTCGGCAACGGCGGCAACCTTGCCTTGGGCGTGAACATGGTTCAGTGGCTGACGCAGGGGGATGCGATGATCAACATCCCGGTCAAAACCGCACCCGACCGTCAGCTCCAGCTGTCGGGACTGGTCACGGGCGCGATTGCGGTCGGCTTCCTGTTCATGCTGCCGCTCGCCTTGATGGGCATCGGTGCTCTGGTCTGGCTCAAGCGCAGGTCACGTTGATGAAAACCCGATTGATGCTCAATCTGTCGCTGCTGATCGTGATTGCCGTGCTCGCTGCGGTTGTGGTGCTGAAACCCGGCAAGCAGTCCGAGGCAGTCATTCCGCTGACGTCGCTGGACCCCGCGAGTCTCAAGCGGGTCACATTGCAGAACCCCGAGACCCTGGTCTTCGAGAAGCAGGACAGTCTCTGGCGTCTGACAGCGCCGTTTGCAGCCCCAGTCAACCAGATTCGTCTGGGCAAGCTGCTGGAGATCGCCCAGACGCCCAGCGTGGCGCGGTATCCCCTCAACCCGCAGGCACTGGCCCAGTTCGGACTGGACAAGCCGGAAATGGTGCTGCAGCTGGATGACACCGTGCTGCAGATCGGCGGGTCCGATCCCATCAACATGCGGCGCTATGTCCGGGTCGGCGATACACTCCACTTGGTAGAGGATGCCTTCTATCACAACCTGATTGCCACAGCGTTGGATTATGTCGACAAGAAGCTGGTGCCTGAGGGCACCCGGATTCGCGAGATCCAGCTGCCGGGCTTCAAGGCGAGCAAGAACGCCGAGGGGCGCTGGACCACCGAGCCGGCCGGCCCGACCAACACGCCTGCGGAGGAGCAGGCGCTGACCTGGGAGACGGCCTGGGCGATCAAGACCCAGCGGTTGGCTGCAGAGCATGCCGCCGAGACCATCCGTCTGGTTCCATCCGCAGGCGCGCCGATCGAATTTCTGATCGTGCAGAAGCAGCCCACGCTGATCCTTGGTCGCAAGGACCTCGGCTTCCAGTTCGAGGTGCCCGAGTATACGGCGCGCAAGTTGCTGAACCTGCCGCCACCCGGCGGCCAGAAGCCGCAGGCGTCCAGTCCGGTTGGGGCGGAGGGCTCCGATGGGGAGGACAGTGACGATCTAGGCCCGAACGATGACGACGCACACCACGAAGAGTCGCCTGAAGAGGACGACGCGGAGGGGCCGGATCGGGACTGATCCCCCGGTCTGGTCAGCCCGTGCCTGAGTTGCCCGAAGTCGAGACTACCCTCCGTGGCGTGCGTCCGTTTCTGGACGGCGCCATCGTCGAACGGCTGATCGTGCGCAACGGCCGGTTGCGCTGGCCGGTGCCCGAGACGCTGGAGGAGCACGTGCAGGGGCAGCGGATCGGCCACCCGACGCGGCGTGGCAAGTACCTGCTGATACCGGTGGGTGCGGGTCATTTGATCGTGCATCTGGGCATGTCCGGCAGCTTGCGTATCGTCGATCCGACCGCACCGCCCCGGACGCACGATCATTACGATCTGGTGCTGGATAACCGGCACAGTCTGCGCTTCCATGATCCGCGCCGGTTCGGTTGCCTGCTCTGGACCGAGGACGATCCGGCGCAGCATCCGCTGATCTCCGGGCTGGGTCCGGAACCCCTGGATCCGGGATTCAGCGGTGCATACCTCCACGCGCGCGCGCAAGGTCGCCGTCAGGCAGTGAAGACCTTTCTGATGGACAGCCGCATCGTGGTCGGTGTCGGCAACATTTACGCCAGTGAGTCATTGTTCCGAGCGGGCATTGCTCCGCAGCGGGTCGCGGGCCGAATCGCGCTGGTCCGCTATCAGCGCCTGGCTGAGGCGGTCAGGGCGGTATTGTCGGCGTCGATCGAACAGGGCGGCACCACGTTGCGCGATTTCGTCAACGAGTCCGGCCAGCCGGGCTATTTCAGGCAGACCCTTAATGTCTATGATCGCGCCGAGGCACCGTGCCGGGTCTGCCAGACGCCGATCCGCGTCGAGCGGCTCGGGCAGCGATCGACCTTCTGGTGCCCGCGCTGCCAGCGCTGATCAGTTTTTGAGCTGATTCCGAAGTGCCACGGCCTGCTGCAGGGCCGCATCCGCCGAGTCGGCGAGGACGTTGAAGTGGCCCATCTTGCGGCCGATGCGGGCGGATTTCTTGCCGTAGAGGTGCAGCATCACATTGGGCTGGCTGAGGAGGATGTCCCAGGCCGGTTCATCATCGCGCCATACATCGCCCAGCAGGTTGACCATCACCACCGGGCTGAGCAGCCGCGTGTCGCCCGGCGGCAGGCCGCAGAGCGTCCGGACCTGTTGTTCGAACTGACTGCTGAGGGTGGCGTCGAGGGTGTAATGGCCGCTGTTATGAGGGCGCGGCGCGATTTCGTTGATGACCAGATGCTCGTCCTGGAGGACGAAAAATTCGACTGCCAGCACGCCGACATAGTCCATCGCGTCGGCCAGTTGCAATGCCATGGCGCGGGCCTGTTCGGCGATCGGCGGCGCAACCCGGGCGGGCACGATGCTGACGTCCAGAATGCCGGCCTCATGCTGGTTCTCGGCGACCGGGAACGTGGTCGTGGCACCGGGACCGCTCCGGGCGACGATGACGGAGACCTCGGTCTTGAGCTCCAGCCGGCGCTCGAGCACACAGGGCTTTTCGCCCATGTCCCGAAAGGCGGCGCGCGCTTCTTCAGCAGTCTGAACGCGGATCTGGCCTTTGCCGTCGTAGCCGAGCCGGGCCAACTTGAGAATGCCGGGAAGATAATCGGTCAAGGGCGCATCGAGGTCCGCCACGCAGTGGATCGGCCGGTAAGGCGCCACCGGCAGACCGGCAGCGGTCATGTAGGCTTTTTCCGCGATGCGATCCTGAGCGATGGCGACACTGGCGGCGGCCGGCGATACCTTGATACGGTCCGCCAGGCGGCTGAGGCAACTGGCGGGCACGTTTTCGAACTCGGTGGTGACGGCGGCACAGGTGCGGGCCAGTTCATCCAGCGCCGCAGGGTCGTCATAGGCCGCGCACAGGTGGACATCGGCCAGCGTGCCGGCCGGGCATTCGCGATCAGGTTCCAGCACGGTCACCCGGTAACCCATCGCGCGGGCGGCCATGGTGAACATGCGGCCCAGCTGGCCGCCGCCAATGATGCCAAGCATGGCATTGGGAAGAATGTGCTTCATCGCGGGTTTTGGACCGGGTCAGGATTAGATGAGGT
>CAYFNI010000053.1:7458-15906 GCA_964344495.1 uncultured Methylococcus sp.
GGGTCTCGCGGAAGCTGTCCAGACGCTGGCGCAGTGACGCATCATCCCGCGCCAAGAGGGCGGCTGCAAACAGTGCGGCGTTGGCGGCTCCGGCTTCGCCGATGGCGAAGGTGGCGACCGGAATGCCCTTCGGCATCTGCACGATCGAGAATAACGAGTCCTTGCCTTTCAGGTACTTGCTGGGAACCGGTACACCAAGAACGGGTATGGGCGTCTTGGCGGCCAGCATCCCGGGCAGGTGCGCCGCGCCGCCGGCGCCGGCGATGATGCAGGCGAGGCCGCGCGCGCGCGCGGTTTCGGCATATTCGAACAGCAGGTCGGGGGTCCGGTGGGCCGAGACCACCTTGGCTTCGAACGGGATGTTCAGGTCTTTCAGCTGGCGGGCTGCGTGTTGCATCACTTCCCAGTCACTGGTGCTGCCCATGACGATACCAATCTGAACCATGTGTCGGATTTCCGTTAAAAAACGGTCATTCTATCCTAGATCAAGGTGTTGGGCGCCTGACACTTTGTGGGCCTAACGCAGGTCCAAGGGGAGGGCATCGGCCTGTAAACGTCATCTTTTACCCGGAGCGAGGTAGCGTCATGAGTGATAAAACGACTGTCGATCAGGCAGAAGCGGCCCATTTCGAGCGTCTGGCCCGCCTCTGGTGGGATGAAAGCGGGCCTTTCTGGCCCCTGCATGGCATGAATGGACTGCGGGCCGGATTCATTCGCGACCAGTTGGTCCAACGCTTGCAGTTGAAGCCCGATCCCGAGCGGCCGCTACAGGGCGTTCGAGTGCTCGACATCGGCTGTGGTGGTGGCATCCTCAGCGAAGCCATCGCTCGCATGGGGGGCGAAGTGCATGGTGTCGACATGGTCGACAAGAACATCCGCATTGCCCGCGGTCATGCCCTGGAAGCGGGGTTGCCGATCGAGTACGAATGCGGAACAGCCGAGGCGCTTGCAGCCCGCGGTGCCCGGTATGACGCGGTGCTGAACATGGAGGTGGTCGAGCATGTGGCGGATCTGCCGTTATTCATCCACAGTTGCGCGGCGCTGGTCAGACCCGGGGGCATCATGCTGATCGCCACGATCAATCGCACGCTGGCCTCGTATCTCGGGGCTATCGTACTCGGTGAGTCGCTGTTGCGCTGGTTGCCCAAGGGCACTCACCACTGGCGCAAGTTTCCGACCCCGGCCGAACTTGAGGCTCGTCTGAAGGCCGAGGGATTACGGGTGGTCGAGCGCACGGGCGTGGCGGTCAATCCGCTGACTCGACGGTTCCGCCGCGTGCCCTATCTGGGGATCAACTACCTGCTGGTGGCGATGAAAGCGGACGCGGAGTGAGTGTCAGGGCTGCGGCCACAGTTGGGCCAGATAGTCATGGCGGAAGTCGAAAATGGCGTTCAGTCGCCGGCGAATGAACAACGTGTGTACCCAGTCGCCCAGCCAGCCCCAAGGCATGACGTAGTGGACGGTATCGCTCATGATCATGCCCCCTTCGACCGGATCGAAGCGGTGTTCGTGAAACCAGAGGCGGAACGGGCCGATGCGCTGCTCATCAACGAAGCGACGCAACGGCTCGACGTGCTTGATTTCGGTCACCCAGGTCATCGGCACGCCGGCCACGGCGGCAATCCGGTAGCTGATGATGAGGCCCGAGTAGGTCTCGTCGGGCACCGCCGAGGTGATTCGGAAACGGAGGAAATCGGGTGTGATTGCCTCCAGATTGCGCGGTGTGGAAAAGAACGGCCAGGCTTCATCCAGACTGATGGGCAGAAACTGTTCGCGACGCAGGCAATGAACTTTCATGCACAGAGGACTCTCAGTAAGGGGACACGGTCGGGTCAGCTGCTAGCGAGCATAGAATGAACCCGGGCCGTCTGGATAGATGATTACATCAAACTGCCGCCGCGAGGAGTAGCCCACGATGACCCACTCACCCATGATTGTTCTCTTTGATGGCGGTTGCCCCTTGTGCAGCCGCGAAATTGGACACTATCGCCGGTTGGCCGCTGGTGAACCGATCGACTGGCTGGACGTGACTCAACCCGATATCGATCTGGACCGCTTTGGCCTGAGCCGGGATGAGGCCTTGCGCCTGTTCCACGTCGTCGACTCGGCCGGGGTCATGCATGTCGGTGCCCGGGCGTTCATCGCGTTGTGGTCGGCGCTGCCGGGCTACCGCTGGCTGGCGCGCGGAGTGCGGGCGCTGGGTCTGGCGCCGCTGCTGGAGGCGCTCTACACCCGCTTTGCCGGCTGGCATTACCGGCGGCGGTGCAACGATGGCGTGTGCGGCGTGTCATGACGGCGCCCGTCACCCTCCTTTGGATCCGGCGCGACCTGCGGCTCGCCGACAATCCGGCCTTGAGGGCGGCACTCGATGCCGGCGGGACCGTCATTCCGGTCTACATTCACGCACCCGACCAGGACGGAAACTGGGCCATGGGCAGCGCCAGTCGCTGGTGGCTGCATCACAGCCTGGCGGCGCTGGCACAGGCCTTGGCCGAAAAGGGTTCGCAGCTGCTGATCCGCACCGGCGAAGTGTTGCCGACCCTGACCGCCCTGGTAGCCGAAACCGGTGCGACGGCGGTGGTCTGGAACCGCGTCTACGAACCGGCTGAGATCGGGCGCGATACCCGCATCAAGCAGTCCTTGTCCGAGGCGGGGCTGCGGGTCGATACCTTCAATAGCCAGTTGCTCTTCGAGCCCTGGGAGATTCGGCGGGACGGCGGCCAGCCGTATCGCGTGTTCACGCCCTTCTGGAAAGCCTTGCAGGCGCAGGGCATCTACCGTCGGCCCGAACCGGCACCGGAGCATCTGCCGGCGGTGCCGGCCGGGTTGGCCTCGGTGCCGCTGGAGGCCCTCAAACTGCTGCCGACGATTCCCTGGGATAGTGGTTTCTATAGGTGCTGGACCGTGGGTGAGGGGGCCGCTCTGCAGCGGCTGGACGCCTTCATCGACGAGGCAGTGGTCGATTACAAGACCCGTCGCGATATCCCCGGACAGGCCGGTACCTCGCGCCTGTCGCCGCATTTGCATTTCGGGGAAATTTCGCCCCGACAGGTGGTCAGCGCACTTCAGGATCGGCTTGGATTCGCGCTGGGAACGGGGGGGGAATGCTTCATTCGCGAGGTGGCGTGGCGCGAATTTGCTTATCACCTGCTGTTCCATTTTCCCCAGACCCCGGAACAGCCGCTCGATACGCGCTTTGCGCAATTGCCCTGGCGACCGGCGGCGGGCGAGGACTGGCTCGACTGGCGGCGCGGGCAGACCGGCTATCCGATCATTGATGCCGGTTTGCGGGAGCTCTGGCAGACCGGCTGGATGCACAACCGCGTGCGCATGATCGCGGCTTCGTTTCTGACCAAAAACCTGCTGATGCACTGGCTTGATGGGGCACGCTGGTTCTGGGATACGCTGGTCGACGCCGACCTGGCCTGCAACACGCTGGGTTGGCAGTGGACGGCGGGTTGCGGGGCCGATGCCGCGCCCTATTTCCGGATCTTCAATCCGGTGCTGCAGGGCGAACGCTTCGATCCTGAGGGTGACTATGTGCGCCGATGGGTGCCAGAACTAGCCCGTGTGCCGACGCGCCTGATCCATCGGCCGTGGGAGGCCGGCGAGGCGGATTTGGCCGCGGCCGGGGTGCGACTGGGGCGGGATTATCCGCGCCCGAGGGTGGATCTGAAACGTAGCCGTGAACGGGCGCTGGCCGCTTTCGCCGGACTCAAGACCCCGGGCCTGGACGGCTAGTTGTATCACGAGCGCCGGGGAGCGCCCCTTCCGTTGGGGCCCGGCTTACCGGCGCCGATACGGCCGGTAGCTGGAATTGGCCCGCTCGGGGGGGGTGATGTCGATGTCGATCGCTTCAATCAGACGTGCGACCACGGTGTCACCGGTCTTGATCTCGTTGAAGCGACGGATATCAGGTCGCGCGGTGACCTGATACAGACGGCCATTCGGTCCCTTGAGGGTGACCTTGCGGGTCGCGTAGTCGATGTGGGTGACTGTCGCGGTGTACTCGTAGGCCCGGATGATCGCCGCCCCCGGCTTGGCTCCCTTGTTGGGCTTGATCTCCTGAATTTCTTCCCAGACCGGTTTGCCGGTCGGACCGACCACGAACACCTCCACGACATCGCGGAACTCGGCCTTGATGGTATCGCCGACGCCGATGTCCTGGAAGTTCTTGACCTCGGGGCCGACCTTGATTTTGGCGACCTTTTCATCCGGGAACTTGAGGGTCAGGATGCGGTTCTTGCGGCTGATGGCCTGTACCCGTGCGGTCAGCACCCGGTCGATCTGCTCGGAGAAGCTGGGTTTGGCCTGCGCGTCGGTGAGGGTCTGGCTGGCTTTGGTACTGTTCTTTTTGGACGAGCAACCCGTGAGCAGCGCGCCGGCGAGCAGGGCGGACAGACTCGCGATCATCAGGGAATGTGGGGAGATTCTCATGGATGTTGGATGTAGCCGTTCAGGAGACAGGGATGAGCCATTTCGGTGCGAAGGCGCGGAGTTTACCAAGCCCCGAAAAAAATACGCAAATGCCGAGGGGGGCTCAAGGTAGGTCTCAGACCTCGAGCGGCGGTGGGCGGTCACCGGGCTGGGCGCTGGCGAACCAGTCCAGCAGACGGGCGCAGGCGGGGTTGCCCTCACTGGGTGCCCAAGGGGCGAAATCCTTGTCCGCAAGGGGTGAGTAGGGCCCCGGCTTGACCTCGAACATGACCGTACCGGGCCGGTCGGCCCGGACGGTGTGCCAGGTGTGAGCGGGAATTTCGACGGCCACCGCAGGGGCGTCCGGACCCAGACCCATGCGTTGCAGGATCTGCCCGTCAGCGTCGAACAGCAGCACGGTCATCGCACCATGCGGGCAGAGCATCAACTCCCAGCCTTCGTTGCGCGCATGACGGTGAGGGCGGACATAGGTGCCGGGCTCCAGCGCGTTGAACATGCGCTGCACCGGGTCGTCCAGCTGCGGATGCAGGTTGAGGTTCTGGCGGCGCCGGACCTGCTCCGCGGCCTGCTGGCTGAGCTGGATCAGTCGCTCGTGGGTGATGAGGGTCGGCATCGTCATGCGGATTTCAGTCGATGAGAGGTTCAAGATAGACGTGTGAGGAAGGGGTGACCGGGTTTGTCGTCATGTTCACGGCCGCGCCCGTGCGGCAATCGCCGTCCATTTGTGGCATGCTCGAAACTCCATTCGCCGATTCGGTTAGCCATGTCAGGGTTTACTCCGGTTCTTCGCTCCTTGTCCAGCGGTCTGCGCCGCACAACCACAACCCTCAGAGTCTGGTCGCTGGCCTTGTACCGCAGTATCCGCGAGGAAGGTCTGGATTATCGCGCCACCAGCCTGGCCTATACGACCTTGCTGACCATTGTGCCGGGTCTGGCGTTCGTGTTCGCGTTGCTGAAGACCTTCGGGGTCCAGAAGCATCTGGAGCCGCTGTTGCTCGGTCTGCTGGCCCCGCTGGGCGACAAGGCCGCCGTTCTGACCGACAAGATGATCGATTTCATCACCCGGATCAATGTCGGTGTGCTCGGCTTCATGGGTTTGCTGGTGCTGATTCATGTCTCGGTGTCGATGCTCAGCAAGATTGAGACGGCCTTCAACCATATCTGGCGGGTCAGCCAGCCACGCAGTCTGGCCCGGCGGGCCGGGGACTATCTGAGCGTGATCGTACTCGGGCCGCTGCTGATGTTCTCGGCCTTCGGCCTCACTGCCTCGATGCCAGGCGCCGCCACCGTGCGCAAGCTGATCGCTTACGAACCGTTCGGCACGCTGTTTTTTGTGGCCGGGAAGCTGCTTTCGGTGCTGCTGGTGATTGCGGCGTTCACCTTTGTCTACCTTTACATCCCCAATACCCGGGTTCCCTGGCGGGCCGCCTTGCTGGGCGGCACGGTCGGCGCGCTGGCGTGGAAGCTGGCGGGCCTCCTGTTTGCCCATTTCGTCGCCACCTCGGCCAGCTATCACGCCATTTATTCGAGTCTGGTGATCGTTATCCTGTTCATGATCTGGCTGGATCTGTCCTGGCTCATCCTGCTGCTGGGAGGTCAGGCAGCCATGTATTTCCAGCATCCTTACTATCTGGTCACCTTTGACCGTTTCGAGGACTTGGGCAGCCGCACCCGCGAGGGGCTCGGCCTGTCGCTGATGGCCCTGATTGCCCGCCGTTTCATCGAAGGGCAGTCGCCTTGGTCCTGTGACGCGCTGGCCGAGCGTCTGTCCCTGCCGTGGGTTACGGTCAAGGAGGCATTGTCCCTGCTGCAGGCGGGGGGGCTGATCGAGGAAGTCAACGAGAGCGGGGAGCGCTTTCTGCCGGCCCGGGACATTGATGGGATTCGGGTCGGGGAGGTGTTGAGCGTCATGCGCTCAGGCCAGACTGCGGGGGGCGCGCAGCGCGATGCGGCGGTCGGCATGCTGCCGGAGGTCAATGCGATCCTGACGCAACTGGAGCAGCAGGCGGCCGGATCGGAGCAGGCTCGGCTGTCGCTGAGGAATTTGGTCGTATCTTGACGGAGGGGATGAACTCTGCCAGCACGGCGTTGTCCTAAGGATCGGTTCTTCCTCTCCTTTTGACCCGCCCCCGGCGGGTCTTTTTTCGGGCGGGGGAGAACGCCCCGGCGAACCCGGACTCTGCAAAGCTACGCGGTTGCAAATGACGGCCTATTTCTCTATAAGGTTCTGCCGAGTAATCCTCCCGGATTTCAGAATAACCACGACAACAGGCACTGCATCATATTAGAGGTAAACGCATGTCGACATTGAAGAATTTGCTGGGCGCCATGACCCTGGCGACCGTCTCTCTCTCCGCATCGGCGATCGAATGGCAGGCACTGCCGGCCAAGGCGCCGGAACCTGCCAACAATCCCACCACTCCGGCCAAGGTCGAACTGGGCAAGATGCTGTACCACGATGTCCGCCTGTCGGCCAATGGCGTGCTGTCCTGCAACTCCTGCCACAACGTCATGTCCGGCGGCGAAGACAACCGCAGCGGTTCGATCGGTGTGAAGGATCAGGTCGGCGGCCGCAGCGCCCCGACGGTCTGGAACTCTGCCTTCAACTCGGTTCAGTTCTGGGACGGCCGTGCTCCCAGTCTGGAAGCGCAGGCCAAGGGGCCGGTCACCAACCCGATCGAAATGGGCATGAAGAGCTGGGATGACGTCGTCGCCCGCCTCAAGGCCATGCCGGAATACGGCAAGGCCTTTGCCGCCGCTTTCGGCAGCGATGACAGCGTCACGGCCGACAACGCCGCCAAGGCCATTGCCGCCTACGAGCGAACGCTGATCACCCCGAACAGCGCCTATGACAAGTATGTGAAAGGCGACAAATCCGCTCTGACCGAGCAGCAGGTGCGTGGCATGAACACCTTTGCCGACACCGGTTGTGTGGGCTGTCATTCCGGCGCGGCCTTCAATGGTCCGCAGTTGCCAGAGGGCACGGGCTTCTATCAGAAGTTCCCGTCCTATGAGAATGGTGTGCTGGAAGCGAAGTATGATTTCAGCAAGGATCTGGGCCGTTATGAAGCCACCAAGGATGCGGCTGATCAGCACTTCTTCAAGGTCCCGACGCTGCGCAACATTGCGCTTACCGCCCCATATTTCCACAACGGCAAGGTGCAGACCCTGGATGAAGCGGTGCGCGTCATGGCCAAGCTGCAGCTCAACAAGGACCTGAGCAACGAGCAGGTGGCCGACATCGTCGCCTTCCTCAACAGCCTGACCGGCGAATTCCCGAAGATCGAGATGCCGCGTCTGCCGGCGTATGCCAACAAGGCTTTCCCGACTGAATAAGGCCGGGTAGCCGTTCCCGAAAAGCCAGCCTTCGGGCTGGCTTTTTTGTGGCCGAGGGTCCGGCGTTCACTGATAGATCGGCAGTGCCTTGATGCGGGCGCTGATCTGCGCCCGCATATCCTGATATTCCGGACTGCCGATGAGCTTGAAGCGGGAGGCAAACTCCTCGCTATGCATGCTCTCCGGAAGATCTTTCAAGACCGGGATGTATTGGCCCTCATCGGCATTCTGGCTGAGCATGAGTTGCATTCGCCGTGCCTTGTCGCCCGTGCGGATCGCCGTCTTGCCGAACAGGGCGCCGGCTTCGTCCGCGGCCAGATCGATGAAGCTGAAACCGCTGCCGTCATGCGTATCGTGCAGTTCCTTGGCCAGACCGATCATCTCGACCAGCGTGCCTTGGCCGGACATGGCCATGGTGGCTGCGCCGAGGAAGTGTTGTGCGGTGTCGATGCGCTTGTTGAGCAACACCCCCCGGGACGGCGGCTGGCGGTCGAGTTCCAGCGCCGCCGACAGGTCCTTGCCATTGGCGTAAGCGCCCAGTACCAGAATCACTGCCCGGTTTTCCTCGATGGCCTCCGCCTCATCGGCGGAGCGACTGCGTGCCAGCTCAAACAGCGGCTGCATCAGGCTGCTCAGGCGCACGTAGCGTTTTTGAGCGCTCTCGTCGAGTACCTC
>CAYFNI010000054.1:0-9159 GCA_964344495.1 uncultured Methylococcus sp.
TGTGGGTGCTCGCGTGACCGGTAATCCCCTGCGTCGGGAAATTGCCGCGCTGGCAGGCGTTGAGCGACAGCGTCCAAAGGCTGAGTCTCTGCGTGTTCTGATTGTCGGTGGCAGTCTGGGCGCCAAAGCGCTGAATGATATCGTGCCGGCGGCGTTGGGGTTGATTCGGCAGCCATTGATGATTCGCCACCAGACCGGACAAGCTCTGCGCGACGAGACTGCAGCCCGGTATCACGAACAGGGCCTGGCTGCGGAAGTGACGGCGTTTGTCGAGGATATGGCAGCGGCCTACCAGTGGGCCGATCTGGCCATTTGCCGGTCGGGGGCCATGACGGTGAGTGAACTCGCAGCGGCGGGGTTGCCGGCGATTCTGGTGCCGTACCCGCACGCCATCGACGATCACCAGACTGCCAACGCACACGTGCTGGCTGATGACGGTGCTGCCGTGCTGATGCCGCAGGCGAATCTGACGCCCGAGAGCCTGGCGGCAGTGCTCCGGTCATTGCTGGATGAGCCTGAAACGCTGTCGGCCATGTCGCAGGCTGCCCGGCTCAAGGCCCGGCCCGAAGCCGCCAAGACGGTTGCGGCGGTTTGTCTGGCGGCTGTCGCAGACGCCCCTAAGAACGAGGACAATCCATGAGGCAGTCAGACGCACTCCCAAGCCAGCACGGCATGAGCCGTATTCGGCGCATCCACTTTATCGGTATTGGCGGCACTGGCATGAGCGGCATTGCCGAGGTGCTGCTTAATCTCGGGTACCAGATTTCCGGTTCCGATCTGGGCGAGAACGCTGCAACTCGCCGTCTGGCGAGTCTGGGCGCGACCATTCACAAGGGCCATGAGTCGAGTAACGTACAGGGGGCGGAGGTGGTGGTCGTCTCCACGGCGATTGATCGCTCAAACAGGGAGGTCGAGGCGGCGCTGGCGCAGAAGATACCTGTGATCTCCCGGGCGGAAATGCTGGCGGAGCTGATGCGGTTCCGCTACGGGATTGCAGTTGCGGGCACGCACGGCAAGACGACGACCACCAGCTTGACGGCCAGCGTACTGGCCGAGGCCGGACTAGATCCGACCTTCGTAATCGGAGGGCGGTTGAACAGCGTCGGCACCAATGCGCAACTCGGGCAGGGTGCGTTTCTGGTAGCGGAGGCGGATGAAAGTGACGCCTCTTTCCTCCATCTGCAACCCATGATGGCCGTGGTCACCAACATTGATCGCGACCACATGGAGACCTATCAGGGTGATTTCGACCGGCTCAAGCAAACGTTCATCGAGTTTCTGCACCATGTTCCGTTTTACGGATTGGCGGTGTTGTGTCTGGAAGACCCTGGCGTCCGCGACATTCTGCCGGAGATCAGCAAACCGGTTAAAACCTATGGATTTTGCGAAGGCGCGGACCTGCGCGCAGTCGATATCCGTCAGGACGGCATGCGCAGCACGTTCAAGGTCATTCGGGCTGGGGCCGATGACGGGTTTGACGTGACCTTGAATTTGCCGGGTCGGCACAACATTCTGAATGCCTTGTCGGTGATCGCCATTGCCGACGAACTGGGCATCGGGCCGGAGATCATCCGGCGGGCGCTGAGTCAGTTCAAGGGGATCGGGCGACGGTTCCAGGTCAACGGCGAGATCCGACTGCAGGGGCAGCCCGTGACCTTCGTCGATGATTATGGTCACCACCCGCGCGAGATTGAGGCGACGCTGGACTCGGCCCGACAGGCGTATGCCGGGCGGCGACTGGTCATGGTGTTCCAGCCGCACCGGTTCACCCGGACCCGCGATCTGTTCGAGGACTTTGTGCAGGTTTTGTCCAGGACAGATGTGCTGCTCCTGACGGAGGTTTATGCTGCCGGGGAAAAACCGATCAACGGCGCCGACGGGCGCTCATTATCGCGGGCTATCCGCGTGCGCGGTCAGATCGAGCCCATTTTTGTTGAGGACATTCATGAATTGGCGGGATTGTTGCCCGGCGTGCTGTTGCCCGGTGACGTGGTTCTGACCCTCGGGGCGGGCAGCATTGGTCAGGTTGCACTCGAGTTGCCGCAGGCATTGGCAGAGGCCGGTTGATGGTTGCGGTTCAGGGGGGGCAGACGTTAATGCAATCCTCTCCACTCAGAGGCGAGTTGCGGCACGACGAGCCGATGGCCGACCACAATTCCTGGCGGGCCGGCGGGCGGGCGGATCATTTTTATCTGCCTGCCGATCTCGACGATCTGGTGGCCTTCATGAAAGGGTTGCCGCAGGGGGAGCCGCTCTTGTGGGTCGGCTTGGGAAGCAATTTGCTGGTCCGGGATGGCGGAATCCGCGGCACGGTCATCTGCACCCGCAACCGGCTTCGCGAGATGGTGATGACGGGCGCAGGGAGGGTCTCGGTTCAGGTTGGCGTCCCTTGTGCGCATGTGGCGAAATTCTGCGCCGAGCAGGGTTTGGTCGGCGCCGAATTTCTGGCCGGCATTCCGGGCACGATGGGCGGAGCGCTGGCCATGAATGCGGGCGCATTCGGCGGCGAAACCTGGACGTTGGTGCGGCAGGTCACGACGGTTGATCGCCGGGGAGAGCTCAGGGTGCGGCATCCGGATGAGTTTGAGGTGGGGTATCGCAGTGTGCGAGGGCCGGCCGATGAATGGTTTGTGGCCTGTGAGCTGGGCCTCCAAAATGGCGATGTGGAGACTGCGCGGGGCAAAATCAAACAGCTGCTGGCGCGCCGGAACGAGACGCAGCCAACGAATTTGCCGAGCTGTGGATCGGTGTTCCGCAATCCGGCCGGTGATTTTTCAGCCCGGCTGATCGAGGCCTCCGGTCTCAAGGGGTATTCGATAGGGGGTGCCCAGGTGTCGGAGAAGCATGCCAATTTCATCGTCAATGTCGGGGGCGCGAGTGCAGCCGATATCGAGGCGCTGGTAAAGCATGTGCAGTTGGAGGTGCAGCGCCTGCAGGGCGTTTCGCTGGTGCCTGAGGTCAAAGTAGTGGGCGAGGGAATGTGATGGAATTCAAGATCAAAAATGCCGGCGATTTCGGGCGCGTGGCCGTGTTGATGGGAGGGGCGGCAGCCGAGCGGGAAGTGTCCCTGAAGAGTGGGCGCGCGGTGCTGCAGGCCTTGCTCAATCGAGGGGTTGATGCGACCGGCTTCGATGTCGGACGGCAGATGGTCGAACCGCTTCTGGCTCAGGAGGCGGCCTTCGACCGGGTGTTCAATATTATCCATGGGCGGGGCGGCGAAGATGGCGTTCTGCAGGGTGCGCTTGAAACGCTGGGAATTCCCTATACCGGCAGCGGTGTATTGGCGTCCGCGCTCAGCATGGACAAGCTTCGAACCAAGCTGTGCTGGCTGGGGGCGGGGTTGCCGACGCCAAAATGGATGCTGCTGACCTGCGAGGCCGATTTGCCGGTGTGTGAGAAGACATTGGGGTTCCCGGTCATCATCAAGCCGGCTCAAGAGGGTTCCAGCATAGGCATGAGCCGGGCAGAGAATGCGGCTGAACTCAAGCAGGCATGGAAAACGGCTTCAATGTATAATTGCGATGTTTTTGCCGAATCCTGGGTGGTCGGCAAGGAGTACACTGCCGCCGTTTTGGACAGCCAGCCGCTACCGCTCATCCGCCTTGAAACACCGCATAAATTCTATGATTTCGACGCTAAATACCGCGCCGAAACTACTCAATACCATTGCCCTTGCGGGCTCTCTGCCGATGAGGAGCAACGGCTCCAGCAGTTGGCGCGCAACGCTTGCGATGTGGTCGGCGTATCGGGCTGGGCCAGGGTCGATCTGATGGTCGATCAGGCGGGGCAGCCTTGGTTAATTGAAGTGAATACGGTGCCCGGAATGACCGACCACAGTCTGGTCCCGATGGCGGCGCGTCAGGCCGGACTCAGCTTCGATGAGCTGGTCTGGAAAGTGCTTGAATCCAGTTTCACCCCAAAATAGCGCAGCCATGTCCCGGAAACGACCCAAACCGCGCAAGCAACACCGTGCCCTGTGGCGGGGACTGGTGATGCTGGGGCTGGTCGCCGTCAGTTACGGGCTGGTCCAGCAGCAGGATCGGCTGCGCCAGGCGCTGAGCGAATGGATGCCGGTCCGTTTTGTGCGTGTGCAGGGCGATTTTGCCAATATTGATCCGGAGCGGGTTGCAGATCGGCTTCGGGCTGAATGGGAGGGCGGCTATCTGCTGCTGAATCTGGGGCGGATCGAACGGACCCTATCGCTCATGCCGTGGATCGAGACCGTGCGGGTATCGAGAACCTGGCCAGACACCGTGGTGCTTGAGCTGCAGGAACAGCATCCCGTCGCGCGCTGGGGCCATGACGGCCTGATCAGCCAGAATGGCCGGGTGTTGGATCTGTCCCCTCAAACCGAAGGGTTCAGTCATTTGCCGCGACTTTATGGGCCGCCAGGCCGCGAGGCGGAGGCGTTGGCCTTGTTGACTCGCCTGAATGAAAAATGGAGTGCCCGGGGCGCGACAGTCGTGGATCTTGTCCTCAGCGATCGCTTGGCCTGCGTCATCGAGTTGTCCGATGGCCTCAAGATTGCTTATGGAAGTCAGGAGCCGCTGGCCGCAACCGACCGGTTGCTGAGCCTGTTGCCCAAGTTGGGCGAAAAGGGACTGGCCGGTATCAGGACGATCGACCTGCGCTACCCGCGGGGTTTTGCCGTGACCTGGCGACCGGCAGCAGGAAGTGATGCGCACCCGGATGCGCCCGAGGCGGGCTGATAGCCCCTGACCAACGAGTTATACACTGTTTTATAGGCGCTTTATTGATGGCTAAGAAATCGGACCGTAACCTCATCGTGGGCCTGGATATTGGCACGTCCAAAGTGGCCTGCATTGTCGGGGAGGTCAATCCGGAGGGGGATGTCGAAGTCATCGGCCTTGGGAGTCATCCCTCCCGTGGTCTGAAGAAAGGCGTGGTCGTCAATCTGGAGACCACCGTCCAATCGATCCAGCGCGCCGTCGATGAAGCCGAGCTCATGGCAGGATGCCGGATAAATTCGGTCTTTGCCGGTATCGCCGGCAGTCACATCATCAGCATGAATTCGCATGGCATCGTCGCCATCAAGGATAAGGAAGTAACCCAGGGCGATGTCGACCGGGTGATCGATTCGGCGCGCGCCGTGGCCATACCGGCCGACCAGAAAATCCTGCATATCCTGCCTCAGGAGTATGTCATTGACCGTCAGGAGGGCATCAAGGAGCCGGTCGGCATGTCCGGCATACGTCTTGAGGCGCGCGTCCACATCGTGACGGGAGCCGTCAGCGCTGCCCAGAATATCGTCAAGTGCATCCGTCGCTGTGGACTGGAAGTCGAGGACATCATTCTCGAGCAGTTGGCCTCCAGTGCCGCCGTACTGACCGATGATGAAAAAGATCTGGGCGTCTGTCTGGTTGACATCGGCGGCGGCACGACCGACATCGCTGTCTTTACTGACGGTGCCATCCGCCACACGGCGGTGATTCCGATCGCCGGTGATCAGGTCACCAACGACATCGCCGTTGCCTTGCGGACACCGACCCAGTTTGCCGAGGACATCAAGATCAAGCACGCCTGCGCGCTGACGCAACTGGCCAGTCTGGAGGATTTGATCGAAGTGCCCAGTATTGGCGATCGGCCCATCCGGCAGATTTCACGACTCAATCTGGCCGAGATCGTCGAGCCGCGCTACGAGGAATTGCTCCTGCTGGTGCAGGCGGAGCTGCGGCGCAGCGGCTTCGAAGACCTGATCGCGGCGGGCATCGTCATTACCGGGGGGAGTGCCCGGGTCGAGGGGCTGGTGGAGCTGGCGGAAGAAATCTTCCACGTGCCGGTTCGCATTGGTATCCCTCAGTCGATTACGGGCTTGCAGGATGTTGTACGCAATCCGGGTTACGCAACCGGGGCGGGATTGCTGCTGTTCGGCAAGCAACAACAGGTTCATGGAGAGCATTACGGGTCATTGGGGCCTGGGGTTCGAGGGATGTGGATGCGGATGAAAAACTGGTTCACGGGTAATTTCTGATACGTGCTGATTCATTACAACGGGGTGGTGAAATGAAATTTGAAATCGTCGATTCGTATAGTCAAAACGCGGTCATCAAGGTGATCGGTGTCGGTGGTGGCGGTGGCAACGCGGTCAACCACATGGTCAACAGTCAGGTGGACGGCGTTGACTTCATCTGCGCCAATACCGATGCCCAAGCCCTGAAGTCCTTGCAGGCCCGTTCGGTGATCCAGCTTGGAAATGCCCTTACCAAAGGTCTGGGGGCAGGCGCCAATCCGGATATCGGTCGTCAGGCGGCACTGGATGATCGGGATCGGATTCTTGAAGTGCTCGAAGGCGCCGACATGGTCTTCATCACCGCAGGGATGGGCGGTGGTACCGGTACCGGCGCTGCACCGGTCATTGCGGAAATCGCCAAGGAAGCCGGAATCCTGACGGTCGCCGTGGTCACCAAGCCGTTTGCCTTTGAAGGCAAGCGTCGCCGCGACATGGCTGAAAAGGGCATCGATGAACTGAGCCAGTTCGTCGATTCCCTGATCACCATTCCCAATGAAAAGCTGTTGCCGGTTCTGGGGCGGGAAGTCAGCCTGATGAGCGCATTCGCGGCGGCCAACGACGTGCTGCTGGGCGCGGTACAGGGCATCGCGGATCTGATTACCCGTCCGGGTCTCATCAACGTCGACTTTGCCGACGTGCGCACGATCATGTCGGAAATGGGCATGGCGATGATGGGTACCGGTATCGGTCACGGTCCCAATCGGGCGCGCGAAGCGGCTGAAGCGGCCATTGCCAGCCCGCTGCTTGAAGATATCAACCTGCAGGGCGCCCGCGGCATCCTCGTCAACATCACCGGCGGCATGGATATGGCCATCGGCGAGTTTGACGAAGTCGGCAATGTCGTCCGTGAATTCGCTTCGGATGATGCCTCAGTGGTGATCGGCACCGTCATCGATCCCGATATGCATGATGAATTGCGTGTCACGGTGGTTGCGACCGGCCTGTCCGGTGCCCGCCAGGCGAGCGAACCGACACTCAAGCTGGTGCAAAAAAATACCGGCGAAATCGACTACAGCGAGATGACTCGCCGTCCGGCGGTGGCGCGCAAGCAATCGCAGATGGAGCCGCGCTCAGAAGCGAAAAAAGAGAAGGAAATGGATCTGGAATATCTTGATATCCCGGCCTTCCTTCGTCGTCAGGCGGATTGAGGCCCGGCGCCTCATTCAGGGGCCGCCCTGACCGGGCGGCCTGACTCAACGCTTACGATTCGGTAGCAGCCGGAGCGGGGCGGACCGAAACTAGATCAGGAGACTCTCTGCATGATCAGGCAAAGAACGCTGAAAAATGTCATCAAGGCGACGGGTGTCGGCCTGCATACCGGCGAGAAGGTGTATCTCACCCTCCGCCCTGCCGCGCCCAATACCGGCATCGTCTTTCGTCGGGTCGATCTGCCTGAGCCGGTGGATATTCCGGCCACTCCGCAGAATGTCGGTGACACGACTCTGTCAACGACCCTGGTCCGGGACGATGTCAAGGTATCGACGGTTGAGCATTTGTTGTCGGCCCTGGCCGGGTTGGGCATTGATAACGCCTATATCGATGTGAGTGCGCCCGAAGTGCCGATCATGGATGGCAGTGCCGGCCCCTTTGTGTTCCTGATCCAGTCGGCCGGAGTGGAGGAGCAGAACGCCCCCAAGACTTTCATCCGCATCAAGCGCCCGATTCGCGTGATGGATGGCGACAAGTGGGCCTGCTTCGAGCCCTATGATGGTTTCAAGGTCACGTTTACCATCGACTTCGATCATCCGGCCTTCAGCGAAGATGCGCAGACTGCCAGCATCGACTTCTCATCCACCTCGTTCGTCAAGGAAGTCAGCCGGGCCCGCACCTTTGGTTTCATGCGTGACATCGAGGCGCTGCGCAAGCGCCGTCTGGCCTTGGGTGGCAGCATGGACAATGCCATCGTGGTCGATAATTACCGCATCCTGAATGAGGATGGCCTGCGTTACGCCGATGAGTTCGTGAAGCACAAGATTCTCGACGCCATCGGCGATCTGTACCTGCTCGGGCACAGCCTGATTGGCTCATTCGAGGGATACAAATCCGGGCATGGGCTCAATAACCAGTTGCTCCGTCAAATGCTGGTCCAGGAGGATGCCTGGGAGTCGGTTACATTCATGGATGACGATGCCCTGCCGATTTGTTACAGCCGCCTGACGGTTGCGGCCTGACAGACCTTATACCCACCCCACCTCAGAGGGCGTTGCGACGTGATCGCAACGCCCTTTTCTTTTGGGTGGGCCCGGCCATGGCAGGGAGGCGACGCTTTAACGGCCCTGTTCCAGGGTGCGTGCCAGATTCTCCAGCGCGGTCTGGATCGCCGCATCGCCACAATCACTGGCCTGCTGCCGGAGATGACGGGCCACGGGGGAATCGGTCGGCACGCTGTTGGGTGGTCTTGAGGTGACGGTGGCAGGGGTATGGGCCGTTAGCGTTCGTATACTCACCTCACGGAAACCCAGTCCGGCCAGCGGTTGAGCCTCGAGAAGACGGGGCGTCTGGAAGCGGAGCAAGGTTGCCTGGGCCGGATTGTCTACGTACAGAATCAAGCGATTCTGGGCCCTGAGACAATGCCGACAGCTGTCCTGCAGCTGCAACGGCAGCGCATCCCGAACCTGTCGGGTCAACGTGGCTTGCTCGGCAGAGCGTTCGATGAGCCCGGACAAAGTGTCGCCACGTAGAAAACGCTTCAGAGGGTGGGGGTGACTGGCCATGACGGGGCACTGACGATGGGGGAGGCAGAAATGCGCACTCGGGTTGTCTTGAGATCGAGGCCAATCCGTAGCCGGCTGATCAGCAGGTGTCTTTTGCGGTATCATCCGCGGATTAAATTCCCCTTCGATACTGGAATCCAATCCCAATGCTAGGCAAGCTGGTCAAGATGCTCGTTGGTAGCCGCAACGATCGCATCGTCAATAAAAAACGCAGAATCGTCAAGCGCATCAACGCGCTGGAACCCCAATTTCAGGCATTGAGCGATGCGGAGCTCAGCCACAAGACCAGCGAATTCCGGGAACGTCTGGCGCAGGGTGAAACGCTGGAGAGCCTGTTGCCGGAAGCCTTCGCTACCGTGCGTGAAGCATCGCGCCGGGTGCTCGGCATGCGCCATTTCGATGTGCAGTTGATCG
>CAYFNI010000054.1:9169-15490 GCA_964344495.1 uncultured Methylococcus sp.
AATTGGTGGCATGGTGCTTCATGACGGCAAGATTGCCGAAATGAAGACCGGTGAAGGCAAGACCCTGGTTGCCACCCTGGCAGCCTACCTCAACGCGCTGCCCGGCAAAGGGGTGCATGTCGTCACCGTCAATGATTATCTGGCGCGCCGCGACTCCGAGTGGATGGGCCGCATCTACACCTTCCTGGGGCTGACCGTTGGCTGCATTGTCAGCAGTCTGGAGACCGACCAGCGGCGGGAGGCCTATGCCGCCGATATCACCTACGGCACCAACAACGAATTTGGCTTCGACTACCTGCGCGACAACATGGCTTTCAGCCTTGATCAGCGGGTGCAGCGCGACAAGTTTTTCGCCATCGTCGACGAAGTGGACTCGATCCTCATTGATGAGGCGCGGACACCGCTGATCATCTCAGGTCCCACCGAAGATCGCAGCGACCTCTATCAGAAGATCCAGGTGCTCATGCCCCGGCTGATCAAGCAGGAAGTGGAGCACGGGCCGGGCGATTACTCGGTGGATGAGAAAACCCGTCAGGCCTATCTGACCGAGGCCGGACACGAGCACATCGAAAAGCTGCTGGTGGACAACGGACTCATTCAGGCGCACGAAAGCCTCTATGATGCTGTCAACATTCGCCTCATGCATTACATCAATGCATCGCTGCGCGCCCATGCGCTGTTTCAGCGCGATGTCGATTACATCGTGCGTGACGGACAGATCATCATCGTGGACGAATTTACCGGCCGCGCGATGACCGGTCGACGCTGGTCCGAAGGGCTGCATCAGGCCGTGGAAGCCAAGGAGCATGTGACGGTCCAGAACGAAAACCAGACGCTGGCCTCCATCACCTTCCAGAATTATTTCCGCCTGTACGCCAAGCTGTCCGGCATGACCGGTACGGCCGATACCGAGGCGCCCGAGTTTCACCAGATCTACAACCTCGAAGTTGTCTGCATCCCGCCGAACAGGGCGATGGCCCGCATCGACATGGGGGATCTGGTGTACCTGACCGTGCGCGAAAAACACCATGCCATCGTCGATGACGTGCGTGGCTGCGTCGAGCGCGGCCAGCCCGTTCTGGTCGGAACCACCTCGATTGAAAACTCCGAAGTCATCTCCGCCCTGCTGCGTCGCGAAAACATTCCGCACAAAGTGCTCAATGCCAAGCACCACGAACAGGAAGCCCACATCGTGGCGCAAGCCGGCATCCCCGGTGCAGTGACGATCGCGACCAACATGGCCGGCCGCGGTACCGACATCGTGCTGGGCGGCAGCCTCGAAGAGGATACAGCCGGCCTCGATCCGGATGACCAGGCCGCGCATGCACAGGCCAAGGCTGCCTGGGAAGCACGCCATCGGCAAGTTGTCGAGTCTGGCGGTCTGCACGTGATCGGGTCCGAGCGCCACGAATCACGCCGCGTCGACAACCAGTTGCGCGGCCGGTCCGGGCGTCAGGGTGACCCCGGCTCGTCCCGGTTCTACCTGTCGCTGGAAGACCCGCTGATGCGCATCTTCGCATCTGATCGCGTGGCTTCGCTGATGCAACGGCTCGGCATGAAGGAAGGCGAATCCATCGAGCACCCTTGGGTGACGCGGGCCATCGAAAACGCTCAACGCAAGGTTGAGGCGCGCAACTTCGACATCCGCAAGCAGCTGCTCGAGTATGACAACGTCGCCAATGATCAGCGCCGTGTCATCTATCACATGCGCGATCAGCTCATGCGCAGCGAAGACATTTCCGAGAGCATCGAAGCCGCGCGCATCGACACCATCGCGCAGATGTTCACCCAGTTCATCCCGCCTCAGACGTTGGAGGAACAGTGGGACGTCAAGGGGCTCGAGGAATCGCTTGAACATGACATCGGCGTCAGTCTGCCGATCCAGCAGTGGCTGGACGAAGATGCCCGGCTTGAAGACGAAGACCTGAAGCGGCGCATCATCGACCATCTGGCCACGCTCTACCGGACCAAGGCCGAGGCCATCGGCGGTCAGGTGATGCGGCATTTCGAAAAGAGCGTCATGTTGCAAGTGCTCGACGACTCCTGGAAAGAGCACCTCGCCGCCATGGATCATCTGCGACAGGGTATCCACCTGCGCGGCTATGCCCAGAAAGATCCGAAGCAGGAATACAAGAAGGAAGCCTTCGAAATGTTCACCTCCATGCTGGATGGGATCAAGCATGAAGTGATCGGCATTGTTTCCAAGGTTCAGGTTCGTTCGGACGAAGAAGTCGTGCAGATGGAAGAGCACAATCGCACCCCGCAGCCGCTCGAATACCAGCACGCCGAGGTTTCGGCACTGGATTCGGTCAGCGAGGAGGAACCGGTTGAAGCGGTCGAGTCCCCGGGTGCAGCGTCTCAGCCCTTCATTCGCGAAGCCGCCAAGGTCGGGCGCAACGATCCCTGCCCCTGTGGTTCGGGCAAAAAATTCAAGCAGTGCCACGGCAAACTGGATTGACCATGAAGACACTGCCTGGTCTGGGCGCTCCGCACGCGGTGCGCGGGATTCGTCTGGGGACGGCGCCGGCCGGCATCAAGCGCAAGGAGCGCGATGATCTGCTGGTGATCGAGGCCGGTCCTGCCGCCACCTGCGCCGCGGTGTTTACCCAGAATGCCTTCTGCGCCGCGCCAGTCATTGTCGCCCGCGAGCATCTGGCAGCTGCTCCCCGCTGGCTGTTGATCAACTCCGGCAATGCCAATGCCGGGACTGGACCGCAGGGTCTGGCTGATGCCCGGATGACCTGCCAACTGCTGGCCGAGCAAGTGTCGGCGACTGCGGCGCAGGTTTTGCCCTTCTCAACTGGTGTGATCGGGGAGTTTCTGCCGGTCGACAAAATTGAGGCTGCCCTGCCGACGGCCGTGGCAGCACTGGACGAGGCCGGCTGGGAGGCCGCCGCCCGCGCCATCATGACCACAGATACCCGTCCCAAGACGGCCAGCCGCGGCTGCACGATCGGGGCCGAGACACTGACCGTGACCGGCATTGCCAAGGGTGCCGGCATGATCCACCCCAACATGGCCACGATGCTGGCGTTTCTGGCCACCGATGCCCGGGTGACTCAGGCCGACCTGCAAGCGGTTCTGGCGCGCTGCGCCGACCAGACCTTCAACTGCATTACGGTCGATGGCGATACCTCCACCAACGATGCCTGCGTCTTGCTCGCCTCGGGGGCCAGCGAGGTGCCTGAACTCGTATCGGGTACGCCAGAATTTCAGGCTTTCGAACAGGCCGTTCACGCCGTTTGCGCGGAATTGGCCGAGGCCATCGTCCGGGATGGGGAAGGTGCCACCAAGCTCATGCGCATTCAGGTTCAGGAAGCCTTGACGGTGGACGAAGCCCGCGCCGTGGCCAAAACCGTTGCGCATTCGCCGCTGGTCAAGACCGCCTTTTTTGCCAGTGACCCCAACTGGGGTCGAATCCTTGCGGCCGTGGGCCGGGCCGGCTGTGACGCGCTCGATATCGAACGCGTGTCCATCTGGCTGGGTGATGTGCCGATCGTCGAGCATGGCGGCCGGGCGGCGAGCTACACCGAGGCCGCCGGAGCGGCCGTGATGGCGCAGGACGAGATACTGGTGCGCGTCGCACTGGGGCGCGGTCAGGCTGAAGCCACCGTGCTGACCTGTGACTTCTCCTATGACTACGTGCGCATCAACGCGGAATACCGCACCTGACGGGCCTTTCGCCGCAGTGCGATCCGACGCGGGGTCCGCAGCGCACGGCCAGCGTCACGTCCGGAGTGCGTTGATCCGACTCCCATCCCTTCATGTCTGACCCGCTGGACGTCGCGGCCGGCGTCATCGTCGATGCGGCCGGACGCTACCTCATCGCGCAACGTCCCAGCCATCTGCATCAGGGCGGTTATTGGGAATTCCCCGGCGGCAAGCTGGAGCCTGGCGAAACGTCCTATCAGGCCCTCGTGCGGGAATTGCAGGAGGAGCTCGACATCCGCGTCGAGCACGCCGAGCCGCTCATTGCCGTGACCCATGATTACCCCGATCGCCGGGTGCGTCTGGATGTCTGGCGGGTCGATGCGTTTTCCGGTGAGCCCCGCGGGCTTTTGGGGCAGCCGATCCGCTGGGTGACACGCGAGGCGCTCACCGACTACCCGTTTCCCGCCGCCAATCAACCCATCGTCGCCGCTGCGCGTCTGCCGGACCGTTACGCCATCCTCAATCTGGTCGCACCGGATCCGGCCCTGCTGCTGGCGCAGCTGGAGGATTATCATCAGGCCGGCATCAGACTGGTCCGTCTGCGCGCGCCGGGGCTGGATCCGGCAGCGTATCGCGCGTTGGCGGCACGGGCGGCCGACGCCTGTCGGGATCGCGGCATGGACTTGATGCTCAGTGGTGTGGCCGAGACCGTCACGGCCGTCGGGGCGGCGGGCCTGCATCTGCGCTCCGATCAGCTCATGTGCCTGACGGCCCGCCCTCTGGACGGGAGCCACTGGGTAGCCGCCTCCTGCCACGATCCCGAGCAATTGGTCCGGGCCGCCGCCATGGGGGTGGATTTTGTCGTCCTGGGGCCAGTGGCCCCGACCGCAACGCACCCGGGCATGTCGCCGTTGGGCTGGGCGCGGTTTGGCGCCTGGGTCGCTGATGCGCGACTACCCGTGTTTGCGCTGGGCGGGCTGGGTCCCGAGCAACTGCCGCTGGCCCGGCAGCATGGCGCTCAGGGGATCGCCGCCATCCGCGGATTCGCGCACCCGAAGGGTGCGTAATGGCCCGTTATGGTGTACTGTTGGCCGCCGTATCAAAGGGGACGCCCGTTTTGGCGGACTGTTCCGATTGGTATCGTACTTGCTTAAAAATGGAACGCTAACCGATTCCCGTAAACCCGTGAGGAGTAACTAAGAATGTCACCGAAAGACGTGCTCAAAATGATCAAGGAAAACGAAGTCCGCTATGTGGATCTTCGTTTTTGCGACACCAAAGGCAAGGAACAGCATGTAACCGTCCCGGCCAGCACCGTGGACGAAGACATGTTCGAAGAAGGCAAAATGTTCGACGGTTCGTCCATTGCCGGCTGGAAGCACATCAATGAATCCGACATGATTCTGATGCCCGATGCCAGCACGGCCGTCATGGACCCCTTCTTTGACGATGCCACTTTGGTCATCCGCTGCGACATCATTGAGCCGGCCGACATGCTGGGTTACGAGCGCGACCCGCGGTCCATCGCCAAGCGCGCCGAAGCGTACATGAAGTCCACCGGCATTGCGGACACCGCGCTGTTCGGACCAGAAAACGAATACTTCGTGTTCGATGACGTCCGTTGGGGTGCCTCCATGCAGGGCTCCTTCTTCAAGGTCGATTCCGAGGAAGCCGGCTGGAACTCCGAAAAAGTCTACGAAGACGGCAACATCGGCCACCGTCCGGGCACCAAGGGCGGCTACTTCCCGGTTCCGCCGGTCGACTCCATGCAGGATCTGCGCTCGGCCATGTGTAACACCCTGGAAGACATGGGTCTGGTCGTCGAAGTGCACCACCACGAAGTCGCCACGGCCGGTCAGTGCGAAATCGGCGTCAAGTTCGGCACGCTGGTCAAGAAGGCCGACGAAGTACTGGTCCTCAAGTACGTCATTCAGAACGTCGCCCATGCCTTCGGCAAGACCGCGACCTTCATGCCCAAGCCGCTGGTCGGCGACAACGGCAGCGGCATGCACGTCCACCAGTCGCTGGCGAAGGATGGCAAGAACCTCTTCACGGGCGACCTCTATGGTGGTCTGTCCGAAACCGCCCTCTACTACATCGGCGGCATCATCAAGCATGCCAAGGCCCTGAATGCCTTCTGCAACGCCTCCACCAACAGCTACAAGCGACTGGTGCCGGGTTTTGAAGCGCCGGTCATGCTGGCCTACTCGGCCCGCAACCGCTCCGCGTCGATTCGTGTTCCGTACGTCCAGAATCCGAAGGCTCGCCGCATCGAGGTGCGCTTCCCCGATTCCACCGCGAACCCCTATCTGGCTTTCTCCGCCATGCTGATGGCTGGCTTGGATGGCATCCAGAACAAGATCCACCCCGGCGATGCCATGGACAAGGATCTGTACGATTTGCCGCCGGAAGAAGAGAAAGCCATTCCTCAGGTTTGCCACTCCTTCGACATGGCACTGGAAGCTCTGGATGCAGACCGCGAGTTCCTGACCCGTGGCGGTGTCTTCACCAACGACATGATTGATGCCTACATCGGCCTGAAGATGGAAGAAGTCACTCGACTGCGCATGAGCACCCATCCGGTCGAATACGACATGTACTACAGCCTCTAATGCCTGTTTGCATGTCCATGTGATGCCGTAAGAAGCATCGCACCCCTGAAAGCCCCGC
>CAYFNI010000055.1:0-15372 GCA_964344495.1 uncultured Methylococcus sp.
GGTCGGAAAACTGTCCGGAAACGCTTCCATTACCACACTGGCCCGCCGGGCCAGGAGCCGGTTCGTCGTGCCTGGCACACGGTTCTGCTCATGCAGCACCAAGGGAATGCCTGACCAGCGCGCGATCAGTCCGCCAGGGCCAGACACAAACCCACCCATGCCGAGGACCACATCGGGCCTGACCCGCCGCAGAATGGTCCAAGACTGCTTCAGGGCCCGCATCAACATCAGAGGTGCCTTGAGCAGCCCCATCACACCCTTGCCGCGGATACCCGCCACCGAAAGCCACTCCACTGCAATACCGGCTGCCGGGACGACCCGCGCCTCCAGTCCCTTGCGGGTCCCCATCCAGATGACCGTATGGCCAGCCTCACGCAATTCGCCGGCCACGGCCAGTGCGGGATAGACATGGCCGCCGGTCCCGCCAGCCATGATCATGATTACACGCCGGTCCACGACGCCCGCACCCTGGGTTTTGCGGTCACCGCCGCCACCGCCTCACTGCGGACCCGAAACAGAATCGCCAGCGCGGCACACATCACCATGATGCTGCCACCCCCATAACTCATCAGCGGCAGGGTCAGCCCCTTGGTGGGCAGCAATCCCATGTTGACGCCCATGTTGATAAAGGCCTGCAGCCCGAACCAGATACCGATACCGTAAGCCAGAAACGCCGAGAAGCGGGTTCCGGAGGCCTCCGCCAGTCGTCCGATCACAAACGCCCGCCAGACCAGCACCATGAACAGCAGGATCACTGAGGTGGTCCCCATCAATCCCAACTCCTCTCCAATGACCGAAAACAGAAAATCCGTGTGTGCTTCTGGCAGGTAGAACAGTTTCTGGATGCTCGACCCCAGACCGACGCCGCTCCACTCGCCGCGACCAAAGGCGATCAGAGCCTGTGTCAGCTGAAAGTCACTGTTCAGGGGATCGTCCCAAGGGTCGATAAAACTCAGCACGCGGCGCAGTCGATACTTGGCCGTCATGATCAGCAGCACAGCGGCACCCACAAACACACTAATCAGGACGCCGAACTGCCACAGGCTGGCACCCGCTAAAAAGAGCATGCCCAATGCCACCGACATGATGACCGCTGTGGCGCCAAAATCCGGCTCTTGCAACAGTAACCCGGCGGCAACACCCAGCAATACGAACGGACGGACCATCCCCAGATAGGAACTGCGGACGACATTAATATGCCGATCGATGAAACTGGCCATGTAGACGACCGCGATCAACTTGAACAACTCGGACACCTGAATCCGGATACCGAGCAGGTTGATCCAGCGCGAGCTCCCATTGACGACCTTGCCAATGCCCGGTATCAACACCAGCAGGAGCAGCACCAAACCTGCGAAATACAGGGGCAGTGAAATGGACCGCCATGTTTCCAGTTTGACCGACGCCGCAAACAGTCCGACCATCAGCCCAAGCCCGATATGGACCAACTGATGCCTGGGAAAATAAAAGCTGTCATCGGCCAACTTGTCGCCCAGATGCAGCGACGCCGACGCCACCATGACATAGCCGAACAGCAGCAAGGCCAGCGACGTCAACAACAGCAGCGTATCGATGTAGAACCGATTGCCGCGCCACTGCAGGATCAGTCCCCGACTGGGCATACTCATGACCGCACTCATTCCGCCATCCTCCCCGCTTCTTCCGCAAACACCCGGCCTCGCTCCTGATAGTCCTTGAACTGATCAAGGCTCGCGCACGCCGGCGCCAACAACACGACATCCCCAGCCTGGGCGAGGCCCTTCGCCGCCTCCACCGCCTGTCGCATGGCGTTTACCCGGACAGTTTTCACCAGGTCGCCGACGGCCTGCTCAATCAGACCGGCGTCGCGCCCCATCAGTACCAGCGCCTTCACCTTGCGCGCAACCGCATCCCGCAATACCCGAAAATCCGCCCCTTTCCCGTCACCACCGGCAATCAGAATGACCGGCTTCTCCATCCCGTTGAGTGCGGCGATGCAGGCACCGACATTGGTCGCCTTGGAGTCGTTGATCCAGCTGATTCCAGCAAAATCACCCACCCATTGGGCACGGTGTTCCAATCCGGCGAAACTCCGCAAGGCCCGCAGACAGGCCTCCCGGCTGAAACCTGCCCGATCGGCCAACGCCAGCGACGCCAGCACATTCGCCAGGTTGTGCCTGCCGCGCAGCTTGATCTCGCTTGTCTTCAGCAGAGGCTGCCCCTGACAGGTCACCCACTCGTCCCCCTCCATGCGGCGGACTCCGTAATCGGCAGATGGATCATCAAGACTAAACCAGACTATCTCCCGTCCAACGGTCGCCATCGCGGCCACCCGCGGATCATCGCGGTTCAGCACCATCAGCCCCTGACCATTGAAGATCCGCTGCTTGGCCTGCGCATAGTCGTCCAGCCCCTCATAGCGATCCATGTGATCGGGACTGATATTCAAAACCGTCGCCGCCAACGGCTCCAAAAGATGCGAGCTTTCCAGTTGGAAGCTCGAGAGTTCAAGCACGTAGATCTGGGCTCCTTCATCCAGGAGATCCAGCATCGGCGTGCCCAGATTCCCACCGACCCGCGCGCGCGTACCATTGGCTTCGGCCATCAGCCCGACCAGCGTCGTCACGGTGCTTTTGCCATTGGCACCGGTAATCGCCAGGACCGGTGCCCGCGCCATGCAGGCGAACAGATCCAGATCACCCAGGACCCGCAGGCCGCGCAATACAGCCGACCGGATCAGGGGCTCCTGCAAGGACACCCCTGGACTGACGATCAGATGAGTGGCCGCTTCAAAGGCGGCGGCCTGAAAGCCGCCCATGAACACGGCCGCGTCCGGGAAGGTTTCGCGAAACTCACCCAGATAAGGCGGCGCCGCCCGGGTGTCGGTGATGGCAAAACGGAGTCCCTGCGCGGCCAGAAATCGGGCAATTGAAAATCCGGTCTTGCCCAGACCCACGATCAATACCGCCGAGTTCCGGCCAAGCCCCAAGGGAGCCAGTGTATCCGCCGTATCGGTGACAAGTGTGGTCTGGGTCATCGGCCTATCTCAGCTTGAGGGTGGCAAGCCCGCACAGAACCAGAATGACCGATATGATCCAGAAGCGGACGATCACGCGCGGCTCCGGCCAGCCTTTCAACTCGAAATGGTGATGAATCGGCGCCATCCGAAACACGCGCCGCCCGGTGAGCTTGAAGGACAAAACCTGAATCATGACGGATAGGGTTTCGACCACGAACACCCCCCCCATGATCACCAGCACGATCTCCTGCCGCACCAGCACGGCCACTGTTCCCAGCGCAGCCCCCAGCGCGAGTGCGCCGACATCGCCCATGAACACCATGGCCGGATAGGTATTGAACCAGAGGAAGCCCAGTCCCGCGCCAACCAGTCCAGCACAGAATATGACCAGCTCACCCGCCAGCGGCACATGGGGAATGCCAAGGTAGTCCGCAAACACCGCATTGCCGGACACATACGCGAAAATGGCCAAGGCTCCCGATACCAGCACCGTGGGCATGATCGCCAGTCCGTCCAGCCCATCCGTCAGATTCACCGCATTGCTGGTGCCGACGATCACAAAATACACCAGTACCGGATAGGCCAGACCCATGCTCCAGGCAAATTGCTTGAAGAAGGGCACGATCAGCGTGGTCTCGGCCGGCACGGTGGCGGATGTGTAAAGAAAGGTTGCCGCGCCAATGCCGATCACGGACTGCCCCAGATACTTATGCCGTGCGGCCAGCCCTTTGCTGTTGCGCAGGACCAGCTTCCGGTAATCATCGATGAAGCCGATGATGCCGAAGCCCAACGTCACCAACAGCGTTACCCAGATATAGCGGTTGCTCAGATCTGCCCAGAGCAGGGTGCTCAAGGCCACCGCTACCAGAATCAGCGCACCGCCCATGGTCGGTGTGCCCGCCTTTGAGAAATGCGACTGTGGACCATCGTCACGCACACTCTGCCCGATCTTGTACTTGCTCAGCTGGCGGATCATCGCGGGCCCAACAACCAGCGCCACCATCAGGGCCGTCAGGATGCCAAGAATGCCCCGGAAGGTCAGGTACTTAAAGACCCGGAAACCTTCGTAGTATCCGGTCAGCCAATCGGCCAGCATTAACAGCATGATGTCCTCGTCAGTCGTCTTGGCGGAATCGGGCTGGCAAGCCGTCGCATCGGCGCCGCGCCTCCATCCTTAATATATTTCATGAATGAATCGTGCATGATTCTCTCTAGTTGACTCGGGCGCGCACAGGCTCGACCGGGCGCCCGAGAATACCCTCAACAGCCTCACGATCACTGAAGTGATGCCTGATGCCCTTGATCTCCTGCGTGTTTTCATGCCCTTTGCCCGCGATCAGGATCAAGTCATCGTGGCCGGCGTGCGTCAGCGCATGCCGGATGGCGGCCAACCGATCCCGCTCGACCAGTACGTCCCGGCGTCCAATGCCGGCCAGTATCTGGTGCACGATGGCATCCCCGTCCTCGCCGCGGGGGTTGTCATCGGTCAGGATGATGACATCCGCCAGCCGCTCGGCCACGGCGCCCATCTGCGGCCGCTTGCCCCGGTCCCTATCTCCACCGCAGCCGAATACGACCCACAACTTCCCGCGACAATGGGTGCGCAGGCTGCCGAGCACGCTCTCCAGCGCATCGGGCGTATGGGCGTAGTCAATCACCACCCCGGGACTGCCCGCACCGCAGGGCTCCATGCGGCCCGGGACCGGTGCAACCCGCCCGAGCGCATCGATCGCTTCCCGAAAGTCGTGGCCCAAACAGATCATCACCGCCAGGACAGCGGTGATGTTTTCCACGTTGAAGTCGCCGAAGACCGGCACCTTGAGCGTTTCCGATTGCCCCTGGTAGCGCACCCTGAACCGAATGCCATCCGACTCATGAACCACCTCTCCGTGGGTGATCAGTGCATCGCTCTGACCTGTACTTTCAGCCTCAGCCCCGAAACCAAGGTAGCGAACGCTATCACGCTGCCGGGCCCTGATCGGTTCGGCAAAGGGGGAATCGTTATTGAAAACCACAAACTCCAGCGTCGGCCACTCCAGCAGGTGAAGTTTGCTCTCAAGGTACGCCGCCATGGTCTCGTGATAGTCGAGATGGTCGCGGGTGAAATTGGTGAACAGGGCGCCCATGAACCGGACACCCGTCAGCCGGCCCTGACTCAGGCCATGCGATGAAGCCTCCATGACCACCGCCGCAAAGCCCTCTGCCTGCATATGTCTGAGCAGCCGGTGGACTTCGATCGCATCGGGCGTGGTGTGGTGGGTATCCCGCAGTCTGCCCGGCACGCCCCAACCCAAGGTGCCAACCACACCTGCCTTACCCTGCGCGGACAGAGCTTCGGCAAGAAAATGGCTGCAGGAGGTTTTGCCATTGGTGCCGGTCACGCCGATGACCCGCAGAGCGGCGGACGGCTGATCAAAGAACCTATCCGCCAAGTATCCGAGCTTCTCGGCCAGTGCGGGAACGGCAATTTGAGGCACCGGCATACCGCTCATGGCCGCCCGCTCCCCGGCTCCGGCTGGTTCATAGATAATCGCCACAGCCCCTGATTTGACCGCCTGAGGGGCATAGGTCAGCCCATGGGCCTGATGACCCTGCAGGGCCACAAACAGATCGCCCGCCTGGACGGCCCGGCTGTCAAGCTGCAGCCCTGAAACGGTCAGGTCTGGGACGACGGCGGACCCTTCCGTAAAACCGGACAGCAACGTGCGCAGCGAAACGCCGGCCGTCAAGCCGGGCGAATCGGCATTCATGCAGGCCCGTCCTGCCGTGCAGCCATGATCGGAGCCACCGGCTGATCGGGCGCGATGTTGAGGATGCGAAGGGATTCCTGCATCACACGGGAAAACACCGGTGCCGCCACGACGCCGCCGTAGTACTCGCCGGCTGATGGCTCATCAATCATGACGACCATGACCAGACGCGGATTGGTCGCCGGCGCAATCCCGGCAAATACAGCGTTGTATTTGGAGGCCGTGTAGCCGCGTGCGCTCAGCTTCTTGACGGTACCGGTCTTGCCGGCAACGCGATAGCCCGGCACTGCCGCCTGAATGGCGGTACCTTCCTTGGACACCACTTTCTCCAGCATGCCGCGGATGGTCGAGGCGGTCTTGGCCGACATGATCTGATGCGCATCAGCCGGTTGATCCAGACGAGTCAGGCTGGTCATCGGCATCAGCCCATCGTTGGCCAACGCAGTATAGGCACGCGTTAACTGGAGTACGGAGGTGGACACGCCGTAGCCGAACGACAAGGTAGCCTGCTCGAAAGCGCTCCAGCCGTGGTAGTCGGACAAGCGGCCCTTGGCTTCGCCCGGGAAATGGGTTTCCAGCGGCTGGCCAAAGCCGAGGTTATGGTAGAAAGCCCAGAATTTGCGCGGCGGTACCGCAAGGGCAATCTTGCTCACGCCAACGTTGCTGGACTTCTGCAGAATCTTGGTGACGTCCATCGAGCCGTAACTGTGAACATCCTTCACTACGTTGCTGCCGACGTGCATCATGCCGCCGTTGGTGTTGATGACGGTGTTCGGATGCGTCAGCCCAAGCTCCAGTGCACACGCCACAGCCATGGGCTTCATGGTCGAGCCGGGTTCAAACAGATCGGTGATGGCGCGGTTGCGGGAAATGTCCGGCAACACCTTGCCGCGGCTATTGGGATTGAAGGCCGGCTGGTTGGACATCGCCAACACTTCACCCGTGCGGGCATCCATCAGCACCAGACTCCCCGAGCGAGCCTTGTGTTCGGCCACGGCGGCTTTCAGTTCCCGGTGCGCGATGTATTGCAGGCGAGCATCTATGCTCAGCGCCAAGTCCCTGCCAGGTACCGGGCGTCGGATTTCCTCCATCTTTTCGATAATGCGCCGCTTGCCGTCCCTGACGGCACGACGGGAGCCATCAATGCCTTTCAGGGCACTATCGTAGGCCAGTTCCATGCCTTCCTGACCCTGACCATCCACATTGGTGAGCCCCAGCAGATGAGCGGACACCTCACCGGTCGGGTAATAGCGCTTGTATTCGCGTTCGGCATAGATGCCCGGCAGGCCCAGCCCGATGATCTGGTCTGCTTGCTCCGGGTTCATGCGGCGCTTGAGGTAGGCGAACAGGCGACGCTCATCGTCGCCAATGCGATGCAGCAACTCGTCCTGCTTCAACCCCAGATGCGTGGCCAGCGCCCGGACTTTGTCCGCCGGCAGGCTACCCTTCAGGAACTCGCTGGGGTTGACCCAGATGGATTTGACCGGGGTGCTGACGGCAAGAATTTCACCATTGCGGTCGGTGATGCGGCCCCGATGAGCCGATACGGGCATGATGCCCACATGACGCAAGTCGCCCTGATGCTTGAGAAACTGCTTGTCGAGCACCTGCAAGTAAACCGCGCGTCCGATGAGCACCGAAAGCGAGGTCAGGAGGATACCCAAGAGGGCACGCCAGCGGAGACTGTGATCGGACTTGGCTTGTGTCGGTCGGATAATCTGCATGGCATCCCCCTACATTCAGGGTTTGATGGAAATAATCTGGTTCTGGTCAGGCTGCATCATGTGCAGCCGGCTTTGTGATTCGCGCTCAATCCGTTCGCGCTCCGACCACTGGTTTTGGTCAAACTGCAAACGGGCCAACTCTTCGTCGTATCCTTCGTTGACCAACTGCAAATGCTGGACTTCAGAGAACATCAGCCGGGTCTTGTACTTCATGTAGACCACGGCCAGGGCCGAACCCACGGCAATCAGTACCAGCAATAACAACACCTTCATGGCTCGATTTTCTCCGCGACCCTCAACACTGCGCTTCGTGCCCTGACATTGATAGCCAACTCCTCTTGACCCGGCTTGATGGCAGCGGATGCCCGTTTGAGCCTGGGCGATGCATTCACGGGAACCAGACTCTTGGCCTGCTCGGCCGTCCAGCCGCGCTCGGCATCGCGCATGAATCGCTTGACGATCCGGTCCTCCAGCGAGTGGAAGGCGATCACGGCAAGACGTCCGCCAGGCCGCAACACGTCAAGACTCTGCTCCAACACCGACTCCACTTGCGTCAACTCTTGGTTGATGTGGATCCGGATCGCCTGAAAACTTCGCGTGGCCGGATGTTTACCCTTTTCGCGCGAGGGCACGGCTTGCTCGATCAGATCCGCCAACTCGCGGGTTGTGAGGATCGGCTGATTCTGCCGCCGTGATACCACCGCTTTTGCTATCCGTCTGCCATAACGCTCTTCGCCATACGTCCAGAGCACATGGGCCAATTCATCTTCACGAACTGTTGCCAACCACTCCGCCGCTGACTCGCCTTCTGTCGGATTCATCCGCATATCCAGCGGGCCGATTTTGAGAAAGCTGAATCCACGCTCGGCTCGGTCCAACTGCGGGGATGACACCCCAAGATCCATCAAGACCGCCGACACGCGCCCTAGCCCACCCCAATCACTGACCCGCTGCCTTAACTCCGAGAACGCGGCATGAACCAGTGTCACGCGCGGATCCGCTCTCAATTGGTCGGCTTCTGCCGATGCGACTGCCTCAGGATCACGATCCAACGCAAGCAATCGGCCCGCGGGACCGAGCTGGGACAGGATCGCCCGACTGTGGCCACCCCGACCAAAGGTGCAATCGACTACCCATCCGTCTGCATCAAGGGCCAGACCTCTCAGCACCTCGGTGAGCAGAACCGGCCTATGGCTCACCTGAACTTCTGTGCCATGCGCCATCTATAAGGACAGACCAAGGAGTTCCGGCGGCAACGGCTCGTCATCTGCCAATTCCTCATCAATCCATTCGTCACGGGCCTGGGTCCAACCCGCCTCATCCCAAATCTCAAACTTATTTCCCTGCCCGATCAGAACGACCTTCCGATCAAGTCCGGCGAATTTTCTCAAGGGTTCCGAAATCAGAAATCGGCCCTGACCGTCCATCTCACATTCAGTGGCGTGCCCCACCAACAGGCGCTGCAGACGTTTCGCCTTTTTGTTCAGCGCGGGCAACTTCACCAGCTTGCGCTCGATGTCCTCAAACTCGGGCAGCGGGTACACCAGCAGGCACTTATCCAGCCCCACCGTCACGACAATCTGGTTATCGCAGCAATCACCCAGTTCCGCACGGTAGCGCGTAGGCACGGCGAGCCGCCCCTTGTCGTCCAAGCTGATTGAACTCACGCCCCGGAACATTTGCCCGACATCCCCACTTTAAACCAACAATTCCCACAATCCACCACCTGTGCGCGAATATATGAATCTCAACAAGGCAAGTCAAGCGATTTGATGGCTTTGGTTGGCCGTCAAGTGATTGGAGAGAAAGGGACTATTGCCGGAGCACGGGAGACTGGGATTCCAGTGCCTGCTGGCCGACAGTCAACGGCCCCACGAAGCAGAAGCCATGAAGACCCCCACAAGAGAAAGAGGGCTGGATTTAAATAAGTGGATATACCTCAAGATAAATACTTACCCGAACAGGCACTGGTCGGCAGTAAAGAACTGATCAATGCCGCAGCCTCACCGCAGAGCACGGACTGCCAGAAAAACAAAGGCCCCAGCATGACGACCAGAGAAGTCGTCATGCTGGGGCCTTCTGAGTCAGCCCAAACGGGGACGGGTGACTCAATAATTCATCAATGATGCGCGGCCGAAGGCGCCTGTTCTCCGGGTTCGACACTCGATTTACCCAAGCCTGAATAGGCAGGGCACCACTGAAGCTTTGCGGTAACCACCAAAACCAGTCCGATTAATAACAGCAGAATATTGGCCAGAAAAACGGAAATCAAAAGCATCCCGATACCCACACCGTAGCGAATACGCTGCTCCTTGGCACCCACATTGAATTCCCGCTTCATGGCTTTCTCAAAATTGAAACTCATCACCCTCTCCTCGCAGATTGAACTAACCACAGCCGCGAATTGTCCAGCCTTGACCGATGTCGCGCAAGGCGATTCCGCTAGAATGGGCAAATGGACGTCACCTCAATCATCGAGCCCCTGAACCCGGAGCAGCGTCAGGCGGTCTGTTCCGATGCCCCCGCCCTGCTGGTTCTGGCCGGTGCCGGCAGTGGAAAGACACGCGTACTGGTGCACCGCATCGCCTGGCTGCTTGAAGCCGAAGCCGTGGGCGCGCAACGCATTCTCGCGGTCACATTCA
This sequence comes from uncultured Methylococcus sp., assembly GCA_964344495.1. Classification (GTDB taxonomy): domain Bacteria; phylum Pseudomonadota; class Gammaproteobacteria; order Methylococcales; family Methylococcaceae; genus UBA6136. Next base: position 10,115 of record CAYFNI010000055.1, read on the forward strand.
CCAACAAGGCCGCCAACGAGATGCGCACTCGCATTGAATCGCTCCTGAATGTGTCTGCACGCGAACTCTGGATTGGCACCTTCCACGGGCTGGCCCATCGCCTGCTTCGGCGGCATGCGCGTGATGCGCAACTTCCGGATGGATTCCAGATTCTGGATTCCGATGACCAGCAACGGGTCATACGCCGCCTGCTCAAAACCCTCGAAATCGACGAAACCCGCTGGCCACCCCGTCAGGCCCAATGGTTCATCAATGCGCATAAGGAGGAAGGCCGCCGAGCACACCACCTGCCCCCCGCAGATGACCCTTTCGAACAACAGATGATCCGCATTTACCGGGCTTACGAAGAACTCTGCAATCGCTCGGGACTGGTTGATTTCGCCGAACTCCTGCTCCGCGTATACGAACTGATGCGGGATACGCCGGAGCTGCTCGACTTTTATCAGAGCAAATTCCAGCACATCCTGGTGGACGAATTTCAGGATACCAACCACATTCAGTATGCCTGGCTGCGGCTCTTATCCAAGCGCCGGCACAACCTCTTTGCCGTTGGCGACGACGATCAGTCCATTTACAGCTGGCGGGGAGCGCTGGTGGAAAACCTCCAGCATTTCCAACGGGACTACCCTGAACATGCGCTGATCCGCCTGGAGCAAAACTACCGCTCGACCGGACACATTCTGGCAGCGGCCAACGCACTGATCGCCCAGAACATCCATCGGCTGGGCAAAAACCTATGGACAGAATTCGGCTCCGGCGAGCCGATATCAGTCTACAGTGCCTTCAACGAGCAGGATGAAGCCTACTTCGTCGTCAACCGGATTCAGCGCTGGATTGAGGACGGGCATGCCCGACATGACACGGCCATCCTGTACCGATCCAATGCGCAATCCCGACAATTCGAGGAAAAGCTGCTGGCCATGCGCATCCCCTATCGGGTCTATGGCGGACTCCGCTTTTTTGAGCGGGCCGAAATTAAAGATGCCCTGGCTTACCTGCGATTGACCGGCAACCCGCAGGATGACGCCTCACTGGAGCGGGTCATCAATACACCGACGCGTGGCATTGGCGCCAAAACCCTCGATCTCCTGCGCGACTTGGCCAAACATGAACAGGTTTCACTCTGGACTGCACTCGAACGGCTCTGCAGCGACGACGCACTCCCGCCGCGAGCGCAAAAACCGCTGACTCAGTTCCGCGACCTGATTCGGGCGCTCCGAGACCAGACCCGACAGGGCGATCTGTGGGAAAAAATCAAATGGGTCATCGACGGATCGGGCCTGCTGGATCATTTCCGCAAGGAACGCGGTGAGCAGGCTGAACAGCGTCTCGAAAATCTTGAGGAACTGATCAACGCCGCCCGGCAATTCGAGCTGGACCCCACGCTCGACACAGAACTTTCGGCCCTGGATCAGTTCCTTGCCCATGCCTCGCTGGAAGCAGGCGAAGGCCAATCACCCGAGTGGCAGGACTGTGTCCAGTTAATGACGCTGCATGCGGCCAAAGGACTGGAATTTGATCAAGTCTTTCTGGTGGGGCTCGAGGAAGGCCTGTTTCCCAGCATGCAGTCCCTCGAAAACCCGGAACGCATGGAGGAAGAGCGACGCCTGTGTTACGTCGGCCTGACCCGCGCCAGACAAAAGCTATGTATCACCCATGCCGAATCGAGACGGCTGTACGGCAAAGAAACTTATCCCCGGCCATCGCGATTCCTCCGGGAAATTCCCCCGGAGCACCTGGAAGAGGTACGCCTGCGGGGTGGAGCAAAGCCCATCGCCCATGCCAGCCCCACGATGACCGACCACACGCCCCAGTCAGGCATTCGGATCGGCCAACGCGTCCGGCATCCCAAATTTGGCGAGGGCATCGTGCTGCAAGCTGAAGGCGAAGCAAACCAGGCACGCGTGCAGATCAATTTCGAGGACGCGGGCATCAAATGGCTCATGCTGGCCTATGCCAAACTCGAACCGCTTTGACGCCACCATGATGACCTCACCATCCATTCAGGCCGTGATTTTCGACTGCGATGGCACGCTGGTGGACAGCGAACGTGTCGGCAATACGGCTCTCATCGAGTGCGTAGCAGAACTAGGTCTCACCATTACGCTTGACGATGCGCTGGAACACTTCGCCGGGCGCAAAATGGCGGATACCGTCCGAATCATTGAAGACTGGATGGGGCGTCCCGCACCGCACGACTTTATCCAGACCATTCGCCAACGCATGGCCACCGCCTTCGAGCAGAGGCTAGAGCCAATGGACGGCGTAGCCGAACTGCTTGGCAAGCTGAATATCCCGTTTTGCGTGGCGTCGAATGGACCACACGAAAAAATGCAGATCAGCCTGCGCGTCACCGGCCTGATCGATCATTTCTCAGGCCGGATCTTCAGCGCCTACGATTGCGATCGCTGGAAACCCGAACCCGACCTGCTACTGCACGCCGCCCGCGCCATGGGCGTATCCCCGTCCGCCTGCGCCGTGATCGATGATCACACGCTCGGCATACAAGCCGCACTCGCTGCCGGCATGCATCCATTCGGATTCGCCCCCCACGATGCGGGCATCCACCTGCAGCAAGCCGGCGCAACCGTCTTCCACCACATGGCCGATCTCCCGTCTGTACTGGGACTTGACCCTTCACAGTGACCTGTTAGTTCCGGCCAAAGAGGTGAGTCAGGCCCCTGCGACCGAAGCCTTTCACCGCGGACACGCACATATTCCATTTGCCCCACCGCAACCTTATACTAGGACGAGGCGAAAATCCGCTCCCTGCCCGACAGGTCATAACCACTTCCAGAAAACTCAGAGGGGAAAAACGTGAAACTCCACAATCTGACCAAAAGTGTCCTCGTCGCCTTGATGATTGCCAGCCCGCTTGCAATCGCCGAGACACAGTACCCGGCTGCAGACTTCCAGCCCGAAATCATCAAGCAGGACGCTGATCTGATCGCGAAGCATGCCGAAGCCACGAAGAGCTCGAGCGCTTCCCAAGCGGCCCCTGTCAGTTCATCCTCCTCCAGCAGCAAGTCCGAGCCGAGCATCAGCGCCGCTCCCAAGACAGAAGAATCATCCAATCTGCCGATGATCCTGATGGCCGCTGGGGCAGCCTTGGCCGGATTCTGGTTCATGCGCAAACCGGGCTCCGCTGCAACCGCCCCTGCGGCAGCGCCCGCACCGGCCAATGTCGCGAATGCAGGCGGTACCGGCGTAGCTCGCTACATCAGCAACCTGCCTGAAGCAGCCGCTGCCAACGAAACCGGCGTAGCCCGCTACATCAAGGCACTGCCCCCCTCAGCGCCAGCGAAAGCCGAAACTGGCGTTGCCAAATATCTCAAGACTGTCGTCGCCAGTGAAACCCCCGTAGCAGCAGCACCCGCTGCGGCCCCGGCCAAGGCAGCCACCGGCGTTGACAAATACTTGAGTGCTCTGCCCGAACCCGCCAAGCCCGCTGCTGAAACTGGCGTAAGCAAATACCTCAAGGCACAGGGGCTGGCTGCCTGAGCTGAGGCACTAGCCAGCTGCCAGACTACTGAGTCCACCGACCCCGTAAGCCGCAACCTTTTGGCTCGCCCCGCCATTCGGGACGAGCCACAACGAGCCAAGCTTAAGACTCAGCGTGTATTGACATTCTTTCGGCTACCATCTTAAATTCGGATACAGTGCATTTCGGGAATGCATCTTTTGCGAGCAATTAACCAACCATAAACAATCGGAGAGATAACATGGCAAGACCATTAATTCAGTTGGCCCTCGACTCCCTGGACAACGCAACCACCTTCAAGCTCGCTACCCTGGCAGCACCGTATGTTGACATCCTTGAGATCGGCACGCCGAACATCAAGGCCAACGGTCTGGGCCTCGTCAAGGAACTGCGCAGAAAGTTCCCTAACAAGTTGCTGCTTGTTGACCTGAAGACGATGGATGCAGGCGAATACGAAGCCGCTCCTTTCTACGAAGCGGGCGCTGACATCTGCACCGTACTCGGCGTATCTGGTCTGCCGACCATTGCTGGCGTCATCAAAGCGGCCAACAAATACAATGCTGAAGTTCAGGTTGACCTGATCAATGTTCCGGACAAGGCTGGTTGTGCTCGCGAATCCGCAAAGCTCGGCGCTCAGATCATCGGCGTTCACACCGGTCTTGACGCACAGGCAGCTGGTCAGACCCCGTTCGCTGACCTCCAGCTGGTTGCCAAACTGGGTCTTCCGGTTCGCATCTCTGTTGCTGGCGGCATCAAGCAAGCCACTGCACAGCAAGTTGCTCGCTCGGGCGCTGGTATCGTTGTCGTGGGCGCCGCCATCTATGGCGCAGCATCTCCCGCTGACTCTGCCCGTGAAATCCGCGAATTGATCGAGGCCGCATAACATGGCGCATCGTCGACTCATCATAGACAAGATCACCAGCATCCTTGATGCAACGGAATCAAGCTATGATAAACAGTTGACCGCCATGGTCGACAAGGCGTCCAGAATTTTCATTTCTGGCGCCGGTCGTTCTGCCTTGGTCGCACGCTTCTTTGCAATGCGACTCATGCACGGCGGTTACAACGTCTTTGTCGTGGGCGAGATTGTCACCCCAAGCCTCCAGAAAGGTGATCTGCTGATCGTCATTTCTGGCTCGGGTGAGACCGAAACCATGATTGCGTTCGCCAAGCGCGCCAAGGAGCTCGGTGCAGAGATCGTTCTGATCTCTTCCAGAACCAGCTCCACCCTCGGAGACATGTCGAACACCGTCATCCCGATCGGTAAGCCTGACATGTATGGAAAAGTCGTCGGCATGCCCATGGGCACTGTCTTTGAACTTTCCACATTGATTTTTCTGGAGGCCACTATTTCTCATATCATTCATGAGAAAGGCATCCCGGAAGAGGAAATGCGTGGACGGCATGCAAACCTTGAATAAAAAAGGTATTGCAGCATTGAAAGGCTGATCAAAGCCGGTTATGAGTCTCATAACCGGCTTTTTAATTAACGCCACCACATTACCCGTTCTGCGCTACTAGCTGACTTGACCCACTGGGTGAGGTCGCCAGCCATTCTGGCACGGGGTCTTTACCCTGATGACCCGTCCGTTCGCTTCGTTCGACGAATCCCGCCCCTTTCCCCTTGTGGCCCCATGAATCTGAGATTGAATCCCTACAAATAATCCTGAAGCCTGCGGGGATAGTCCAGATACTTCCGCCCGCAGAGACAGCCGTTAATTAGGCCAACCCTCAAAGACGAGCGAGGATAGCTCATGGACGCCGATAAGACTGAATA
>CAYFNI010000056.1:0-7542 GCA_964344495.1 uncultured Methylococcus sp.
ACGTTATTTTTTATTGCCACACTGATGGCTTGCCGCAAGGTCGTGAAGCAAGCTACATTGTGAGGGTACGCGCGTCATAGTAGGTTAGCAACCTTATTCTGGGGTACCCCAAAACCCCACTTCGTCTTCCATGAGTAGTCCTTACTGAACAAATCACAACCCATTGATTTGTAATGTGCGTGTCTGAAACCTTTGTCTGGACGGGGTTGGTATTAGTTCTGGGAAAGCCTCTTACCGACTTATAGCGTAGCCGAGATCCTTGTACCCAAACCCAAAGGTGCCGATACCCATAAATCAACGCTGAAGAGGATATTCCCAGTCCCCATTTCTGAAGACACTTTCATTGAACGTGGAATACCGGACTCTGACCCCATGTGGATGACTTAAAAGTGCACATGAGTGCTATATATAGTTCATCAGAATACGTACTAAAACTCTTAAAAATGGTTTAGAAACGTATCACTTAGACGGGCACGCATCCACCGGTGGGCTGAGGTGGATGCAACCGCTCCGTTACCCCCCCGTTCTGGATGCCTCGCTCACTCCATGACTGTCGCTCCTCCTCGTCGGCTGCCCGGGGTAAAATGGTGCGGCCATCAGGACGCTATGGGTGTGTCATGCAGGCGGCCGGCGTAGCGGCCGCTCTCGTACAGCGGATAGCGTTCGGAACGTCTTGCTCCGCGTCGGTCTAACCCACGCTCATCGCAACTCAATCAAGAGGTCAACCGTGATTAAACTGCTGCTTATCCTCGTCGTGCTGTCTCCGGTCGTGTTTCTGATCGGTCTGGTCAAACCCAAATGGGTGCTGTTCTGGGTGAAAGAACCCGATCGCCTCTGGGCGTCCTCAATCGGCATTCTTATGTTCATGGCCACGTTCACCGGCTATTCTGAGATGCGGGTGCGCCACAAGGCGGAGTTGAGCGCCGCTGGGCAACAGAACACCACCCCTAACCGGCAGAACGAGCTGCAACTGGATCGGATGCGCTGAGTTGCGGTCCATCCAGCAGGGCGGGCATGCGCTGTCATCGCCCTTGCATCTTCAGGGTCACGGCCAGAGGGCTCGTGGATCTTGTGTAAAATTGGCGCTTTTTCGTAGCGGACGAGTGACGGGATGACTATCAGCCAAACGGATGTGGAAAACAGCCTCAAGGGCTGGATCGACCCCTATCTGGGGCAGGATCTGGTGACCAGCCGAATGGTGCGGTCTATCGCGGTGGAGGGTGACCGGGTCGAACTCCAACTGGCCCTGGGTTATCCGGCCGCCGGGTTCCACCCCGTGATGCGTGAGGTGCTCGCCGACAAGATCCGGACCGATACCGGTGCCCGTCAGGTGGACGTGGACGTGGCGCTCAAGGTTGTGTCGCATGCGGTCCAGAAATCCCTCAAACCGATGCCGGGCGTCCGCAACATCGTGGCGGTGGCATCCGGCAAGGGTGGGGTGGGCAAATCCACCACCGCCATCAATCTGGCCGCGGCACTGGTCGCGGATGGCGCGCGGGTGGGCGTGCTGGATGCCGATATTTACGGCCCCAGCCTGCCGCATATGCTCGGGCTGGGCGGGCGGCCCGACATTCGCGAGGGCAACCGGATCGTGCCGAAACAGGCTTTTGGTTTGCAGGCCATGTCGATCGGGTTCCTGGTCGACGAAGATCAGCCCATGATCTGGCGCGGCCCGATGGTGACTGGCGCCTTGCAGCAATTGCTGAATCAGACCGACTGGGACGACCTCGATTACCTGTTGATCGACCTGCCCCCCGGGACTGGCGATATCCAGCTGACGCTGTCGCAACAGATTCCGGTGTCGGGTGCGATCATTGTGACCACGCCACAGGACATTGCTTTGCTGGATGCCCAGAAAGGCCTGCGCATGTTCCAGCAGGTCAACGTGCCGGTGCTGGGACTGGTCGAGAACATGAGCGTGCATGTCTGCAGCCACTGCGGCCATGCCGAACCCATCTTCGGTCAGGGCGGGGGCGAGAAGATGGCGGCCAAGTACGGGACCGAATTACTGGGCGCCTTGCCGCTGGATCTGGCCATTCGTGAGCGCGCCGACAGCGGGCATCCCATTGTCATCGCCGACCCCGACGGCCCGGTCGCCCGCAGCTATACCGACATCGCCCGGAAAATGACTGCACGACTGGCCCTCAAGGCCCGGGACTACAGTGCCCGCTTTCCAACGATCTCAGTGGTGAATGACTGATGGGTATCAAATCCGATCGCTGGATACGTCGCATGGCCGAGGCGCATGGCATGATCGAACCGTTCGAGCCGGTGCAGGTGCGCGAGCACACGGACGGCAAGCGCATCTCCTACGGTACGTCCAGCTATGGCTACGATGTGCGCTGCTCGAACGAGTTCAAGATCTTTACCAACATCAACTCGGCGGTGGTCGATCCGAAGTCGTTCGATGCCAGCAGCTTTGTCGATGTGCAGCAGGATGTCTGCATCATTCCGCCGAACTCCTTTGCCCTGGCGCGGACGGTCGAGTATTTCCGCATTCCACGCGACGTGCTGGTGATCTGCCTTGGCAAGAGCACCTATGCGCGCTGTGGCATCATCGTCAATGTCACGCCGCTGGAGCCTGAATGGGAAGGCCATGTGACGCTGGAGTTCTCCAACACGACGCCCTTGCCGGCCAAGATCTACGCCAACGAGGGTGTGGCGCAGATGCTGTTCATCGGCGCGGATGAAGTCTGTGAGACCTCCTACCGCGACCGCGGCGGCAAATACCAGGGCCAGTGCGGCGTCACGCTGCCGAAGGCCTGATACGGCCACTTTCCAGAAACCCGTTGCCGACCCTTCGCTTGAGTCGGCCAGCCTCTGACCGGATACGCGCGCATGTCTTCCCACAGTAACGAAACCCTGTTCCAGCAGGCCAAGACCGTCATTCCCGGCGGCGTGAATTCACCGGTCCGGGCCTTCAAGAGTGTCGGCGGCACGCCGGTCTTCATTGACCATGCCCAGGGCCCTTACCTCTGGTCGGCCGACGGGACACGCTATATCGACTATGTCGGTTCCTGGGGACCGATGGTGCTGGGGCATGCTCACCCCGAGGTGCTCAAGGCCGTGCACGAGGCGGTCGATCGGGGCCTCAGTTACGGCGCGCCGACGGTGATCGAAACCGTCATGGCCGAGAAAATCCGCGCGCTGGTGCCCTCCATGGAACAGGTGCGCATGGTCAGCTCCGGTACCGAGGCGACCATGAGCGCCATCCGGCTGGCGCGCGGAGCGACCGGGCGCGATCTGATCGTCAAGTTCGAAGGCTGTTATCACGGCCATTCCGACGCCTTGCTGGTCAAGGCCGGATCCGGTGCCTTGACTCTGGGCGTGCCCAGTTCACCCGGCGTCCCCGCCAGCCTGGCCGAACATACCCTGACGCTGGCCTACAACGATGCCGACGCTGTCCGCGCGCTGTTTGCGCAGTACGGCGAGCGGATTGCCTGCCTGATCGTCGAACCGGTGGCCGGCAACATGAACTGCGTCCCGCCCCGTCCCGGTTTTCTCGAGACCTTGCGAGAGCAGTGTGATCGCTTCGGCGCAGTTCTGATTTTCGATGAAGTGATGACCGGGTTCCGGGTTGCGCTCGGCGGGGCACAGGCGCTGTACGGCATTCAGCCCGACCTCACCACGCTCGGCAAGGTGATCGGCGGTGGTATGCCGGTCGGCGCGTTCGGAGGCCGGCGCGACATCATGGAACACCTGGCGCCCCTCGGTCCGGTGTATCAGGCAGGCACATTGTCCGGCAACCCCGTGGCCATGGCAGCGGGTCTCCGGACGCTGGAATTGATCAGCGAGCCCGGCTTTTTCGAGCGGCTGAGTCAGACGACGCGGGCGTTCGTCGAAAGCCTTCGCGAACGGGCCCTGGCTGCCGACATTCCGCTCAGCGTGAATGCGGTGGGCGGCATGTTCGGACTGTTTTTCACCGAACAGTCGACGGTGGCCACGTTCGCCGATGTCATGGCCTGCGACACGGCCCGCTTCAATCGCTTCTTTCATGCCATGCTTGACGAGGGCGTCTATCTGGCGCCGTCCGCTTTCGAAGCCGGTTTTGTGTCCTCCAGTCACGATCCGGGCGTGATCGCGGCCACGCTGGACGCTGCCAGCCGCGCCTTCAGCCGGCTTTAGGCGCTGATCGGCCCAGGCGATGACGCTGAAGCCGATCCGCATCCCGTTTAGCACGGCCCGCAGATACCCGTTCGACGCAGCCGCGCACGGCCGGTTGCGGGCAGCGCGTTCGGGTTAGCATGGCCGGCCTGAACAGCGATACCCCCGGGCCGGATACCGCCGTCGTGCGGTTCGCACTGGGCTTCGTGCTCGGCGATCTACTCCTCCAGCAACTGCCATGGTTACCAGCGCCGATCGGATGGGTGCTGGTCCTGTTGGTTATGGCCGTGCCGGCCTACTTCAAAGCCTGGACACTGACCGGGCTGGTGCTCGGATTCGGTTGGGCTGGCCTGATCGGAGCGCTCGCCCTGGAGGATGGCCGACTGACGCAACCCGTGCGCAGCGAATGGCTGGTCGAAGGCCATGTTCTGGATATCCCCGATCAACTGGAACGCGGCCAACGTTTTGACTTCGGCGTCGATCGGGTGCTGGCGCCGCCAACGGAACGCTGGCCGTCAAAGCTCCGCATCAGCGGCTACGATGCGCTACCGCCGGTGCGCGCGGGAGACCACTGGCGGTTAAAGCTCAGCCTGCGGCCGCCGCGGGGCATGAGCAATCCCGGCGGTTTCGACTATGAGCAGTGGCTGTTCGCGGCGCACATCGGTGGCGTTGGCTACGCGCAGGCGGCGCCCGACACTGTTGCTATCTCGGGGCCGGTGACACTTGCGGACCGGGTCGGCCGGCTGCGACAGTCGATCTTCGAGCGGCTGCAGAGTGTACTGGGCGACATTCCGGTGGCGGGGCTGCTGACGGCGCTCATCATGGGGAACGAGAGCGGCATCAGCGCGGATCAATGGTCGGTCTTGCGACGGACTGGAACCGCCCATCTGGTCGCCATTTCCGGCTCGCATATCGGGCTGATGGCCGGGCTGCTGTTCTTTCTGACCCAGCGGTTGGCAGTCTGGCTGCCGGCGCGGCGGCTGGCGCCGCCTCAGATCGCCGCGATGGTCGGACTGATCGGCGCCTTGCTTTACTCAGCGCTGGCCAATTTTTCCATTCCAACCCAACGCGCGCTGATCATGATCGCCGTGGCCATGCTGGCGATCGTGCTCAAGCGGCAGTCACGGGTTGTGCATGTGTTGGCCGTTGCACTGGTGGCCGTGTTGATCGTCCAGCCGATGGCAGTGCTCGCCGCGGGGTTCTGGTTGTCGTTTGGCGCCGTGGGCGTGATTCTGTTCGCGATCGAGGGCCGTGTGCACGCGCCGGGGGCATTCCGGTTGCTGTGGCGGATCAATCTTTTCACGGCGGTCGCCCTGGCACCGTTGCTGCTGCTGTTCTTCCGGCAGGTTTCGCTGGTGGCGCCCGTAGCCAACCTGTTCGCGGTCCCGATCCTCGGCACCTTGCTGATTCCGCTGTCGTTGCTGGGCGTGTTGCTGCTGTGGATCGCGGAACCGGCCGGAGTGGCCGTTCTGCACTTGTGCGCGGCCATTCTGACCACCGTCTGGGGGTGGCTGGATGCGCTCGCGGCGCTGCCGTGGGCACAATGGACGCATTCGGCGGTGCCCGTTGGCTCGCTGCTGCTGGCGGGCGTGGGGACCTTGCTGCTCCTGGCGCCACGCGGCATTCCGAGGCGCGGGTTGGGGGGCTTGATGCTGCTGCCGGCGCTGTTGCATCAGCCGCCGCGGCCCGAGATCGGCGGTGTGCGCCTGACGCTGCTGGATGTGGGGCAGGGCTTGTCAGCCGTGGTTGAGACCCGCCACCGAACGCTGGTGTATGACACCGGCGCGCGTCTGAGTGCGAGTTTTGATATGGGCAGCGCCGTGCTGGTGCCTTATCTGCAGGCGCGGGGTATCCGCCAGGTGGATGCGCTGGTGGTCAGTCATGGCGACAACGATCACAGCGGCGGCGTCCTTTCATTGCAGGCCGCCCTGCCCATCGCCGGGGGATACAGCAGTGTTCCCGATCGCTGGCCGTCGCTCGGTCTGACAGCCTGCCATGCGGGGCAGGTGTGGGACTGGGACGGTGTCAGGTTCGAGATGCTGGCGCCGATCGAGCCCGCACGGAAAGCGAACGACAACTCCTGTGTGCTGCTCATCCGGGCCGGAGGACGTCATGTCATGCTGACGGGCGATATTGAAGCCGAGGGCGAGCGGTATCTGGTCGAGCACGCGAGCGAAAGCCTGGCCGCCGAGGTATTGGTGGCGCCGCATCATGGCAGCCGGAGTTCATCGACCCAGCGCTTCATCGAGCAGGTACATCCCCGCCAGGTGCTGGTACCGGCTGGGTATCTGAATGCCTACGGGTTTCCGGCGGCCGAGGTGCTGGCCCGCTATCGGGCGTTGGGCGGCGAGCCCATCACGACGGCCGATGGTGGTGCCGTCACGCTGGAGATCACAGCCCATGGGGAGATCTCATCTCCCCATGCCTATCGGCAACAGGCACGGCGCTACTGGATGACGCCGTAGGCGTGGAGTTCAGGTCAGCAGGATCGCTTGCTCGCGGAGCCACTCCAGCATCTGCTCGGACGTCTCCAGACCCTCAGGGACGGCCAAGGCCGAGTTCAGCCCGTGCGGTACGTCGACGGCACAGAGGCAGATCAGACCGGCTCGCTGCGCGTGGGCGGCGATCAGCGCGGCCTGGGCGGCATGGGTCGGATCGTCGATCACCAGCGCCGCGTGGCCCAGCGTGAACAGGGCACGCTCGAGGGCGCAGGCCCGTTCGACCCGCGCAGGACCGGTCAGCAGCAGCGTGGTGGCGATCTGGCCAAAGCGCGCAGCGCGCTCTTCGGTCGTCACCGGACCCTCGGCCTCAGCCGCGTCGGACAGGCCAAGGATCATGCCGGCGCCGATGGTGACATTCGACAGCCGGTCAATGACGATGAAGGCGCCCGTACCTTTGCAAACGGTATACGGGTCGAATGCGATGGGTGCGCTCAGGGCGACTTCGCAGAGGCCGATCTCATTCAGCTGCAACTGGGCTGCGGCGTGATGCGCCTGGGTGTTGACGTCGATCCGGTAGCGTATCTGGGCCACCGAGCCGGTCACCGAGCGGGTGTTCTGCTTGATCAGATACTGGCGCCCGGGCGTTAGCGGGGCCTCCGTCATCCAGACGATATGGGCCAGAAAACGCGATTCCAGCAGCGGCAGATCATCGGGGCGCACCAGCATGTCGCCGCGACTGACGTCGATTTCGTCTTCCAGCGTCAGGGTGACGGCCTGCGGCGGGAAGGCCTCCGTCAGTTCGCCGTCGTAGCTGACGATGGAAGCGATCCGGCTGGTCTTGCGCGAGGGCAGGGCCATGACTGCATCGCCGGTGCGGAAGATGCCAGCCGCCACCGTGCCGCTGTAACCGCGAAAATCCAGATTCGGCCGATTGACGTACTGCACCGGGAACCGCGGGTTGACGAAGTTCTGGTCGTCGGCAATCTCGATCGTGTCC
>CAYFNI010000056.1:7552-15341 GCA_964344495.1 uncultured Methylococcus sp.
CGTGTCCAGCAACTCCATCAGCGGCTGTCCCTGGAACCACGGCATGGACGGGCTGGGATTGACCACATTGTCGCCCTTGAGGGCGGACAGCGGCAGAAAACGGATGTCGTGCAGATTCAGTTTCTCTGCGAAGGCCAGATAATCGGCGCGGATGCGGTTGAACACCGCTTCGCTGAAGTCGACCAGATCCATCTTGTTGATGGCGACGACGACGTGGCGGATGCCAAGCAGGGATACGATGTAACTGTGCCGGCGGGTCTGCGTCTGCACACCGTGGCGGGCGTCGATCAGGATGATGGCCAGGTCGCAGGTCGAGGCGCCGGTCGCCATGTTGCGGGTGTACTGCTCATGGCCGGGTGTGTCGGCAATGATGAATTTGCGGCGCGTGGTCGAGAAATAGCGGTAGGCCACATCAATGGTGATGCCCTGTTCCCGTTCGGCCTGCAGACCGTCCATCAGCAGCGCAGGATCGAAATCGTCGCCGGTGGTGCCGAATTTCGCGCTGTCCTTGCGAATGGCAGCAATCTGATCCTCATAGATCATCTTGGAGTCATGCAGCAGTCGGCCGATGAGGGTGCTCTTGCCGTCATCGACGTTGCCGCAGGTCAGGAAACGCAGCAGTTCCTTGCGCTCATGCTGGGCGAGGTATTCGTGGATGTCACTGGCGATCAGGTCGGATTGGTGTGCCATCAGAAATAGCCCTCCTTCTTTTTCTTTTCCATCGAACCGGCCTGATCATGGTCGATCAGACGTCCCTGGCGTTCGGATGTCGTGGTCAGCAGCATTTCCTGAATGATGTCCGGCAGGGTGTTGGCGGTGGACTCGACCGCACCGGTCAGCGGATAGCAGCCCAGCGTGCGGAAGCGCACCATCTTCATCTCCGGCTGCTCACCCGGCTCCAGCGGCATGCGCGCGTCATCGACCATGATCCAGATGCCATCCCGCTTGACCACCGGGCGCTCGGCCGCGTAATAGAGCGGCACGATCGGGATGTTCTCCAGATAGATGTATTGCCAGATATCCAGCTCGGTCCAGTTGGACAGCGGAAAGACGCGGATGCTCTCGCCCTTGTTGACCTTGCCGTTGTAGACGTTCCAGAGTTCCGGGCGCTGATTCTTGGGATCCCAGCGGTGGTGCCGGTCGCGGAACGAATAGACACGTTCCTTGGCGCGGGATTTCTCCTCGTCGCGGCGAGCACCGCCAAACGCGGCGTCGAACTGGTACTGGTTCAGCGCCTGCTTCAGGGCCTCGGTCTTCATGACGTCGGTATGTTTTTCGCTGCCATGCGTGAAAGGGCCGATACCTTGAGCCACCCCCTCCGGATTGATATGGACGATCAGGTCGAAACCGAGGTCATGGGCCATCCGGTCACGAAACGCGATCATCTCCCTGAATTTCCAGGTCGTGTCGACATGCAGCAGGGGGAAGGGCGGCTTGCCGGGGTAGAACGCCTTCATGGCCAGATGCAGCATCACGGCCGAGTCCTTGCCGATGGAATACAGCATCACCGGTCGATCGAATTCGGCCGCCACCTCACGGATGATATGGATGCTTTCAGCCTCCAGCTGCTTGAGATGGGTGAGTTTGTGTTCTTGCATGAGTGTTGAATCGATGGACAACCCCTGCGGGGCGTCGTTTGGCAGAGCAAATAGATCGCGAATATTACCACAGGGCAGGCGCCCCACGGCCGCCTCGGGTGCCCCCGCGGCCAGGGATGGCGGCGTGCTGAGACTAGGTGGAGCCCGGGTCCGCCAGTTGCCAATGCAGGGTTTCACCGGCCAGAAACGGCGTCAGGGTGTCGGTGCCGAATGCGCACTGTTCGGGTATACGCCACTCGGTCCGGCGCAGGGTGATCGAGTCAGGATTGCGCGGCAGCCGATAAAAATCTGCGCCATGATGGCTCGCAAAACCTTCCAGCCGATCCAGTGCGCCGACGGCATCAAACGCCGTGGCGTAAAGCTCCAGCGCCGCAGGTGCCGTGTAGCAGCCGGCACAGCCGCAGGCGGTTTCTTTCAGACCACGCGCATGCGGTGCGCTGTCGGTACCCAGAAAGAACTTAGGGCTGCCACTGGTGGCGGCGGTCAGCAGGGCCTGTCGATGCGATTCCCGCTTCAGGACCGGCAGGCAATAGAAATGGGGTCGAATCCCGCCGGCCAGCATCGCATTGCGGTTGAAGAGCAGGTGGTGCGCGGTGAGGGTCGCGGCGACCCCATCGCGGGCATCGCGCACGAATTCCACCCCCTCGCGGGTCGTGACGTGTTCCAGTACCACTCGTAACGCGGGGAATCGCTCGATCATCGGCGACAGATGCCGGTCGATGAAGGCTTGCTCACGATCAAAAATGTCGATGTCGGCATCCGTCACTTCGCCATGCACCAGCAGCGGCACCTCTTCGGCCTGCATGGCGTCCAGCAATGGGTACAGCGCCTCGATTTGACTGACGCCAGCTTCGGAGTGAGTGGTGGCGCCGGCCGGGTAGAGCTTGAAGGCGATAACGCCCTCTGTCGCGGCACAGCGGCGGACCTCTTCGACCGTGGTCTGGTCGGTGAGGTACAAGGCCATCAGCGGCTCGAAGCGGCTGCCCTCGGGCAGGGCAGCCCGCAGACGCTGGCGATAGGCCAGTGCTGCATCCACCGAGACAACCGGCGGCTTCAAGTTTGGCATGATGATGGCGCGGCCGAATTGTCGCGCGCTATCGGCGATCACGTCGCGCATGGCGGCGCCATCGCGCAGGTGCAGATGCCAATCGTCGGGGCGGGTCAGGGTAAGAGCATCCATGAGCTGATCTTGAATGGGTTTCAGGAAGATTGACGGCGGAAAGCGGACGCGGCGGCGTGCTCGGCAGCAACACGAGCGGCATGACGGCGCCGGCGCTGAAGATGATACGGATCACGGCGGATCTTGCCGAAATAGACCCCTGCCAGCAGCAGAAACCAGATCGGCAGAATCAGCAGGGCGACCCGCGTCTGGGGATCCAGCGCCAGCGCGACCATCAGGAACACGAAAAACAGCAGTACCACGCCGGTCATCAGGTAACCCGCAGGCATGCGGAATGTCGCCCGGGCGTGGGCCTCCGGGCGCCGCCGCCGGTAAGCCAGATAACACAGCAGAATCACTGTCCAGACGTAGATGAACAACAGCGAAGCCACGGAGCCGACGGTCTGGAAGGCGTCCATGACCGAGCCGCCGCTGGCCAGCAGCGCGGCGGCGGCCAGCAGCAGGATGGCAGCCAGCAGTAATCCGTTGACGGGTACGCCGCGGCGCGACAGCTGCCCGAACAGGCGCGCGGCATCCCGGTGCCATGACAGGCCGTAGAGCATGCGCGAGGTCGAGTAAATACCGCTATTGGTCGATGACAGGGCCGAGCTGACGACGACGAAATTGACGACCGAGGCTGCGCCGGCAAAGCCAACCATGGAGAACATGCCGACAAAAGGGCTGCGATCGGCTGGAATGCTCGGCCACGGCGTCACCATCATCAGAACCAGCAGGGTGCCGATATAGAACATCAGAATCCGCATCGGGATGGTGTCGATGGCCCGCGGCATGACGTGTTGCGGATCCTTGACCTCTGCTGCAGTCGTGCCGACGATTTCCATGCCGACAAAGGCGAACACGGCGGTCTGAAAGCCGCCTAGCAACCCGGCCACACCTTTCGGAAACCAGCCGCCGTGCGACCACAGGTTAGTGATTGAGGCCTGATGGCCTTCGGGTGACACGAAGCCGGTGGCGACCAGCGACAGGCCGAGGCCGATCAGGCACACGATGGCGATGATCTTGATCAGCGCGAACCAGAACTCGACCTCGCCGAACGCCTTGACCGTCAGCAGGTTGATGGTCAGCAGCACGGCCACCGAGACCAGCGCGGGAACCCAGGTCGGCAGGTCAGGCCACCAGAATGAGAAATAGCCGGCGATGGCGATGACTTCGGCAATGGCGGTCACGATCCAGGCGAACCAGTAGGACCAGCCGGTCGCGAAGCCCGCCCAGGGGCCGAGCAGGTCTTCGGCACAATCGGCAAAGGATTTGTAGGCCAGGTTCGACAGCAGGAGTTCGCCCATCGCGCGCATGACGAAAAACAACATGAAGCCGATCACGGCGTAGACCAGGACGACTGCAGGTCCGCTCATGGCAATGGTTTTGCCGGAGCCCATGAACAAGCCGGTCCCGATGCAGCCGCCGATGGCGATCAGCTGGATATGGCGGCCTGAGAGTTCGCGCTTCAGGCCGGCGGGGGCCGGCTGATCGGTCGTCTGTCGGAGCGGGGACGGGTGCGTCGTCATGGGGCAGAGATCTCGTCACAGGGCATCAGGCAGAGCGCCTGCTGGGCGTTAAGGGCAAAGGTCAGGGCGCGAATCCGGCAACGATGGGCGCGGTCAGTCGCAACGTGCTGGCCACATCCGCGGCGCCGGGCTGGCCGATGGCGATGCCGCAGGCGAAACCGAAGCAGTCGTGCAGTTCGGGGTTGGCATAGAGTCCGGCTTCCGGATCGATATAGCTCATGATGTCGCCAAAATGGCCCGGCAGTCCGTACCCGAACGAGTAGGGAAAATGCCCGGCCACGGCCGCGTGCGGGCGATCGTGGGCCGCGCCCAGCAGATGACCCAGTTCATGGGCCAAGGTGTAGTTGGAGCAGTAATAGCCACCGGCGCGGCCGTCACTGACCACGGCATAGGACAGCGCCGGCGAAAGCACGGTGGCATTCGACCCATTGACCCAGGCTTCACCGCAACTGGACGTTGCGCTGCTGGCCGAGAATGGATGCACCAGCATCACCAGGTCGGCGGCATGGCGCTCCCTCAGCGTTTGCACCTGGTCAAAGGCGGCCTGCTGGGTGCTCAACTGCACCAGCAGTTGATGATTGTCGCCCTGGGCGGCCTGTGCGAGACGTTCCACGCCGGCCAACTGCAGGCTAACGCTGATGCGGCTGTCCAGCAGCGCCTGATTGGCCAGCGCGAGCAGGAGGTTCAGGCGGGTTTCATCGTGACCACTGGGGGTCAGGCCGCTGGCCGGGAGCAGCAACAGAACATTGATCCGGGTCTGCTGAGCGGCCGTCGCCGGGGAGGGAAGAGCGCCGGGTCCGGCGGCGCCTATGGCCTGCGCCGGTCCCGCGCCGGCCGTGATTGTGGGCGCGGCGGGTGGCGCCAGGAAGAACGGCGGCGAGGCATCCTGATCCAGACGGCCCGGCAGCAGGCCACTGGCTTTAAGGTCGATCAGCCATTGGCCGGTGGCATCGGATTCGACCAGATACAGCCCGTCGGGTGTATTGATCTGGCCTTCGACCTGGGCAGCGTCCGTCAGCGTGAGCAAGGTGCGTGAGGCCAAGCCGGAGTTGGCTTCGCTGAGGCGGGCCGCCCAGGTCGTATCGCCATTACGGTGTGCCCAGGTCTGATCATGGCGCAGGAGGAATGTGCCGCGGGGCAGGTTGAGCGTCACGTCCGCGCCCTTGCGCATCGCGCGCAATCGCTTTACCGGAATGTCGATCGGATACACCGACTGGGTCGGATACCCCGCGTAACGGGCCGGCAGCGCGCGGGGCCGTTTGCGGTAGGTGATCAGGGGCTTCCCCCTGTGGCTGTCGCCCGCATCCTGTCCATCGCCGTTGCGCCCGGTGATGTGGACCGTCGTCAGACGGCCATCGGCGCCATAGGTGCCGATCCAGTTATAACCCTTGAGCAGGACCGGGATGTCGGCAGCGCGCGGTGCGGACCCAGACGGAGGCTGCACGGTGTCGCGACCGAGGTCGGCATCCACGGTGAAGCGGATGCCGTGCTGACTTTCCAGTTCACGCCCCAGCGTGGCCAGTGTTTGAAGCGAGCCGGCCCGGCGCTCTGCCGCAAGGCTCAGGGTGGCGTAACCCGCCAGTAGCAGCCCGCCCAGCAGGCTCAGGCAGAGCCATGGCGAGTGGCCGCGCTGGGAGTGTCGCTGCGGGTATGGCCGTGGGTTCATCGCGTTACCGCTGTGGTCTGGAACCTGCGTTCAGGCGTCTGCTGCCTCAACGTCACGATAGCCCGCCGCATTCAGCAGGCCTGCGACATCGTCGAGGTTGTCCGGCTGCAGACGGATCAACCAGGCCGCATAGGCATCTTCATTGAGTTGCTCCGGCGCCTGCGTCAAGGCTTCATTGATGGCGATTACGGTGCCGGCCACCGGCGCATGCACGTCGGACGCAGCCTTGACGGATTCGACCACGATGATCGGCTTGCGGGCGGCAACCTTTTGGCCGACCTGCGGGAGTTCGATGAAGACCAGATCGCCCAGCGCTTCCTGGGCATGATCGGTGATGCCGACGGTCAGGGTGCCATCGGCTTCGACTCTGACCCATTCATGGCTATCGGTGTATTTCAGTTCGGCGGGGGTGTTGGACATGCAATCTCCTGAGTGTGGGTTCTGACCCCACCAATGCCCCATGGAGCTGAGCCGCTGGGGGCATCGGCGAAAGCCGTTGCAGTTCAATCCTAGGGTATCACGGGTGCCGGGCGCAGCCAGCCCTGAACGCTATGGTCGCTGATCCGGATCAGGCCGGGTCGGTCTGGCTGCATGGGACTCCGGTCGGAGTTGCGCCACGTGCATACCGACCAACCGCGATATCAGGATGGCGAGATACAGTTGGCCTGTGACCGCCTCGACGATGGCCAGCGAGCGTGCAGGTCGTGTCAACGGGACGATGTCACCATAGCCCAGCGTCGCCAGGGTGACATAGCTAAAGTAGTAGAGATCATCCTTGCGTTGATGATCGTTCGTGAGCCCGGAGAACGAATGCGGCTGGACAATATCGAGGATGTCATAGGCAAATGACCACAGGATGCCGAGGATCAGATAGACGCAGATCGCGGCGAAGATGACTTCATGATTGACCCGATAACGCTGCTGCCAGATGTGGGTGCCCACGTTGTGCAGCAGGTGCAGAAAAAACAGCATGTAGGTGAGGTTGAACGCCAGTTCCATCCCGACGTCGGCGCTGAAATGGAATCGCAGGCGCAACACGAAGCCAATCGAGGCCAGGCTGATCGCCAGCCATAAGCTGTAACTCTTCATGCGTACGGCATAGATGCCGGCCAGGAAAATGGCCCAGAACACGATATCGGTCAGGAGCCCTTGCTCGCCGTCCTCGTTGAGGAAAGGACGGATCAGCATCAGGGTGATCAGTGTCACCATCAGCAGCCCGTAGTTACCGAGTTGCCGCCGCGCTGATTTCAGGAAAATTTCGAGGTGACGAAGAGGCATCCGACAATGAGGCCGTAAAGCAAGCGATTTGGGCGAATTCAGGCTGTCAGTCGTCTGGGAAGGACATCCCGGGATCGCGAGGACGACCCCGGACATGCCGGTGGGCTCAGAGGATGGGCGGTTTGTCGCCCGCTTCCACCGTGCTCTTGCCCATCGCCGAATAGGCTGGGCACCATTTCATCAACGCCAGCACTGCGACGGCAACGCCGATCAGCATCAGCAGCCCGCTCTCCAGAATCGATGCCACCAGCATCACGCCTGCTGCTGCGCCGAGGCGGATTTTCTGATCCCGTGTCCCTACGTTGAATTCACGCTTCGTCAGTTGGCTCAAGTCAAAACTCATGGCGGTGTTCCTCCTCTTGATCGTTGTTCTTATTGGTCTGCAAAGCGACCGCGGACGCTCCGCAGCCGGTTCACAGAATGGATGCTATCACGCTGAAATATCAGGGGGATAGCCTTTCCGGAGGCGGCTGTGGGTCGAGCTGGGTAGTTGGCAGCACGGAGCACGGATTAACCGCCGACCAGGTATCAAGCTACGAAACTGCTGAAGTGCCCGAACAGC
>CAYFNI010000057.1:0-15339 GCA_964344495.1 uncultured Methylococcus sp.
CTGCCGTACTGCGCAATCGCGGTCTCCAGAGCTTCAACGCAGGATAGTGCGTCCATGCTGTTGGAGATCTCCCAGGCCAACACTTTCCGCGAATACCAGTCGATGATGGCCACCACATACAGGAAGCCTCTGGCCATCGGTAGATACGTTACATCCGCTCCAGCCGAACCGCGCCCGGACATCCTGCCAGATGCAGGCTCTCGTTGTGCGAGGCGGCCAGCGTGACGACGGCCAAGGCACTGTAAGGGCCCTGGCCAGCGGCGCAGACGTTCACCAGCTCACCGACCGTCTGCCCGTCGAGTTGAAGCTCAGTGCCTGGGGGCGGTTCCGAGTTCGCTTCGATGCGGCAGCGATATAAACGACGCTTCAGCTGACCCAGATAATGCGTCCGCGTCACGATTTCCTGACCCGTGTAGCAGCCTTTCTGCAAGCCGATCCCGCCCAGCCAGTCGAGGTTGAGCATTTGCGGCAAAAAGGCTTCGCTGGTCCCCGCACGGATCAGCGCGAAGCCCGCTTCGATATCCGCCAGGCGCCACGCATCGGCCGAAACGGCGACGCGATTGATGGGGGCGGATAGCGGGTCCATGAACCCAATGGCACGTCCGGAGTGGTCGTTCAGCGTAAAGCATGGGCCATCCGGAAGGCCCGTTGTGTTGCCGCCCAGCCCGATCAATCGCTCCGAGGCATCGGGCAGACTCAGCGTGACGCGTGCCCGCAACACATATTTCCGCAGCCGCTGGTACAGGGGTTGGACAAGGTCCGCGGCCGTAAATATCAGGAACCCATCCTGCTCTCGGGCAATCCTGAAATTGGCGATGACGCGGCCCTTGGGGCTGCAGAAAGCGCCGCACCCCGTCGTACCAAAGGCGAGGGTCTGTATGTCGGTCGTGGCCTGTCCCTGAAGAAACTGGGCCGCATCAGCGCCTGATACGCGCAGTACGGCCCAGTCATCCAAAGGGCAATACCAGGCGGACGGGGTTGCGGTGGTCATGGGGCTGTCGAGTAGCTCAGCGGGTAAAGAGCCGCCCGTTGTCGGGCAACGGGCGGCGTATGGGTCATGCTCAACCGCGTTTCTGCAAAGCGGCGATGCGCTCTTCAAGGGGCGGATGGCTCAAAAACAGCCGCTGCAGGCCGGAAGCCATGCCGCCGCTGATTCCGAATGCGGCCATCTCGCCCGGCAGGTCGGGGTGATCGTGGGCGCGTTGCAGGGCCCGCAGTGCACCGATCATCTTCTGATTGCCCGCCAACTGGGCGCCGCCCTTGTCGGCGTGGAATTCACGCCAGCGCGAGAACCACATGACGATCATGGTGGCCAGAATCGACAGCAACAGCTGCGCGACCATTTGCGTCACATAATAGGCGGGGCCATACCCGCCCCGGTCGTCGTCATCCGAGCGCAGCAGCATGCGGTCGACCACATAGCCGGCGATGGTGGCCAGGAAGTAGACAAAGGTATTCACCACGCCCTGCAACAGACCCATGGTCACCATATCGCCGTTGGAGACATGACTCATTTCATGCCCGAGCACGGCTTCGACTTCATCCTGACTCATGTTGTGCAGCAAGCCGGTGCTGACGGCAACCAGGGCACTGTTGCGGCTCATGCCAGTGGCGAAGGCATTCGGATCGGGGCTATTGAATATGCCGACTTCCGGCATGCCGATGCCCAGTTTCGCCGCCTGACGGCTGATGGTGTCAACCAGCCATTGCTCGGTGGCATTGCCGGGATGCTCAATGACGTACACCCCCATGGATTGTTTGGCCATCCACTTGGACATGGCCAGCGAGACAAAGGAACCGCTCATGCCGATCACGGCCGAGGTTAGCAGCAGTTGGTCCAGATTCAGTGGAACACCGCGTTGCTGCAAAAAACCGCCGAGACCCAGAATGTGGAACAGGATGCTGATCAACAAAAGCACAGCGGCGTTGGTCAGCAAGAACAGAAGAATGCGCATGATAGATGTCCAGTGTGAGAAACAGACCCCCATAATTGGAGTTGGATAGGTAAAAATCAAGTGTCATCCGTTCCGGTGGATTGCTATCTTCGCCATAATGAGTCGATGAAATGACGAGGAGGGCAATGACCATGCTGCAGGGCGCACGATCCGAAACAGGCGGGCTTTTGCCGTTCATGGCCCTGTGTCTGGCCTTCGTGCCGGTGCAGATCTGTGCGGCAACGGCGGTGATAGACCTCGCGTCCATACGCCTGCCGGTGGGTTTTTCGATCTCGGTGTTCAGTGCCGACGTGCCGGGTGCCCGCTCGCTGGCGTTGGCCGATGACGGCACCGTATTCGTCGGCACGCAAGCTGAGGGCAAGGTCTACGCGCTGCGGGATACGAATCAGGATGGCAAGGCCGATCAGGTTATGACCGTCGCCAGCGGCCTTGACGAACCCAACGGTGTAGCTTGGTCGGAGGGGCAGCTTTTCATCGGCGAGATTTCAAGAATCAGTCGCCTCGACTGGGGAAAAGCGCAATCCGCTTCACCTCAGGCTCTCCCGGCAACGCCGCAAGTCATTCTGGATCAATTACCGCATGACCGGCACCATGGCTGGAAATACCTCCGTGTCGGACCCGACCGACGGCTCTATTCCGCCGTGGGCGCGCCCTGCAACGTCTGCCGACCTGCCGGAGAGTTGTACGGCACGCTGATTCGTTTCGACCGTGACGGTCAGCATCTCGAGATTTTCGCCCGCGGTGTGCGCAACAGCGTGGGTTTTGATTGGCATCCCCTGACGCGCGAATTATGGTTCACAGATAACGGCCGCGACGGGCTGGGCGATGACCGGCCGCCGGATGAACTCAATCATGCGCCCGCGGCGGGCCTGCATTTCGGCTTTCCCTACTGCTTTGGCAAGGATGTCAGTGACCCTGAGTTCGGGCATCAACAGGCCTGCACGGCCTTGACCCCGGCGGCCTGGGCCTTCCCGGCCCATGTTGCGGCGATCGGGATGCGTTTCTACACCGGGACGCAGTTCCCCGAGTCGTACCGCAACCAGTTGCTGGTCGCCCAGCATGGTTCCTGGGACCGCTCCACGCCCCAGGGCTACCGGGTGTCCCTCGTGCGTTTCAAGGACGGACAGCCTGTGTCCGAGGAGCCGTTCGCTGCCGGCTGGCTGCGCCCGGATGGCAAGGTGACCGGACGCCCCGTCGATGTCCTGGTCATGCCGGACGGTGCCGTCCTGGTGTCCGATAATCTGGCTGGCGCCGTCTACCGGATCACTTATAAGGCCACTCCCCATCAGCCACCCCTAGAATCACAATGACAACACATCATCAAGCCGAACACCTGTTCAAAGGCGCCTTCGCCGAGGAATATCAGTTCCTTAATCGTATCTGTCCGCTGGCCGCGGTCATGAGTCAGCGGGTTGGGGATGTGGTCGGTCACTGGCCGGCGCGGTCGGATGGACAGCCGCTGAGCGTGCTCGAACTCGGCTGCGGGACCGGCATCACCACGCATTGTCTGCTCCAGAGTCGGCCCGATATTCAGGTGCATGCCATCGACAATGCACCGGCCATGCTAAATCAGGCGCGAGCAGCGCTTGCGGAGGCTGTGAGGGGCGGACGGCTGCGTATCGAAGAGAACGATGCGTTAAACGCTTTGCGATCGCTGCCGGATGCGTCGATCGACCTTGTGGTCAGCGCCTATACCCTCCATAACCTCCTCTATGGATACCGCCATCAGGTCTTGGCGGAGGTATTCCGCGTGCTCAAGCCGGGCGGTGCGTTTGTGAACGGTGATCGTTATGCGCTGGATGATCCGGCCGCGCATCTGGCCATTACCCAAGGTGAACTGTCGGGTTATTTTCGGGTTTTGCTGGAAGACATGCAGCGTCCGGATTTGCTCGAACAATGGGTGCTGCATCATTTCAGTGACGAATCCGAAGAACACATCATGCGCCTCGGCAAGGCACTCGATGAAATGGCTGCCATCGGCTTTCAGGATGTGCGCTTCAACCACCGCGAAGGCGTCAATGCACTGGTCACTGGAGTCAAGCCTTGGCGGTAAAACACGGCAAGGATCAACGCATTCTCTATCGCTGTACCGAATGTGGCCATGCCCAGCCCAAGTGGGCGGGGCAGTGCGGCGGCTGCGGGCTCTGGAACACGCTGGTGGAAAGTCTTGAAGATCGCATCGCCACGCGCTTTACCGGCTACGCCGGTGCCGGAGGCGAAGCCGGTACGCCCGTTGCTCTGGCCACCGTTGAAGTCGAGGAGATTCGCCGGACGGCCTGCGGGCTGGAGGAATTCGACCGAGTCCTCGGCGGCGGGCTGGTGCCCGGCTCTGCGGTGCTGATTGGCGGTGACCCCGGCATTGGCAAGTCGACCTTGCTGTTGCAGACCGTAGCGGCACTCAGCCAGCAGCAGCGGGTGCTCTACATCACCGGTGAGGAATCCATCACCCAGGTCAGTTTACGCGCACGAAGGCTTCAATTGCCCTGCGACTCACTGCAAATCCTGGCCGAAACCGAGCTGGAACGCATCCTGTCGACTGCCGTCGCGCATCGGCCGGATTATCTGGTCGTCGACTCCATCCAGACCGTATTCAGTGGACTGTTGCAGTCGGCGCCCGGCTCTGTGGCCCAGGTGCGTGAATGTGCGGCCCAGCTGGTGCGGTTCGCCAAACAGAGCGGCACAACCCTGTTTCTGGTGGGCCATGTGACCAAGGAGGGCGCACTGGCGGGCCCGCGTGTGCTCGAACACATGGTCGACACGGTTCTCTACTTTGAAGGTGACAGCAGCAGTCGCTTCCGGGTCATTCGCGCCTTCAAAAACCGGTTTGGCGCCGTCAACGAACTGGGCGTGTTCGCCATGACCGAGACCGGCCTGAAGGAGGTCCGCAATCCCTCCGCCATTTTTCTTTCGCGCGGCGAGGAAGACGCCGCCGGCAGTGCGGTGATGGTGATGCGCGAAGGCAGCCGCCCAATGCTGGTCGAAGTGCAGGCGCTGGTCGATGAGTCGCATCTGCCGACACCCCGGAGGGTGGCGGTCGGGATGGATAACAACCGTCTGGCGATGTTGCTGGCGATCCTGCACCGGCATGGCGGCGTACCGATCTTCAATCAGGATGTGTTCGTCAATCTCGTTGGCGGATTGCGGCTGAGCGAAACGGCCGGTGATCTCGCCGTTGCCTTGGCGATTGTTTCGAGCTTCCGGGACAAGCCGATTCCGCGCGACTGGGTCGTGTTCGGCGAACTGGGGCTGAACGGCGAAGTGCGACCCGTCCAAAATGGCGAGGAGCGTTTACGGGAAGCCGCAAAACACGGTTTCAAGCATGCACTCGCACCGGCGCGCAACGTTGTCCGCGGTATTGCGCCCGAGTTGCAATCGGTACCCGTCAAAACCCTGCGCGAAGCCATCGCCGCGCTTTAGCACGGCAGGGCGGCTGGGCGCTGAGGCTTGAAGGGTGGGGAGTCTGACTTCTCGGCCATCCGAGCTGGCGGTATTCGCTTGAGGCAGGTGTTAGACTGGACCCGGCCGAGTTGCTCGCGGGCGTTCGGACGGGATGCGCTGAGTAAGGCGGAGTGCGTGAGTGCTTTTGCCCGATGTTCAAACCAGGGAGATGAAACCAGCATGTTCGATTCTGTAACCGTAATTCGTATCGCAAAAGGGGCGTTAGTAGCTCTTGTTCTGACAGGGTGTGCGTCAATGGAGGCCGATCGCGCCAAGTCAACGGAGCAGTTGCTGGCCGCGAGCGGATTCCAGGTCAAGCTCGCCGATACCCCAGACAAACTGGCCCATATCCAGACCCTGACCCAGCATCAGCTGGTCCCGCATCAGAAGGATGGCGAGGTCTACTACGTTTATGCCGATGCCACGACCTGCCGTTGCGTGTATTGGGGCAACGAGGCCTCCTATCAGCGCTACCAGCAGCTTGCCGTGCAACGGGAAATCGCCGACGAGCAGCGGATGACTGCACAGATGAATGAAAATGCGGCCATGAACTGGGGTATGTGGGGTCCAGGGCCTTGGTGGGTCTACTGATCCTAACGTCTTCTGCGGCCCACATCGCGTTTAAGGCACGGCGGATGTGCCTTGACAGTGCTTTGACGGGGCAGTACAGTCCGCCACGTTTCGACGCGATACCAGAGAGCCTGCTCTGACCGCAAACCCGCGATACAACACCATCAACACGCGCACCGGCGAAACGGGTGCCAGGACGGGAGCCACGACATGAAGAAGCCGCATCAACCTTTACGATCTCCAAGCCTCGCCGGCGTGGCTCTATGGCTGGCAATAGGGAGTGGAACCTGCCTCGCGGCGGAAAATCCGGAGATCACCGCAGAGCGTGGCGCAAAGGTCTTCAATGAGCACTGTGCCAGTTGTCACGGGGCCGATCTGGGCGGGTATCTGGCTCCGCCGCTAAACAAGGAGCGACTCAAGGGCAGGAGCCCCACCTCGCTCCGCAGCCTGATCATGGCCGGATCCTTTGACACCTTGATGCCTCCCTTCTATGGCAAGCTGTCGGATGACGAGATTCGCTCGGCGGTCAAATACATCGCCAGTACGGACAAACTTGATCCGCAGTGGACGATTGACGACATCCGCCGCTCGATCAAGGTTCACGTGGCCGATGAGTCCACGCTGCCGGCTCAGCCGACCTACAGTATCGCCAACATGGATGACCTGATCGGGGTCGCCGCGCGTGGACGCTATGGGCGTGGTCAGGGATCGAAAGCGGTGTTCATCAACTCCGCCAGCAACACCAAGGTCGGTGAAGTGCCGACCGCCACCGCGGCACATATCATCGAGTTCAACCCGGTCAATCCGCGTTGGGCTTATGTCAAGACCGATGCGGCTGAAATCTACAAGGTCGACCTGTACTCGATGCAGGTGGTGCGTGAGGTCAAGACCGGGCTCAATGGTCCGGCGCTGGGTGTCTCGCGTGACGGCAAATATCTGATGGCCGGTTCTTTTGTGCCCCACAATGCCGTCTTGCTGAACGCCGATACCCTGGAACCGTTGAAATATTTCAAGCTGGAGGGTACCGACCCCGACGGCAAGTTCGTGACCTCCGATTCCGGCATGATCACCGGCACACCGTTCGCCGACATTTTTGCCATCGCCTTGGAAAATAGCGGTCAGGTATGGGTGGTGGACCTGAACAAACCCGATTTCCCGGTTACGCCGATCACCGATGTCGGCCGGCATCTGCATGATGCCTTCCTGTCTCATGGCGGCAAAAACCTGATGATCGCTTCCTACGATGACAGTATCGTGGCGGCCATCGACCTTGAACAACGCAAGCTCATCAAAAAACTCCCGGCGGGATGCGTGCCGCACGTGGGCGGCGGTTCGGTCGTCAAGGTCAATGATCGTACCCTTGGTTTCGGTACCAACTTTGGCGATTGTGATCACGAAGTTGTCAGTGTCTGGGATCTGGACAAGATGGAAGTCGTGAAACAGGTGCCGGTTCTGGGCGGCACCGAATCCCCCGCCGCACATCCCAATGCGCCGTATGTCGCCGTCGATATCATCAGCAAGGATCGGCGCGCCCGCACCATCCAATTGATCGACAAAACCACGCTGGAAGTGGCCCGCACTCTTGATGTTGGCGGCCATGCCTATTTCCCGGAATACAATGCCAGCGGCAAATTGCTGTATGTCAGCGCCGGCTATACCGGAGATGAGGTCGTGGCATTCGACTCCACGACGCTGGAGCGCGTAGCCTCCTTCACCATGGAAAGTCCGGCTGGCATCTTTTCCCGGGCGCGGGCCAAGTTCATGACCCGTGGTCTGGCTCCGGGGGATCTGTGACCGCCGGTTTCATGCTTGTCCGTCGAATAGCCCTCCGGGCTGTATCGGGCGGAAACACTTCACTTGCAAGAGGTCACGCTGACATGATCAAACGTTCCATGGCATTCGTCGCCTTACTCCTGCTCTCTGTGCAGTCAACTGTTCGCGCAGCAGATCCAGAAGCCGGCAAAACCCAGGCCTCATCGGTTTGCGCCTCGTGTCACGGCGTCAACGGCGTGAGCGCCTCCGAGGGATTCCCCAACCTTGCCGGGCAGAAGGCCGGGTATTTGGCGACGGCCCTGAAAGCCTATCGCGAAGGCACACGCAAGGCGCCAATCATGAATAACATGGCGGCTAACCTGACCGATCTGGAGATCGACAATCTGGCTGCCTATTTCTCCAGTCTCAAGGCCTCCCCCTGAGCGGGATGAGCAGCCGAAGGGTGCTATCCTGGCTATGGCTGGTCTCACTGCCAAGTCTCGGCGGGGCCCAAGCGGATGCAGTTCCTGACGCCGCACGGCAACAGGAACTCGCGAGCCTGGTGTTGCAGGATTGCGGCAGTTGTCATGGCATGACCTTGCAAGGTGGCTTGGGACCGGCGCTGACTGCTGAGCGGCTCGGGCACACCCCCGACGCTGCCCTCATCGACACCATTCTGCTGGGACGTTCCGGGACACCAATGCCGCCGTGGCAGGGTTTGCTCGATCGGGCCGAGGCGGCCTGGATCGTCCAGCAATTGAAGGCGGGTAGCTTGCGGCCGCCGCATTCCTGACCGCAAGTCGAAAATGCACCGGCTCACCATGTTGCATCTACTGCTCTCCATCCTGTTATTGGCCCCTCTCGACGGCGTGCTGGCGAGCGAACTGCGCGGCACCGGCGATCTGGGGCTGGTGGTCGCTCGGGCCACCGGGTCACTGGCAGGCATCAATACCAGCCAGCGCCGGATCACCGGCACGATAACCGGTCTCGGCGATCTGTCCCATGCCAGCCTGGTGTATTCGCCGGATGAGCGGTATGCCTTTGTATTTGGGCGTGACGGCGCCCTGACCAAGGTCGATGTGCTGGAAAACCGGATCGTCAAGCGGATTGAACAAGCCCACAACAGTGTTGGCGGTGCCATCTCTCAGGATGGCCGACTCATCGCGACGTCCAATTATGATCCCGGTGGCGTGCGTGTTTTCTCGGCTGAAACGCTTGAGAAGGTGGCCGATATCAAGGCCGAATACGGCGATGGCCAATTGGCCAAGGTGGTCGGTCTGGTGGATGCGCCCGGTCAGAAGTTCGTCTTCAGCCTGTTTGAGGCCGGCGAAATCTGGGTGGCCGATCTGCATGATCCGACCCGGCCCAAGTTGCAGAAATTCAAGGCCGGCAAGGAGCCCTACGACGCCCTGATTTCGCCGGAAGGTCGTTACTACATTGCCGGCCTGTTTGGTGAAAACGGATTGGCCTTGCTGGATTTATGGAATCCAGACGCCGGTGTTCGCAAGATCGTCCCCGAATACGCGAAGGAAGATTCGCAACTGCCAGTCTACAAGATGCCTCATCTGGAAGGTCGGGCCCTGATCGGCGATTACTGGTTTTTGCCAGCCGTTGGACACCATGCGCTGCTGGTGATTGACCGGCGGGACTGGACCGTGGTGCGCAAGATTCCGGTCGATGGCCAGCCGGTATTCGTCATTCCGCGTCCCGATGAGCGTCAGGTCTGGGTCAATTTTGCCCTGCCCGATAACGACAAGATCGCCATTATTGACACCCGTGACCTGAGCGTGCAGCAGCGGCTAACGCCGGGCAAGGCGGTGCTGCACATGGAGTTCACCCCCAAGGGGGATGAAGTCTGGATCTCAGTCCGGGATGACGACCGGGTACTGGTCTATGACACCGAGACTCTGCGTGAGTTGGCCCGTCTGCCGGTCGACAAGCCCAGCGGCATTTTCCTGACAGCGCGGGCACACCGGCTGGGACTCTGACGCTCCCCATGAAGGTTTCCCGGCTGCACCAGCGCCTGCTGAATGAGTTTCAACGGGATTTTCCGTTGACTCCGACCCCCTATGCCGAACTCGCTGAACGACTGCACGTGACCGAGGGCGAGGTATTGGAGGCCTTGCGCGACCTGAGCGAGGCGCAGATCATCAGTCGCGTGGGCGCGATCGTGCCGCCGCTGACAGTCGGTGCCAGCTTATTGGCGGCGATGGCCGTCCCGGACGCACGTCTCTCCGAAGTAGCCGCCCTGGTATCGGCCCGGCGTGAGGTCAACCACAATTACCAACGCGAACATCGTTACAACCTCTGGTTTGTGGCCAATGCGTCGGATGCGCATCACCTGGAAGCTGCGCTGCAGTCCATCGAGCGCGCGACCGGCCTGCCGATCCTGCGCCTGCCGTTGCTGGAGGCATTCCACATCGACCTGGGGTTTCCGCTCGATTTTGCTGCCTTGACATGAACCCGCCGCCGCTCACTGCCCTGTTCAGCGATCCCCGTGACCTGGCCCTGTTCGAGCAGTTGGGGCAGGGGCTTCCTCTCGTCTCGCATCCTTACGCGGCACTGGGTGAGGCGGCTGGCTACAGTGAGGCGGAAGTGATCGAACGGCTGCGCCTCTGGCAAGACAGGGGCTGGGTCAAGCGACTGGGTGTGATTGTCCGCCACCGCCAACTGGGTTATGCCGCCAATGCCATGGTGGTCTGGGACATCCCCGATGACCGCGTTCGGCAGGTGGCACAACAGATCTGCACCTTGCCCTTCGTCACCCTGTGTTACCACCGTCCCCGACAAGGGACGGACTGGCCCTATAACCTGTTCTGCATGATTCATGGCCGGGAGCGCACGCACGTCGAGCACCAGATTCGGCAACTCATCGAGCAAGCGGGACTGGAGGCATTTGCCACGGCCACGCTGTTCAGTACGCGCTGCTTCAAGCAGCGGGGCGCGCGGTATCGGGATACGGGTCGCCAACACACATTGACAGACTCATGAACGCTACCGAACGCAGGTTGCTAAACACACTTCAAGGGGGATTCCCGGTCTGCGAAAGACCATATCTCGTCGTCGCCGAGCAACTCGGGTTGACCGAGGACGATGTCATCGCGGGACTGCAGGGCCTGCTGGACAGCGGCGTCCTGACGCGCTTCGGTCCCTTGTTCAACGCCGAAAAACTGGGCGGGGCGCTCAGTCTGGTGGCCATGAGCATCCCGTCGGACGATTTCGAACGCGTGGCCGAACAGGTGAATGCGTTCACCGAGGTGGCACACAACTATGCGCGGGATCATGCACTGAACATGTGGTTTGTATTGGCTACCGAGCGTCCTGAGCGCAAGGCTGTGGTGTTGGCCGAGATCCAGCGCGTGACCGGGTACCGGGTCCATGATATGCCCAAGATCACCGAATACTTCGTCGGTCTGAGGCTGGAGGTCTAGCGCAATGTGCGGCATTGACTACCGACCGGATGCCATCGACCGGCACCTCATTCGCGCGACCCAATCCGGCCTGCCACTGGTCGTGCGGCCGTATCATGCCATCGCCGACCGGCTGGGGCTGAGTCCCGATGATGTCATGACCCGCCTGAAGCGCCTGCTGGATGCCGGCATCATTCGGCGCATCGGAGCCGTGCCGAATCACTACCGGCTCGGGTATGTCGCCAACGGCATGACGGTCTGGGACGTGCCTGATGAACGTGTGGACGAATTCGGTCGCCGGATCGGCGCACTGGACTGTGTCAGCCATTGTTACCATCGTCCGCGCCACCGGCCCGATTGGCCGTATAACCTGTTCGCGATGGTTCACGGTCGGAATCGGGAGGAAGTTGAACAGAAGGCCGGTCAGATCGCCGACCTCCTGGGCGATGTCTGCCGCGCGCGCGACATTCTCTACAGTACCCGGATTCTCAAGAAAACCGGTCTCAGGATCGGAGACTGATTACCAGCCCCATGTTCAGACTTCACCAGTACCTGTCCGACTGCCTGCAGCCCCCGGCCATTGACCTTCAGCCGGCACCGCGCCGCCGCCGGTTGCCCGGGCCGGTGGTGATTTGGAACCTCATTCGTCGCTGCAACCTGGCCTGCCGTCATTGCTACACGACCTCGGCCGATATCGCATTTCCCGGCGAACTGAACACGGACGAAGTGTTCAGCGTCATGGATGACCTCAAGGCATTCGGCGTTCCGGTCCTGATTCTGTCCGGCGGCGAGCCGTTGTTGCGCCCTGACATTTTTGTCATTGCCCGGCGTGCCAAGGCCATGGGGTTCTACGTCGGGTTGTCCAGCAACGGTACCCTGATCACGCCGGAGAACATCAATGCCATCGCCGAGGTGGGCTTCGATTACGTCGGTGTCAGTCTGGACGGCCTGCGTGACACGCACGATGCCTTTCGCCGCAGCGTCGGTTCGTTCGATGCATCCCTTGCCGGCGTCCGGCTGTGTCGGGCGCATGGCCTCAAGGTTGGCCTGCGCTATAGCCTGACACAGGACAATGTCGCCGATGTCCGGCCGATGTTGCAGTTGATGGAGGACGAGGGCGTCGACAAGTTCTATCTTTCGCACCTGAATTACGGCGGGCGCGGCTATCGTCACCGGGGTGATGATGCCGCCCATGCCATGACCCGCGACGTCATGGATCTGCTGTTCGACACCTGTCTCCGGCGGCTGGAACGTGGTGATGCGGTGGAGTTTGTCACCGGCAATAACGATGCCGATGGCGTCTACCTGTTGCACTGGGTGGCACGGCGGTTCCCTGCACATGTCGAGATGCTTCGTGCCCGCCTGCAGGCCTGGGGCGGTAACGCATCTGGCATCAACATCGCCAATATCGATAACCTCGGCAATGTCCATCCAGACACCTTCTGGTGGCATTATGGACTTGGCAATGTGCGTCAGCGGCCGTTCTCCCAGATCTGGGCGGATCACACGGATCCGCTGATGCGTGGACTCAACCAATTCCCGCGCCCGGTCGAGGGCCGCTGCGCCAGTTGCGCTCATCTGAGCATCTGCAACGGCAACACCCGTGTCCGTGCTCACCAGACCACCGGCAACGCCTGGGCCGAAGACCCCGGTTGCTACCTCAGCGACGACGAGATCGGCCTTGAGCCGCCATCCGACCGTGAGCCTTCGGCCAACACCCTCTCATGGATGACGTAAATTTCACATGGACTTCCTGCCGATCTTTCTGAATCTGAAACAGCAACCGTGTCTGGTCGTCGGCGGCGGCGAAGTGGCTGCGCGCAAGGTCCAGGCCTTGATACGGGCCGGTGCTGCGGTCACTGTGGTGGCGCCGGAACTGGGTCGCGAACTGACGCCGCTGGCAGCGGAAGGCGCCCTATGTCATTGGGCGAGGCCTTTTGCGGCCGAAGATGTCGCCGATTTCAGCCTGATCATATCGGCCACCAATCATGCGGCTGTGAATGAATCGGTCGCGGCCGCCGCCCGGCTGGCCCGTATCCCGGTCAACGTGGTCGATTGCCCCGAGTTGTGCTCCTTCATTTTTCCCGCCATCGTCGATCGGTCGCCGGTGGTTGTCGCCGTCTCGACGGGCGGGGCGTCGCCCGTTCTGGCGCGGCTGATCCGTGCCCGACTGGAATCAGCCTTGCCGGCAGCCTATGGCCGTCTGGGCCAGTTGGCCGAACAGTTCCGGCAACGCGTCAAGGGCTCTCTGCCCGAGCCTCGCCAGCGCCGGCGCTTCTGGGAGCGATCGCTGCGCGGCCTGCCGGCCGAATTGATGTTCAACGGCCGCGAGGTCGAGGCGGAGCAGGCACTGGAACAGTTGCTGGCTGCAGAATGTAACCGTTCTGAACCCGAACTCGGGTTGGTGTCACTGGTCGGCGCCGGGCCCGGCGACCCGGATCTCTTGACGCTCAAGGCCCTGCGTCTGCTGCAGGAAGCCGATGTCATCGTCTACGACCGACTGGTCTCGGGGGAGGTCCTCAAGTTGGCCCGAACCGATGCGGAAAAGATTGATGTTGGCAAGGCCAGCAGCCATCACACCCTACCGCAGGACGAGATCAATCAGTTGCTGGTTGAACGCGCCCGGCGTGGCCAGCAGGTGGTGCGGCTCAAGGGCGGCGATCCGCTGGTCTTCGGGCGCGGCGGCGAAGAGCTGGAAATCCTGCAGCGGGCCGGCATCCCGTTCCAGATCGTGCCAGGTGTCACGGCTGCGATTGGCTGCGCCGCCTATGCGGGCATTCCGCTGACACACCGGGATCATGCTCAGTCGGTGACCTTCGTCACCGGACATTCGCGGGAGGGCTTGGGCAGCAGCGTGGACTGGGCGCGACTGGTCAATCCCCAACAAACCCTGGTGGTCTACATGGGCGTCCAGGCTTTGCCGCAGATCCGGGAGCAACTGATCGCACACGGGTATGATCCGACTACGCCGGCGGCCATCATCGAGCGGGGCACCACTCCCGCACAGCGGGTCGTGACAGGTACGCTGTCGACCCTGTATACGCGTGCGACAGCCGTAGGTATTGTGTCCCCGGCGCTGATTGTGATCGGACAGGTCGCGCGCCTGCATGACCAACTGCGCTGGTTTGGGGTGACGGAGACGTCCTTCGATTGAGGTCAGCGCCAGCCATCGGGCAGGCCCGGCGGGTTCAATACGCCACGGCTTGCCGTTTGCCGATAGAATGAGCCACTGACAGCCTTTCCTGCTCTTCACCCGGTGCATGTATACCCAGCATTTCCGCCTCTCTGAGCCCCCGTTTTCGATCGCGCCCAATCCCCGCTATCTCTACCTCAGCGCTCAGCACCGGGAAGCTCTCGCGCACCTGTTGTTCGGTATTGGCCTCAGTGGTGGATTCATCGTGCTGACCGGCGAAGTCGGTACCGGCAAAACTACGCTGTGCCGGGCGCTGCTGGAGCAACTGCCCGAAGATGTCGATCTGGCGCTGATTTTCAATCCGCGGCTCAATTCACGCGAATTGCTGGCCGGTATCTGCGATGAGTTGCAGATTGCCTATTCCGGACCCAAGGCCAGCCTGAAGCAGCTGATCGATGCCCTGAATCGCCACTTGCTCGATACCCACGCACGTGGCCGGCGGGTGATCGTCCTGATCGATGAAGCCCAGAACCTGCGTTTCGATGTGCTGGAACAGGTGCGTCTGCTGACCAATCTGGAAACCAACCAGACCAAGTTGTTGCAGATCATTCTGGTCGGACAGCCGGAGTTGAACCAGATTCTGGACCGCCCCCACCTGCGTCAGCTGGCGCAACGCATCACTGCCCGCTACCACCTGAACCCGCTGTCCTATCCCGAGACGCTGGATTACATGAACCATCGCCTGCTGGTGGCAGGACGTGCAGACCGCCTCTTCAGCGATGCCGCCGTGCGAGTGATTCACCGCTACGCGCGCGGCATCCCGCGACTGGTAAACCTGATCGCCGACCGGGCTTTGCTGGGTGCCTATGCTCAGAGCAAGGAGCGGGTTTCGGCGACGATCGCCCGGCGGGCCGCCCGAGAACTCCAGCCGCCAAGGTCCCGATCGCGCTGGAAAACCGCGCTGGGTATCGGCAGCCTGATTGCCCTGGCCGTGGCAGCCCTGCTGCTCATGGCACCCATGCTCCCGATCAGTGGCGAAGGCGTGGACCGCTGGCTCAGCCGACACCGCCCGACACCTACC
>CAYFNI010000058.1:0-8257 GCA_964344495.1 uncultured Methylococcus sp.
GACTCGCCGAATAATCCGGTACCGGCTGATCGAGGCTGGTCGAATCCTTCGGATCGAATCCGGCCATGGCC
The DNA here is from genome assembly GCA_964344495.1 of uncultured Methylococcus sp. GTDB lineage: Bacteria > Pseudomonadota > Gammaproteobacteria > Methylococcales > Methylococcaceae > UBA6136. The sequence continues at coordinate 72 of CAYFNI010000058.1, forward strand.
TGCAGCAACAGCGCGCAATCCTCGGCGGTGCGCGCCATCGGGCCGGCCTGGTCGAGGCTGGAGGCAAACGCAATCATGCCCCAGCGTGACACCCGTCCGTAGGTCGGCTTGAGACCCGTGATGCCGCAGAACGCGGCCGGCTGGCGGATCGAGCCGCCGGTATCGGTGCCGGTGGCACCCGGAACCAGCCGGGCGGCGACGGCCGCCGCCGAACCGCCGGATGAGCCGCCCGGAACCGTGCCGGTATCCCACGGGTTCCGGACCGGTCCGTAAAAACTGGTTTCGTTGGAGGACCCCATGGCGAACTCATCCATGTTGAGCTTGCCCAGCATGACGGTTCCGGCCTCTGCCAGCCGTTCGACGACCGTCGCGTCGTAGGGTGCGATGAAGTTGTCCAGCATCTTCGATCCGCAGCTGGAGCGAACACCCTGGGTGCAAAAAATGTCTTTCTGAGCGATGGGAACGCCGGTCAGGGGGCCGGCGTTCCCGCTGGCCAGCGCTGCATCGGCCGCCTCAGCCGCCGCCAGCGCTGACGCCTCGGTCACCGTGATGAAGGCGTTGAGCGCCGGATCATGGGTCCGGATACGGTTCAGGAACGCCTGCGTCAGCTCCAGGCTGCTGTAGTCCTTGTTCTTCAGGCCGAGCGCCAACTCGGCAATGGTTTTTTCGTGCATGGATCAATTCCGGAAAAACCCGGCCATGAGGCCGGAAGACGGCAAGCGCAGGCGCTTTCCGCCAGGTTTGGGATCAACGGGGTGGCGTATGCGGACGTATTACTCGATGACCTTGGGCACCAGATACAGGCCGGCCTCCACGGCGGGGGCCTGTGCCTGAAACAGCGCGCGCTGATCCGGTTCGGTTACGGCATCGGGCCGGAGTCGCTGAACCTGATCCAGCGGATGTGCCAGCGGCGTGACCGACTCGGTGTCGACCGAACTCATCTGTTCGATAAAGTCGAGAATGCCCGACAGGTCGCGGGCGTAGGCGTCGGTCTTGTCGGAATCGATGGCCAGTCGGGCCAGCCAGGCAATGCGGTTGACCTCTGCGGCGGTAAGGGACATGGTGGTGCTCGCTCAGCGTTCGGGTGGATCGGGAAGACTGCCATTATTGGCAAACCGATCGATCGCGTCAAAGCCGGGGCCGTCGGTGCGGTCGGGTAGGCCGGGGCAGCGGGCCGGCTTGCGCCTGCCCTGCCCCGGTTGCCTTGCCCGAACAAGGTCGGAGTTGTTAAATTAACCTCATTTCAAGACGGCGCACACCACATGTTTTTCAAGCAGCTCAGAGGTTTTTATTCGACCGACCTGTCCATTGATCTGGGAACGGCGAATACCCTGATCTACTGCCGCGGCAAGGGTATCGTGCTGGACGAGCCCTCCGTCGTGGCGATCCGCGAGGACAAGGCCCGCGGGCAGAAGAGCATCGCTGCCGTCGGGGCTGAAGCCAAGTCCATGCTGGGCCGCACACCCGGCAATATCACCGCGATCCGGCCGATGAAGGACGGCGTCATCGCTGATTTCACCATCACCGAGAAGATGCTCCAGTACTTCATTCACAAGGTACATGAGAGCCGCTTGTTCCGACCCAGCCCACGGGTACTGATCTGCGTCCCCAGTGGCTCGACCCAGGTCGAGCGCCGCGCGATCCGCGACGCCGCCTCCGAAGCCGGCGCGCGCGAGGTGTATCTGATCGAGGAGCCGATGGCTGCCGCCGTCGGCGCGGGCCTGCCGGTCGAGGAGGCCCGCGGTTCCATGGTGCTCGATATCGGTGGCGGTACCTCGGAAGTGGGCATCATCTCCCTCAACGGCATCGTCTACTCCGCGTCCGCCCGCATCGGCGGAGACCGTCTTGATGACGCCATCATGAGCTATGTGCGCCGCAATTACGGCACCCTGATCGGCGAAGCCACCGCCGAGCGCATCAAGCACGAAATCGGCGCCGCTTATCCCGGCAGCGAAATCCGCGAACTGGAAGTCAAGGGGCGCAACCTGGCCGAGGGCGTTCCGCGCAGCTTCGTGCTGAGCAGCAACGAGATCCTCGAAGCCTTGCAGGAACCGCTGCAGGGTATCGTCGATGCGGTCAAGACCGCCCTCGAACAGACGCCGCCGGAATTGAGCTCGGATGTCGCCGAGCGCGGCATCTACATTACCGGCGGTGGCGCCCTGCTGAAGGACATTGACCGGCTGATTGCCGAAGAAACCGGCCTGCCGGTGCATATCGCCGAAGACCCGCTCACCTGCGTTGCCCGGGGCGGCGGCCGGGTGCTTGAACTCTTGGATACCAAGGGTCTGGCGCTGTTCTCGCTCGAATAAGCCCGGCGCCCCACGGCAGCGGATTCTTCATGCGCGCCCCAGCGTCCTCCCGGCCGCCGTTCGCCCAGGGGGCCAGCCTCAACATCAGGCTGGCCGTGTGTCTGGTCGGCTCCCTGATCGTGCTGGCGATGGACCATCGCGGGGCGCTCACCGCTCAGCGCCAGCCGTTGCAATTGCTGCTCGAACCCATCCGTCAGCTGGCGGCCAGTCCCGCCCGGCTGCTGAACAGCGTCAGCGACCGGCTGCAAGATCAAACGCGACTACTCGCCGAAAACCAGCGCCTGCGCGAAGAGGCCTTGCAGCTCCGCGGCCAACAACTCAAGTTTGAGGCGCTGGAGCGCGAAAACATTCGCCTGCGTGGCCTGCTCGACACCACCTTCAAGGTCGGCGATCAGGTGCTGATCGTCGAGCCCCTGGCCATCAACATCGTCCCCTACGAGAACCTCATCGTGGTCGACAAGGGCAGCCGTCACGGTGTTCAGCAGGGACAGGCCGTGGTCGATGGCAACGGCGTGGTCGGTCAGGTGCTGCGGGTCAGTCCGCTGGGTGCGGATGTCGTCATGATCACCGACCCGAGTCACGCCCTGCCGGTCCAGATCAACCGCAACGGACTGCGAACCCTCGCCGTCGGTACCGGCGAGATCGACCGTCTTGATCTGCCCTACCTGCCCGGCAATGCCGATGTGCAGCCGGGTGACCTGCTGGTGACATCCGGGCTGGGCGGCGGCTTTCCGTCGGGCTACCCGGTGGCCCGCATTGAAGCCCGGTCGGACCCGACGGACGGGGCCGAGAAATTCCGCGCGGTGCCGCTGGCGCGGCTCGACCGCAACCGCGAATTGCTGGTGGTCCGCAGCGATTCCACCCCGATTTCCCGTATCCCGGTCGCCAGTCAGGACAGCGCCCCCATCCATGCCACCCGGTAAACACACCCGGGTTCTGGTTGGCATCATCCTCAGCCTGATGCTGGCGATGGTCCTTCGCATTCTGCCCCTGCCCCGGTTCTGGTTCGAGCTGAGCCCGGACTGGATGGCCCTGCTGGTGCTGTACTGGACGCTGCTGGCACCGGAGCGGTTCGGCCTGCTGACAGCCTGGCTGGTGGGCCTGCTGGCCGATACCCTGACCGGTCGCCTGCTTGGCCAGCAGGCCCTCGCCTATGCCGTCATGGCCTATCTCAACCTGCGTGCTCGGCCGCGTTTGCTGGGTCTGCCCTTGCCCCTGCAATGTCTGTGGGTGCTGGTGCTTTCGCTGCTGGGGCAGATGCTGATCCTGTGGACCCAGCGTGTCGAACTGGCTGAGGGCGCGACGCTGATCTTCTGGTTGCCCGCTTTCAGCGGCGCACTGGCCTGGCCGCTGGTGCTGTGGCTGATGCGTGGCCTGCGCCTTGGGCTGGCTGACCGACCGTGAGCCGGCGGCTTACCCTGCAGGACCGGTTGCGGGAAAACCGCCTGTTCCTCAACCGCATGGTGGCCAGCGTCATCGCCATGCTCCTGGGCGTGAGCCTGTTGGTGATCCGGTTGATCTATCTGCAGGTGTCGGGCCACGAGCATTACGCCAGCCTGTCGCGCGAGAACCAGATCAAGATTGCACCGATTCCGCCGGATCGCGGCATGATCTACGACCGCAACGGCGAGCCGCTGGCGGACAACTTCGTCACCTACAGCCTGGAGGTGGTGCCGGAACTGATCAAGGACCTTGACGGACTGCTGGCGGAACTGACCGGCATCCTGCAGCTCAGCGACAGCGAAGTGGCGCAATTTCGGGCCATCAAGGCGCGCCGCAAGGGCGTCGAAAGTGTGCCGATCCGGCTCGGTCTGTCGGAGGAGGAGGTAGCCCGCATCGCCGTGCGGTTGCCATGGCTGCCGGGGGCCGAACTCCACACCCGCATGATGCGCCACTATCCGTTCCGGGACCTGACGGCCCATGTGGTCGGCTACATTGGCCGCATCAACGAGAAGGAACAGGGCGAACTCGATCCCGACCTCTACCGCGGAACCTTTTTCGTCGGCAAGACCGGTCTGGAAAAAAGCTATGAATCGGTGCTGCACGGGCGAAATGGCCATGAAGCCTATGAAGCCAACGTCAAGGGCCATGTCGTGCGGCGGCTGGGAAGAACCGCCGCACGCGACGGGGCCAATCTGTATCTCTCTCTGGACATTGGCCTGCAGAAGGTCGCGATGGACGCGCTGGGCGACTACCGCGGCGCCGTGGTGGCCCTGGATCCGCTGAATGGTGACGTGCTGGCCCTGGCCAGCAAGCCCAGCTACGACCCCAATCCGTTCATTCAAGGCATTGGCCAGCAGTTGTATCGTAGCCTGCAAGCCGACGAGGGTCGGCCGCTGTACGACCGTGCCACCCGCGGGACCTATCCGCCGGGCTCGACCGTCAAGCCGTTCGAGGCGCTGGCCGGCATGGAACTGCTGGGGCTGTCCCCCGCCCGCCGCGTCAGTTGCCCCGGCTATTACCGGCTGCCCGGATCGCAACACAAATACCGGGACTGGGCTCATGGGGGGCACGGGCCGACGGACCTGCATCTGTCCATCGTGCAGTCCTGCGATGTTTACTACTACGATCTTGCCAATCGCCTCGGCATCCAGCGCCTGCACGACTTCATGCAGGGACGCTTCGGGCTGGGCCAGCTGACCGGTCTCGACATCGCCGGTGAAAAAAGCGGCCTTTACCCGTCGGAGGACTGGAAGCGCAAGTCGCGCAAGTCCGAATGGGTGATGGGCGACACGGTCATTGCCGGCATCGGACAGGGCTTTGTCACCGCGACCCCCCTGCAGATGGCCCGGGCGACGGCGATTCTGGCCAACAAGGGGCAGAACGTGGAGCCACGCCTGGTGAGTCGGATCAAGGCCGGCTGGGAGGTCGAAAACCCCTTCCCCCGTCAGGGCAGCCCGGGACGGCATCTTGACGAGGGCCAGTGGCAGACCGTGGTCGAGGCGATGGTGGATGTAATTCAGCAAGGCACCGCCCGCCGCATCGCCCCCGGTCTTGGTTACCGCATGGCCGGCAAGACCGGCACCGCGCAGGTTTTCACCGTGGCGCAGGGCAAAAGCTACAAGAGCATGCACATCACCCAGTCCATGCGCGACCATGCCTGGTTTATCGCCTTTGCCCCGGCCGAGGCGCCACGCATCGCGGTGGCCGTGATTGCCGAGAACGCCGGCCACGGTGGTACTGTGGCGGCACCTATTGCCCGCAAGGTCATCGATCACTACCTCGCCCCCACCCGCCCATGAACATGGACCACGATTGGCTGCGTCTGCGGTTGAACTCAAAACCGTCGAACCGCCTGCTGCGGCGGTTGCCGCTGGATCTGCCGCTCCTGAGCGGGTTGCTCCTGCTGTCGGCGATGGCCATGGTGGTGCTGTATTCCGCCTCGGGTCAGGATCCCCAGGTGCTGTTGCGGCAGGGGCTGCGCCTGCTGCTGGCGCTGGCGATCATGCTCGGCATCGCGCACGTGCATCCGCGCCGGCTGTTCAATATCACGCCCATTCTGTATCTGGTCTGTGTGGTGATGCTGGTGCTGGTCCTGCTGGTCGGCAAGATCAGCATGGGGGCGCAGCGCTGGCTCGATCTCGGCTTGATCCGGTTTCAGCCGTCCGAGCTGACCAAGCTGTCGACCCCGATGATGCTGGCCTGGTTTCTGTCCCAGATCTCGCCGCCGCCCGGCTTCAGGCAGGTTGCGGCGGCCGCCGGGCTGATCCTGTTGCCGGCGCTGCTGATCGCCAAGCAGCCCGACCTTGGCACCGCCATCCTCGTCACTGCATCGGGCGCGGCGGTGGTGTTTCTCTCGGGACTGTCGTGGGGCTATCTGATCGGGCTGGTTGCGCTGGGCGCGGCCGCTCTGCCCGTGCTGTGGAAACTGATGCACGGTTACCAGCGCGATCGGGTGCTGACCCTGCTCAACCCGGAGTCCGATCCGCTTGGACGCGGCTATCACATCATTCAGTCAAAAATTGCCATCGGTTCCGGCGGGATCAGCGGCAAGGGCTGGCTGCACGGCACGCAGGTGCATCTGGAATTCCTGCCGGAAAGCTCGACCGACTTCATCTTTGCCGTGCTGGCGGAGGAGTTCGGCCTGATCGGCTGTCTCGGGCTGTTGGCGGCCTACGCCCTTATCCTGGCCCGCTGCCTCTACATTACCGTGCAGGCCAGGGATCTCTTCAGCCGCTATCTGGCCGGTGCGCTGACGCTGACCTTTTTCGTCTACATCTTCGTCAACATCGGCATGGTGATCGGCATCCTGCCGGTCGTCGGGGTGCCGTTACCGCTGGTGAGTTATGGCGGCACCTCCACCGTCACCCTGCTGGCCGGTTTCGGTATCCTGATGTCGATCCAGGCCCACGAGAACCGCAAGCCGGGGTCGTCCCGGTTTGCCTGAAACCGCTTTGCCGGTATGCTTGCGCCGATTAGGTTCCACCTGTTTTCCTGTCCATCATGAAGCACCGCACCCTCATTGCCGCTCTTTTCGCCGGCGTTGGCCTGACCCTGTCGGGCTGTTCCACCCAGACGCCGCCGACGCCGGCTGAACCGGTCAAGCCGGAGTCGGCCAGACCCGCCGTAAAGCCAAAGGCGTCCACAGCCGACGAGCCCAAGATCCTGTTGCCGCCGGCACCGGGCATCGCCCAACGCGCCGAGGTGCGTGAGTTCATTGCCGACATGGTTGCAAAACACGGCTTCAGCCGCAGCGAACTGACCCGCGCTTTCGACGAGGCCGGCACTGTGCCCGCCATTCTCGACGCCATGGCCAAGCCTTACGAGGCCAAACCATGGTACGCCTACCGCAAGCTGTTCCTGACCGAAAAGCGCATCAACGGCGGCCGCGCCTTTCTCGACGAGCATGCCGAGGCGCTGGCCCGGGCCAAGTCACGTTATGGCGTGCCGCCGGAGATGGTGACCGCCATCATCGGCATCGAGAGCGCCTATGGCGTCAAGCCCGGCAAGTACCGGGTGATCGATTCGTTGTCCACGCTGGCGTTTGACTACCCCCGCCGCGCCAGCTTCTTCCGCGGCGAACTGGAGCAGTTCCTGCTGCTCTGCCGGGAAGAGGGGCTGGATTTCCTCAGCCCGCTGGGTTCCTATGCCGGCGCCATGGGGATGCCGCAATTCATGCCCAGCAGCTTCCGCAAGCTGGCCGTGGACGGAGATGGCGACGGCAAGCGCGATATCTGGACCAACCCGGCCGACGCCGGCGCCAGTGTCGCCAACTACTTCGCCAAGAATGGCTGGCATGCCGGCGAGCCGATCGCCGTGCCGGCCCGCGTTCGTGGCGACGGCTACCGCGACGTGGTCAGTACCAAGAGTCCCAAGGCCAGTTACACCCTCGGTCAGCTCGCGGGTCTGGGCGTCACCCCCGACGAGCCGATCAGCGGTGGCCAGAAGGTCGGCCTGCTGCAGCTGGCGGGTGAATCGGGTCCGGAATACTGGATCACCTTCCACAATTTCAACGTGATCATGCGTTACAACCACAGCGCCCTCTACGCCATGGCAGCCACCGAACTGGTGCGCGAGTGGCGCGGCACGCGCGCCCGCTGACGGTTGCCTGTCCGGCTCAGGCCCGGCGCGCCGGCGATCGTTCCGACGGCCATGTCCTCCGTGAGCCCCGACGTGGCCGCCCGGATGCCGGAAACGCCCGCTCTGGTCTACGACGAGGGTGAGATCCTCCGGCAGCTGGCGCTGTTGCGTCAGGTTGTGCAGCCGGCCGACGCCGGGCTGCTCTATTCACTCAAGGCGCAACCACTCGCCGGCCTGCTGGCACTGATGGCGCCCCGGGTCGATGGTTTTTCCGCCAGTTCCCTGTACGAGGCGCGACTGGCGGCGGCTGTGGCCGGGGCGCCATCAGTGCCAGCAGGCCGGCGAGTGGTTGCGCCT
>CAYFNI010000058.1:8267-14301 GCA_964344495.1 uncultured Methylococcus sp.
CCCTTGCCGGCCGGCCTCCAAGCTGGGGGTTCCGCTGGCCGAACTGCAGGCGGCGCGGGAGCAGGAGCCAGCACTGGCGGCTGGCATTCGCGGTCTGCATTTTCATACCCATTTCGACTGCCACGCCGCCGCTCCCCTGCGCACCACCCTGACCCGCCTCGAAGCGGCACTCGGCGACTGGCTGGGCACGCTGGACTGGATCAACCTCGGCGGTGGCTATCACCCTCGTACCCCCGCTGAAGCGTCAGCGCTGGGGGACGTGATGCGGGACTTCGGCCAGCGTCACGGGGTCCGGCTCTGGATCGAACCGGGCAAGGCCGTGGTCGGGGAGGCGGGGCAGCTGGTGGCGGAAGTCATTGATTGCTTCGAGCGCGACGGTCAGGCGGTTGCCGTGCTCGACACCGGGGTACATCATTTGCCCGAGGTGTTCGAGTACCAACGTGCGCCCCGGCTGCGCGAGCACACGCCGGACGGCGGTCACGTCTGTCAGCTGGCCGGCGGCAGTTGTCTGGCGGGCGATCTGTTTGGCACGTACCGCTTCCGGCAACCGCTGGCGGTCGGCGACCGGGTGGTGTTCGAGGGCGTGGGTGCCTACGCGCTGGTCAAGGCCAGCCGCTTCAATGGCCACGAATTACCCGCCGTGTACCTGCGCGACCGGCACGGCGCGCTACGGCAGCTGAAGGTGTTCGATTTCGCCGACTACCAGCGGCAATGGGGTTGAAACCCACTTGCAGCCGATGTTCCGGACGGTTAGATTCCAGCCTCTTGTCGTGTCGAGCCAGCGTGTGAATCCATTGCCGTGTTTCGCTTGTCCTGCCCGGTTCAGGTACGGGTGGCTCACCCTCGTGGTGGTGTTGCTGCTCAATGGCTGCGCCAGCCAGCCCAAACCGGTGCCGCACCCGCCGACGCATCCACCGATCCATCTGGCCGTGGTGCGTGATGCCCTGAGCCTGCGGGGCATTCCGTATCGCTGGGGCGAGGAAACCCCGAACCGGGGTTTCGATTGCAGCGGACTGGTCCAGTATGTCTACGGCCGGCATGGCGTACCGTTGCCGCGGACGGCTTACGAAATGGCGATGAGCCTGCCCGCCGTGGATGAGACCGTGCGCCGGCCGGGTGATCTGCTGTTCTTCAATACCACCGGCAAGCCGTATTCGCATGTGGGTATCTACATCGGTCAGGATCGCTTTGTGCACGCCAGCAGTGCCCGCGGCGAGGTGACTGTGTCACCGCTGGATACGCCCTACTGGTCGGATCATTTCCTCGGTCTGCGCCGGCCTTTTGCCGGCCGCAAGGGCGTGGGTCCGACCCTTGGCCGCTGGATTCCCTGATGTCACCCAACCTGCCGGAGGCTGCGCCATGAAAGCCATTCTGATGACCGCGGTCGGTTCTCCCGACACCCTGCACTTTGAAGATATCCCCGAGCCGAGCCTGCGGCAGCCGACCGACATCAAGGTGCGGCTGCGGGCAGCGGGGGTCAATCCGGTCGATACCAAGCTGCGCCGCCACGGCCTGTTCGGCTCCGGGCCATTGCCGGCGGTGCTAGGCTGCGATGGGGCCGGGGACGTGGTCGAGGTAGGGCCGGCTGTCGAGCGTTTCCGGCCCGGCGACCGGGTCTGGTTCTGTCATGGCGGACTGGGTGACGAGCCGGGCAATTATGCCCAGTACACGGTGCTCAATGAGCGCTGGGCGGCGCCCATGCCAGTCACGCTTGATTACGAGCAGGCCGCCGCGGCGCCGCTGGTCTTGATCACCGCTTGGGGCATGCTCTACGACCGCGGTCGGCTCGCCAGCGGCAACACCGTGCTGATCCATGCCGGGGCCGGCGGGGTCGGCCATGTCGCGGTGCAACTGGCCCGCCTGCGCGGCGCGCGGGTGCTGACAACGGTCGGTTCGGCAGACCACGCCGAGCGTGTCCGCGGCTGGGGCGCGGATGAGGTCATCCGGCATGACGCGGAGGATTTCGTGGCAGCCGTTAACCGCCTGACAGATGGACGCGGCGCCGATCTGGTGGCGGAGATGGTCAACCCCGACGTGTTCGCCCGCAGCGTCGAGTGCACGGCCCACTTCGGTGATCTGGTGACGTTGCTTGATCCTGGCCCGCTGGCGCTGGGTGAGGCGCGTCTGCGTAATCTGCGGATCGGGTTTGAGCTGATGCTGACGCCGATGTTGCGACGACTGGACGCGGCCCGCGACCATCACGTCGAGATCCTGCGGCAATGTGGCGAGTGGATTGACCAGGGCCGGCTGTTGCCGCACGTCAGTCAGGTCTATCCGCTGGCCGAAGCGGCGGCCGCCCACCGCGATATCGAGGCAGGCCATACGCTGGGCAAGCGGGTGCTGGCGATTCCATAGGCAATCCCTGTTTGATTCTGGCGAAACAACAGCATACCCTGAAAGCCCCCGTTGCTTTTTTCGGGTCACCTTTCTGGCACGTATCGGAGAACACAATGAAAAAAATCATGCTGATTCTGATTGAAGCCCTGTCCAAAGTGGGGCTGGACAAACTCGGTCGGGCGCTCTCGTTTGGCGGCGGGCTGGCGGTGGTGCTGGCGGTGGCCACGGGCGCAGTCAAGTTCGATCACAACTGGTTCAGCTTCCTGTTTCGCTGGATGCACGTGATTTCCGGCATCATGTGGATTGGCCTGTTGTGGTATTTCAATTTCGTTCAGATTCCGTCCATGCCGAAAATACCCGATGAGCAGAAACCCGCCATCGGCAAGGTGATCGCGCCGACGGCCCTGTTCTGGTTCCGCTGGGCCGCGCTGTCGACCGTCGTCACCGGCCTGATCGTGGCGGCCATGCAGGGCTACATCAAGGATGCCCTCACGCTTGGCCTGCTGGGCGACAGTGCGCCCCGCGATGTCTACATCGGGGTCGGCATGTGGTTGGGGCTGATCATGGCCTTCAATGTCTGGAACATCATCTGGCCGAACCAGAAGATTGCCCTGGGCCTGGTCGAGGGCACCGCCGACGAGAAGAAGGCGGCCGCACGCGTGGCCATGCTGACCAGCCGCTTCAACACCATGTTCTCGATCCCCATGCTGTATTTCATGGTGGCGGCGCAGAACGTGGGTTGACGTACGGATCCATTCGACGCGAAAAACCCGGCCTCGGCCGGGTTTTTTTACGGGCCCTGAATGGCGGTCAGGGACTCAGGGCACCGGCTGCCCGCATCAGGGTAGCCCGATCCACCGAGCCGCTGAAACTGAAGGGCAGCTGACCCAGCGCGCCCATCCAGTTCAGGAGGTGCAGGTGGCCGCTGACCGCATAATCGAGCGCCGGTTTGGTCTGCAGCAGCAACAGCTGCTGCATCGCACTGAGGGTGTGGGTGGTGACTTCCACATCCAGCTCGGATGAGCCGCGTTTTTTCAGAGTCAGGGCGCTGCGGCTGAGGCCTTCGGCTACCGTTTTGCCGTTCAGCGCCAGCGCCACATCCGCTCCGTCCAGATTCACGTCCAGATCGTTGGGGTTATCCAGCTTCAAGCGGACCAGAAAGCTGAGTTGCAGAGGGTTGGGATCCTTGAGGGTCAGGCCGGCCAGCGTGACCTTGGGTGCTTTCAGGTCCTTGACGTCGCTGCCCAGCAGGGCGCAGCCGGCGTCTGAAAACAGCAGCAGGGTCAGAAACAGACTGGCCATTCGGCCGCAAGTCGTCTTGAGCATGTTCGTATCCTGTGGGTGAGGGGGGCGCATCATTCCAACTGCAGATCAAGCCGGATGGCGACGCGCGTGTCGCCAGCCGGAGTGGCCGGCTCCGCGGCGCCCTGAGTGATGCGGCGGGCATCGAAGTGCTGGTGTTCGACCAGTTCCGCGATCACCGCCTTGGCGCGGGCATCGGCCAGCGCCTCCAGTTCGCCGGAGGCCAGCGGCGTATGATCGATGACGGTGTCCAGCAGGCGCTGGTAAAAATCGGGTGTCGGGCTGGCCTGGCCCAACAGGCCGGCCATGAGGCCGACCCGTTGTGGAGGGTGGCCGGTGTCCCGCATGTACGTGGCCACCACGCTGTCAGCACTGCCTTGAGCCGCCGCCAGTTTTTCCAGCGCCCGCTGGCTGGCGGCATCGGTCACATTCACCGCGTCCGGCGATTCGCCCGGCGCCAGCGCAATGCCGAGTTGATCCGCCACCGCACGCCGCACGGCCAGAGCTTTCAGTGCGGCTGTATCCAGCGTGACATCCACACCCCCATGCACGGTGATGTGCAGTTTCGCACGACGGCTCAGGGTTTGGGCGATCTTGCGCAATTGCTCGCGCTCCGGCGGCGGCACTTCGGCGCGACCGCGATCGAAGGCAATGGTGCCGGGGTCATCCCCGTCACCCCCGACCAACGAGGCAAGGGCATTGAACGGCGCCGTGGCGACCTTGGTCAGCAGAGTGCTGAGAGCGTCCCACACCAGCGCGCCGTAGCCAAACTTCGGGTCATTGAGGTGGCCCTCGACCGGCACCGACGCTTGGATGCGACCCTCGCTATCGGTCAGCAGGGCGATGGCGAGATCCAGCGGCAGCGAGGTGGCCTTGGGGCTCTCGACAGCTTCACCGAGGGCAAATTCCTCCAGCATGAGGGTGTTCCGGCTCTGGAGTTCGCTGTTGTCGATCTTGTACTGCAGGTCGAGATTCAGCTTGCCGGACTGAATCTTGCGCCCGGCGAAGGTCGCGCTGTAGGGCGACAGCGAGGTCATGGCGACATTGCGAAACACCACGTTGACGTCACTGAACTGCTTGACGTCCGCCGGGCTGAGCGAACCCTCCACGCGCGCCTCGCCGTAGTCGTCCACCCGCCCGGCCAGTTGCAGCGTGGCGTGGCTGCCGGGTGTCAGCGCGAAACCGGCGATGGCGCCGCCGAGATCATGCACGCGGGTGGCGAACGGCAGGACGAGACTCGCATCGCTGAAATCCACCTTGCCCTGTTCGACCAGCAGACGGCCGATCGACACTGGAAAGGGCGAGGTCGTTTTCGCCGCCGGGGCAGTCGGTGGCGGCGGGTTTCGGGTTGGGGACAGGGGGGCGGACGGTTTGACCGTGGCCGCCGTGGGCACCGGCTTGGCCGGCTTGATCAGGTCGCTGATATTGGTGCTGCGATCCTCGTGGATGGCGATGACGCTGTCCGGCTGCACCAGCCGCAGTTCCTTGATCAGGAGGCGGTTGGGCGCGAGACTCAAGTCGATGCCCTTGCTGTTGAGAGCGGTCCAGGACAGAAATTTTCCGTGGTCTGCGGTTTGGGTCAGCCTGAGATTGGCGAGGCTGGCATCCCCCGTGACCCGCACCGCGGGGGCTGCCGGTTGTGATGCGCGCGCCTCCAACGACAGATGGCTGGATAAGGTCGCGCTGTCCAGTTGCAGCATCACCTGGTCGCTGATCAACGGTTGCAGGGGGCGCAGGTCGATGCGATCCAGCGTAAGGTTGGCCTTGGCCGATGTGCCATTCGCCAGCGCCGTCCCGGCGATGGCGAGTGTGCCGCCCTGCCGGATCGCCGTATCGAGGCTGAAGCTGAGCGGCGCGGTGTCGGCGGTGTTGAGATGCTTCACCGACACCTTGATGTCGTCCAGGTCATAGGCCAGTGGATCGGGCAGACTGCGGTCCTTGAAGCTCACGCTGAAGCCGCTTACGGCCAGCTCATCGAGTGACAGTTGCCAAGCCGGGGGGGTGGGCGCAGGTGTCGGGTCCGGGTTGGCGGGCACTGATGCGGCAGCAGGGGTGGCCGGCGACGCGGGTTGTAGCAGGGACAAAGGATATAGCGCTCCACTTGCCTCACGGCGGATGCCGGTGCCACCGCCTTGCAGCGCCAGCCGGCGGATGGCGACGGCCTGTTGGGCGAGATCGACGCGGCCGTCCTCCAGCGTTAGCGTTTCCCATTGCAACAAGGGCGTTTCGGTAGCGGTCTCGGTGATGTCCAGCCGCTTCAGTGCCACGCCGATCTGGTCGATCTCCGCCTTTAATGCGCCCGCCCCGGCTTCGGCATTGACCCGCAGATTCAGGTCCAGACGCTCAAGGCGTCCGTGAATCGGTGCCGAATGACTTTCATCGTCGACCTCGAGGC
>CAYFNI010000059.1:0-14194 GCA_964344495.1 uncultured Methylococcus sp.
TGATGCGGATGTTCTGGCGATTAACCCGGCTGTGCTGCTTGATGAGAAACTCTGTCTAGCCAATAACCTGAGCCTGTTTCCGAATCTGAAAGCCACGGAACCAGATTTCAGGTCGACCATCAACTACTATGGCTCGGGGATTCATGAGGCAACCCCAGCTAATATAGCCAGTGCGCTCAGCACGCAATTGAGGTTTGCCATTCAACCGATCAAAACGGTCTGTGGCTCACCCATTATGAAATGGGAGATCCGCGGTATCGGCGTTCCCTACGCACCTGCCAGTTTTGTCGAAATGAAGAGCGGATCGACCGGCGATATTCAGTGGAGTCCCGGAAACGGACAGAATGACGGGAGTGGAAGCACCCCGGTCACGACGCCGTTCGCATTCAGCGGGCCGGAGCAGATCTCAGGTGTGGATCAGTTCGAGGAGCGCGTGACCGATGCGCTGGGACGGCAGTTTGTCTATGCGGGTTCGCCCAACTTTGTCTTTGTGACGCATCCGATGCTGGTGTCATACGAGGTCGCGGGAAGCAGCCCCGTTACGATTGACTACACGCTGTCATCGCCCCAGGCCTCGGCGGGCAACCGCATTGAACTTCCACCGGGTAAAAAGCTGACGATTCGTCTGCACCGGCCGCAGAGAATAGGGCTTACCGGCGAGGATGCGGAGTTCTACGATATCGGCAAGATGTCGTATTACATTGATATTCCCAACGCGCCTTACGATCCCTCTTCGCCTGTCTCTCCAAGCCGTGGACCGGGGCGCTGTGATGGCCAGGTAGTCGTGGACGCGCTCTCCGATACCCCTGTCAACAAGACCGCGCCGCCGACCCCGCTGGAAATGATCGTCGATATTGACACGTGCTTTACTGATCGGGGCCAGCGCTGGGATTCCGGCTATCTGGATCTGGATATTCAGGTGGCTGCTCCGAACGGGGGCAACAGCGCCCAGAAAATCTATTTGGAGCGGACTCCGCCGGGTTGATCTGGATGCCGGCCTGAAGAAACCCGCCGTCCGGCGGGTTTCTTTTTTGGGGTCCGCCCCAGCAGGATCCCCATGCTATTCTTTCGCTTTCCTGTTTCCCCATCAGCGTAAATCGATGAAATCTGGCTTTGTCGCCCTCGTCGGCCGGCCCAATGTGGGCAAGTCGACCCTGCTCAATCACCTGATCGGGCAAAAAATCAGCATTACTTCACGTCGTCCGCAAACCACGCGTCACCGTATCCATGGCATCAAGACCACGGCGGAAGGGCAGGCCGTGTTTGTCGATACCCCGGGTATCCATGCCAGCGAGAAGCGGGCCATGAACCGGTATCTGAACAAGACCGCCAGTTCTGCGCTCGGTGATGTCGATCTGGTGGTCTGGCTGATTGATCGCGTCGGCTGGCTGCCCGAGGATGATCTGGTCCTGCAACGCATCCGCACGGCCGGAGTGCCGGTGATTCTGGTGGTCAACAAAGTCGACCGGCTTGAGGACAAGGACTTGCTGCTCCCTTTTCTGCAGGATGCCAACCAGAGATTTGATTTTGCCGCCCTGATTCCGATTTCCGCCCTGAAAGGCACTCATCTCGAGGTGCTGGATCGCGCCATCATGGACCATCTGCCCGAAGGTGAACCGGTGTTTCCGGACGATCAAATCACCGATCGCAGCATGCGTTTCATGGCGGCTGAAATCATCCGCGAGAAGCTGCTGCGCGCGCTGGGGCAAGAGGTGCCGCATGCGCTGACGGTCGAGATCGAGCAATACAAACAGGACGGTGAGTTGACCCGCATCAGTGCCCTGATCTGGGTCGAGCGCGACGGTCAAAAGGCCATCGTCATCGGCAAGAAGGGCGAGGTGCTGAAAAAAGTAGGCGAGCGCGCGCGACATGATCTGGAGCGCATGCTCGAAGGCAAAGTCTTTCTGCAGTTATGGGTCAAGGTCAAGGAAGGCTGGTCGGATGATGAGCGCGCCTTGCGGAGCCTCGGCTACGCCGACTGAGACGGTCCCGTCGGTGTCGGACGGCCGGGGTGCAGCGGATGAGGCCATCGTGCTGCATGTGCAGCCGTATCGGGAAACGAGCCTGTTCGTGGACCTCCTGACGCGCCAGCACGGTCGTCTGAGGCTACTGGCCAAGGGTGCCCGGCGTGGCCGACACCCTGTGTCGCAGGTACTGCGCCCCTTCAATCCGGTGCGGGTGGCGTGGGCCGGGTATCGCGAGCTGCCGGTCTTGACGGCTGCCGAGTCGCTGGACCAAACCTTCAGCTTGCGTGGGACCGCCCTGTTTTGCGGTTTTTATCTGTGTGAACTGCTTGTCCGGTTACTGCCGGCACAGGATCCGCATCCCGGCCTCCATGCCCTGTTGCTGCATGCCTTGGGGCAGCTGGAATCCGGACGGGACGAGCAACCGATCCTGCGGGCCTTCGAGCTCGCCTTTCTCGAGTCGCTCGGCTACGGTCTGCGGCTGGACGAAGATGCGGCCGGGCAACCGATCGATCCGGCCACAACCTATGTCTATCATCCGGAGCAGGGTGCCGTGATCACCGACGCCGGCGTACGCAACGGCATCCGGGGCGTTACCCTGCTGGCACTGGCCCAGGGGGAGTGGGGTGATGAACAGCTGGCACTGGAGGCCAAGCGGCTTCTGCGCGGCGTCATCCATCATTTGCTGAACGGTCGGCCCCTCAAAAGCCGCGAATTATTCAAACCTTCTGTGAGCTCATCCTGACATGAACAGCACGCTACCCATTCTGCTGGGCGTCAACATCGACCACATCGCCACGGTGCGTCAGGCGCGGGGGACGCGCTACCCCGAAGTCCTGCACGCCGCCCTGATCGCCGAGCAGGCCGGCGCAGACGGCATTACCGCCCATCTGCGCGAAGACCGCCGGCACATTCAGGATCGCGATATCGAGTTGCTGGCCCAAACCCTGCAAACCCGGCTGAATCTGGAGATGGCCGTGACCGATGCGATGATCGACATCGCCCTGGCGGTCCGGCCGGGCGCCTGCTGTCTGGTGCCGGAAAAACGCGAGGAACTGACCACCGAGGGTGGGCTCGATGTGGAGGGCAATATCGCGCGTATCGCGTCGGCCTGTGCACGCCTCGGGGCGGCGGGCATCGAGGTGTCGCTGTTCATCGACGCCGACATCGACCAGGTCCGGGCGGCGGCCCGCGCCGGAGCGCCGGTGATCGAACTGCACACCGGCCATTATGCTGACGCCGAGCCGCCGATGCGGCGTCGGGAACTGGAGCGTCTGCAGGCCGCGGCCGAGGAGGCCGAGGCCCTGGGTCTGCAGGTCAATGCCGGGCACGGGCTGCACTATCACAACGTGACGGATATCTGCCGCATCCCGCAATTCCGGGAGCTCAATATCGGTCATTCGATCATCGCCCGCGCCCTTTTTTCGGGTCTGGAACACGCGGTTCGCGACATGAAAGCCGTCATGGAGCAGGCCCGGGCCGCCATTTGACCGTGGCCGGGCATTCTGCGATAGTTCACGGCCCGCGAGACCAGTAGGAGAATCCGGCGGCACTGTGCGCCTTGGCGACCGCCGATTACGGACATGTCAGACTCACGATACGGCCCACAGGCATCGGCGAAACGAGCCCGGCAGCAGCTGTCCGGTCGTTCCTTGCCGCCTGTTGGCATCGGCCACGGGTGGGGCATGACGCTGGGTCTGGTGGTCCTGTTTTCGATGCTGGCGTTGTTCTACCAGTTTCAGACCGAGCTCGATCTTCTCGAGCAGCGCCTGCTGACCGAGGCGCCGGCCGCCGGCGGCCAGCGCCTGCAGGCCATTGATCAGCACATGGGGCACCTGCGTGACCGGCTGCACGGCCTGATGGCCGATTCGCTGGAACTGCGGCTCAAATCGCTGGAGCGGCGGCTGTCGATGGGGCACGTCAACCCTGATGATCTGGTGCTGATGGAGGCCCTGAAGGCGGACCTCAAAACGCTGGAAAGCTACGCCAGCACACCCGGTGCCGCCGGTCTCGAATATGCCACGGCAGAACACCCCCGCTATCAGGCCGACCGCAATGCCCCGGTGCCGGCGATCGTCACCCAGGGCGAGTTGCTGCGTGAAATCTCCCGCCTCAGAACCCTGCTTTACCTGTGCCTGACCGGTCTGGTGGCCGGTGGCGCCCTGTTCGTCGGCCGCCACTGGCTGGCCCGGCGCAAGCCCGTTGCGCTGACCGGACCGCTGCCGACCAAACCGGCCCTTTTGGCCCGCCGTCGGCGGCCCGGATCGTCCTGAGCCGGGGCCTGTCCGCCCACCTTCCAACCTTGATGCGCGGCCGCGTGCCTCGACGCTCCAGAGTTCCCATCGTGTACGCCCGCAACGACCCGCCCACCGTGGACCGAACCCTGTCCGTCGCGCCCATGCTCGACTGGACCGACCGACACTGCCGATATTTCCTGCGCCAGATCGCCCCGCAGGTGCTGCTCTATTCCGAAATGGTGACCACCGGGGCAGTCCTGCACGGCGACCGTGAACGGCTGCTCGGCTTCGATCCGCTGGAACATCCGCTGGCACTGCAACTGGGGGGCAGCGAGCCGGACGATCTGGCCCACTGCGCCCGGATCGGCGAAGACTGGGGGTATGACGAGATCAATCTCAATGTCGGCTGCCCCAGCGATCGGGTACAGCGGGGCCGTTTCGGTGCCTGCCTGATGGCGGAGCCGGAACGGGTGGCCGAGTGCGTGGCGGCCATGACGCAGCAGGTGCGGGTGCCGGTGACGGTCAAGACCCGGATCGGGGTTGATGACCGGGACTCCTACGAAGAACTGACGCACTTTGTCGCCAGCGTCGCCGCCGCGGGTTGCCGAACCTTCATCATCCATGCCCGCAAGGCCTGGCTCAGCGGCCTGTCGCCCAAGGAGAACCGGGAGATTCCGCCGTTGCGCTACGACATCGCGGCGCGGCTGAAGCAGGATTTTCCCGCGCTGGAGATCGTGCTCAACGGCGGCATCCAGACGCTGGACGAGGTGGCCGAGCACCTTCGGACCTTCGACGGCGCGATGATGGGTCGCGCGGCCTACCACAATCCCTACCTGCTGGCGGAAGCCGGCCGTTTTTATGACGACGACACGCCGCCCCGCTCGCGGCTGGATGTCGTCGAGGCCATGCTGCCCTACATCGAGCGGGTTCTCGCCGGCGGCACCCGGTTGCACGCCATCAGCCGGCATATGCTGGGCCTGTTTCATGGTCAGCCTGGGGGCCGCATCTGGCGGCGCGAACTGGGCGAAGCCGCCACCCGCCGCGATGCCGGTGTGGCCGAGATCCGCCAGTTGCTGAACCGCGGCCTGCAGGGGCCGCAACGATCTTCAGACCCGGCGAAAGCCACGGCCGGGTATACTTAGCGTCTGAATTTTTTGGTGAGATGACATGCACAACACGGTGATGGAAGAACTCTTTTCCCGATTGATCACGGAGATCGGCGAGGATGTGACGCGGGAAGGTCTGGTCGATACCCCCAAGCGGGCGGCGGCCGCGTTCCGCTTTTTGAACAACGGTTACAACCGCAGTCTGGAGAATGTCCTCAACAATGCCGTATTTGAAGCCGACACCGAGGACATGGTGATCGTCAAGGACATCGAGCTTTACTCCCTGTGCGAACATCACCTGTTGCCGTTCATTGGCAAGTGCCATGTAGCCTATTTGCCGCAAGGCAAGGTGATCGGCCTGTCCAAAGTCGCGCGTATCGTCGATATGTATGCCCGCCGGCTGCAGATTCAGGAGCGGCTGACCAACCAGATTGCGACCGCACTCCAGCACGCCATCAACCCGGTCGGGGTGGCCGTGGTTATCGAGGCCAAGCACCTCTGCATGATGATGCGCGGCGTCGAAAAGCAGAATTCGGTCATGACCACCTCGGCGATGCTGGGTCTGTTCCGCAAGCAGATCAGCACCCGCTCCGAATTCCTGAACCTCATCAACCGCTAGTGGACAGCCGCCCAGGCCGCTGCCCGCTGTTACCGTCCGATTGCGGGCGCCGATGAAAGCCGCCAAGCCCCGACCACCGGCGCGCCGCAAGCGTTCCATCGGATGGGCGCTGCTCGGGGCGATGGCCCGCTTCGTCCTCTATCTGGCCCCGTTCGTCATCGCCGCCGGGGTGGCGTATTTCGGTTACGTCGACCGGCTGGTGCGGGAGCAGTTCGAGGGCAAGCGCTGGGCGCTGCCGGCCCGCGTCTATGCCGGTCCGGCCGAAATCTTCGTTGGCGCCGCCTACGCTGCCGACGATTTCGAGTGGCTGTTGCGGCAACTCAAGTACCGCAAGGATCCCCAGCTCGCCACCCAGGGCAGCTATGTCCGGCTGGGTGAGGAAATCGTCTTCAAGACCCGCGATTTCCAGTTTCCCGACAAACCTGAAGCGTCCCGCGAAGTACGGGCCCAGTTCGCCGACGGCCAGCCGATCCTGCTGGAAGACATGAACTCCGGCGCCGGGATCCCGCTGTTGCGGATGGAACCGGCCCAGATCGGCAGCTTCTACCCCGCCCGGCGCGAGGACCGCATCCTCATCAAGCTGGATCAGGCGCCGGACTCGCTGCTCAAGGCGTTGTTCGCCAGCGAGGACCATGATTTTTACCGCCATCACGGCGTCTCGGTGCGCGGCATTCTGCGGGCCATCGTGGTCAACCTGCGGGCCGGCGGCATCGTCCAGGGCGGCAGTACCCTGACCCAGCAGCTGGTCAAGAATTTCTACCTGTCCTCCGAGCGAACCTGGTGGCGCAAGATCAACGAGATCGTCATGTCCATCATCATGGACGCGCGCTACTCGAAGGAGGAAATCCTTGAGGCCTACCTCAACGAGATTTACCTCGGACAGGACGGTAGCCGCGCCGTGCATGGCTTCGGGCTGGCCAGCCAGTACTATTTCGGCCGCTCCGTCGAGGAGCTGGACCTGCACCACATCGCGCTGCTGGTGGCGCTGGTGCGGGGCCCGTCCTACTACGACCCGTACCGGGCGCCGGAGCGGGTGCTCAAGCGCCGGGACCTGATTCTGGACGAGATGGTCGATCAGGGCTTCATCGACGCCAGCCTCGGTGCCGAGGCCAAGACCCATCCGCTGGATGTCGTGGCCGATCCGCACCAGTCGGTGACGCGCTATCCAGCCTTCATGGATCTGGTGCGGCGGCAACTGCAGAAGGAATACCGGCCGGAAGACCTGACCTCCGAAGGGCTGCGCATCTTCACCACGCTGGATGTAACCGTGCAGCACCAGCTCGAAACCGTCATCGCCACCCAGCTGGCGACGCTGGACAAGCATCCGCAGAAATCTCCGCTGGAAACGGCCGCCATCTTTACCCGCCGCGGCACCGGCGAGATTGCCGCCCTGGCCGGCGGCCGCGATGCGCTCGCGACCGGCTTCAACCGGGCGCTGGACGCTTTCCGCCAGATCGGCTCGTTGTACAAGCCGGTGGTCTATCTGACCGCACTGGAGAGTCCCGACCGCTACACCGCCTCGACCCTGCTGCAGGACAGCGCTGTCCAGCTCAAGCTGCCCGGCAGCCATTGGGCGCCGAAGAATTACGACGGCCGCGAACACGGGTCAGTGCCGATGTTCCGTGCCCTGGCGCACTCGTACAACCTTGCCACCGTGCGGCTGGGGCTCGATGTCGGGATTGCGCATACGGCCCAGACCCTGCGCCGTCTGGGCGTCGAGCGGCAGGTGGAACTGGTGCCGTCCCTGTTGCTGGGAACGGCGACACTGTCGCCGCTGGAAGTCGCGCAGATGTACCAGACGCTGGCCAGCGATGGCTTCGTGACGCCCTTGCGGGCGATTCAGGCGGTGGTGTCGCCGGAAGGCAAGACGCTGCAGCGTTTCGGGCTGGATGTCCGGCAAGCGATCAATGCATCGACCGTCTATGTCCTCAACACCCTGCTCAAGGAAGTCATGCGCAGCGGCACCGGCAAGCCGGCCTTCAGCCTGATGCCGGATACGCTGGCGCCGGCCGGCAAGACCGGCACCACCAACGAATTGCGTGACAGCTGGTTCGCCGGCTTCACCGGCGATTATCTGGGCGTGGTCTGGATCGGTCGCGACGACAACCAGCCGGCCGGCCTGACCGGCGCCGAAGGGGCGTTGAAGGTCTGGGCCTCGGCCATGAACAAGGTCAGCCGCGAACCGCTGGAGCTGGACAAGCCCGACTCGGTCGACCTGGTCTGGGTCGATGCCCAGCGGGGCGGCCGTTCGCAGGAAGGCTGCCCGGGTGCGATTCCGATGCCCTTCCTGCAGGGTACCGGACCCGACCACGATGCCGCCTGTGGCGGCGGTGGGGGCGGCGGCTCCACCGCCAAGCCGGCCGGCCGCAACGACGGTCTTTTCTGAATGCAAGGAGAGCCATGACAACGCCCCGTTCCGTCCTGATTACCGGCTGTTCCTCGGGTATCGGGCTGTGTGCTGCACAGACCCTGCGCGCGCGCGGCTATCGCGTGTTCGCAACCGCCCGTCAGGCGGCCGATGTCGAACGTCTGCGCGCCGACGGATTTGAAGCCTGCCAGCTTGATCTGGCCGACTCCGACTCGATCCGGCAGGCCGTGGCCCAGGTGCTGGAAGCCACCGGCGGGACGCTGTATGGCCTGTTCAACAACGGTGCCTACGGCCAGCCGGGGGCGGTCGAGGATTTGCGCCGCGAGGTCCTGCGCGAACAGTTTGAAACCAACCTGTTCGGTACCCACGAACTGACCTGTCTGCTGATCCCGGCCATGCGCCGCCAGGGTGTGGGGCGCATTGTCCAGAACAGTTCGGTGCTCGGGTTTGCCGCCATGCGCTACCGCGGCGCCTACAACGCCAGCAAATTCGCGCTGGAAGGCCTGTCCGACACCTTGCGGCTGGAGTTGGCCGGCACCGGCATCGACGTCTGCCTGATCGAGCCGGGGCCGATCCTGAGCCGCTTCCGCGACAATGCCTTCGCCCAGTATCGGCGCCATATCCAGCCCGAACAGAGCCCGCACCGCGCGACCTATCAGGCCATGGAAGCGCGCCTGCAGACGGTTGGTCCTGCGGTGCCGTTCACGCTCGGGCCGGAGGCCGTGGTTGACAAGCTGATCCACGCGCTGGAGGCCCGGCGGCCCAGAGCCCGCTACTACGTCACCGTGCCGACTTACCTGTTCGGCTACCTGAAGCGGCTGCTGCCGACCCGCACGCTGGACTGGCTGCTGGCCAAGGTCGGCTGACCGGCGGCGGGGAACACCGCCGGCCGGGGGAAGTCCCACAGGTCGATGTTTTCTCCCCCAGGATGTCCCATGATCAACTCAGCCCTCATGATTCTGGTCGGTGCCATTGGCATGGCCCTGCTCGACAACGACCCCACCCGCGTCTCGCTGGAAGAATGGGCCATTTACGGGGTGATGCTGCTGGCCGCCTGGCGACTGGTGCAAGACATGATCCAGCTGATCCGCGACCACGAGGGCGGGATCTGAGTCACTCCGCCGCGGCTGCGGTCTGGCTGGCGCCGAAACGGCCGTAACGGGCGAACACCGTTGGCAGAATCAGCAGCGTCAGCAGGGTCGAGGACACCAGCCCGCCGATGATGACCGCCGCCATCGGACCCATGATTTCGCGCCCGGGGTTGTCGCTGTTGACGGCAATCGGCAGCAGGGCCAGCGCCGTGACCAACGCCGTCATCAGAATCGACGGCAGGCGCTGCTGAGCGCCGAGGATTGCGGTGTCCACCGACCAGGGTCGGCCCTCGGTCTCGGTCAGGTGCCGGTAATGCGAAACCAGCATGATCGCGTTGCGGACCGTGATGCCGAACAGGGTCACGAAGCCCACCATCGATCCGACCGACAGCGTGCCGTCCGTCAGCAGCGCCGCGATCACCCCACCCGCCAGCGAGAACGGCAGGTTCAGCAGGGTCAGCAGGACATGCCACAGGCGGCCGATGGCGACGTAAATCAGGACCAGCACGCCGGCGCCGGCCAGCAGGGCATGCAGTAACAATTCCTGCCGGGCCTCACCCTGTTCCACCGCGGCGCCGGTGAACTCCGGCGTGATGTCGGGCGGAAAATGCACCTCGGTCAGCACCCGCTGGCGCAGTTCATTCATGAACGATTGCAGGTCGCGACCCTGCACATTGGCGGTGACGGTCTGCACCCGCTGCCCGGCGCGGTGCAGGATGTTGTAGCGACCGCCAACCTGCTCGATCTCGGCCAGCTGGCCC
Source organism: uncultured Methylococcus sp. (assembly GCA_964344495.1). Lineage (GTDB taxonomy): Bacteria > Pseudomonadota > Gammaproteobacteria > Methylococcales > Methylococcaceae > UBA6136. Next base: position 10,147 of record CAYFNI010000059.1, read on the forward strand.
AGCTCCACCAGCAGCCCATCGGCGGTTTTCAGCGGCAGATGCGCCAGCGTCGCCACCTGCTGGCGCGCGGCGGGCGGCAAGGTGACGGCTACCTCGTAGGCGCGGTTTTCCAGATAGTACTGGCCGACCCGCTGGCCTTGCAGCGCGGCCTGGAGGATCTCCGCCGTTTCCAGCGGCCGCAGCCCGACACTGGACAGGGCCTCGGGATGCAGTCGCACCTGCAGCAGCGGCGTACCCGGCGGCGAACGCAACTGCACATCGGTGGCGCCCGGCAGCCGCCGGATCAGAGCGGCCAGTTCCTGCGCCGTATCATCCAGTTGCGCCAGATCGGGCCCGTACACATTGACCACTACCGGCGAGGTATAGCCGGAGATGGTTTCCTCCACCCGCTCGGTCAGAAAGGTATTGGCCTCGAACAGGATGCCCGGATAGGCCCGCAAACGGTCGCGCAGACGCGCCAGCACCCCGGCCTGCTCCTGACCCGACAGAGGTTCCAGCCGCACCTCGTACTCGCTGTAATGGCTGCCATAGGTATCCGCGCCGCGTTCGGCGCGCCCGGCCCATTGGGAGGTCGACACCACGCCCGGAATCTCGAGAAATTGCCGCGTCAGCTGGCCGCCGACCCGCATCGACTCCTGCAGCGAGGTGCCGGGCAGGCTGGCGGTATGGACGATGTAATGACCCTCGCGCAGGTCCGGCAGAAACTCCCCGCCCAGGGCCGGCAGCAGGGCCAGCCCCAGTCCGCAGGCACCCAGCCCGGCCCCCATCGCCAGCCGTGGCCGTTGCGCCAGCTGCTGCAGCCAGGCCGCGTAGCGTGGCTGCAGCCAGCGGATCAGCGGCGGGGTCTGCGCCTCCGCCGGCACTGCCGCTGAGGCGTCCGCCCCGCGCCGGCTCTCGTTCGCCAGCAACCGGTAGCAGAGCGCCGGCGTCACCGTCAGGGCGACCAGCAGCGACATCAGGATGGACAGAATGTAGGCATCGCCCAGCGGCGCGAACAGCCGGCCGGCGACCCCGCCCAGGGTCAGCAGCGGCAGGAATACCAGCGCCACGATAAAACTGGCATACACCACCGAACCGCGGACTTCCATCGACGCCTCGAAGACGATGCGGAAAGCCGACACCGGCCGGGCACGCAACCGGTTCTCGCGCAGGCGGCGGAAGATGTTTTCGGTGTCGATGATGGCATCGTCCACCACTTCGCCCAGGGCGATCGCCAGCCCGCCGAGCACCATGATGTTGAGATGCACGCCCAGCGCCAGCAGGCTGACTACCGCGGCCAGCAGCGACAGGGGAATCGCCAGCGCCGGGATCAGCGCGGTGCGCAGATTGAACAGGAACAGGTACAGCACACCCACCACCAGCAGGCCGCCGATCAGGAGGTGGCCGGACAGGTTCTGCAGCGAACGCTCGATGTAATCGGCCGGGCGGAACAGTTGCGGGTAGAAATCGATCCCCTGCTGGCTGAACAGGGTCTTGAAATCGGCCAGCACGCGCTCGACCGCCCGCGAGACGCTCAGCGTGTTGGCGCCATACTGGCCGATGATCATCATCACGATGCCCGGCTGCCCGCCGATGGCGGCGGCGCCGATCGGCGGGCGGGCGCCGGTGACCACGGTGGCGACATCGCCCAGGGTGACCTGCTGGCCGTCCCTGCGCAACAGCACCACCTGCCGCAGCCGCTCGGCCGTGTTCGGCAGGCCGACGAGGTTGATGGCGATGCGCTGATTGGCGTTTTCGATGAATCCTGAACCCGGCATGCCGGTGGCCTGACGGGCGGCAATCAGCACATCGTCGATCGACAACCCGTGCCGCCGCAGCCGGTCGAAATCGGGCTGGATTTGCAGTTGCCGGATTTCGCCGCCGAACACGTTCACGTCCGCCACGCCCGGCACCGCCAGCAGGCGCGGGGCGATGGTCCAGTCGACCCGATCGCGCAGGTCCATCAGGCTGTGCCGGTCCGACCGCAGACCAATAGTCAGCACGGTAGCGGATGAGGACGACAGCGGCACGATCACCGGCGGCGCGGCCCCCGCCGGCAATTCGCCGACCAGCGCGTTCAGCCGTTCGCCGACCAGCTGGCGGTTGCGGTAGAGGTCGGTGCCATCCTTGAAGATGGCGGTGACCACGGACAGCCCCTGAATGGATTCGGAGCGCAGGGTATCGAGGCCGATCAGGCCCGCCAGATGTTTTTCGATGCGCTGGGTGACCAGGGTTTCAGTCTGTTCCGCGGTCAGGCCCTGCGCTTCCGTCTGCACGATGACCCGCGGCGCCGCGAACTCGGGAAAGATGTCCAGCCCGGCATGACCCAGCCGGTACGCCCCATAGACCAGCAGCAGCAGCGCCAGCATGAGGACGACGCCGGACTGGCGGACCGAAAAGCGGATCAGGTTCCCGAGCACTGAAAGACTGTCCCTGCGGCAAATGAACACGCGCCATTATCCACCACCGGCGCCGCCCTCACATCCGCCGCGGCGCGGGCCCGTCTGCGAGGGGTGGGATCGTCACACCCGGACCGGTAACCCGCTGGATGTTCCTGCGGCCGCAACCGCGGTAACATCGGGGCCATCGCGGGCGGTCTGATCCGGCGCACCCGTGCCTGCTTCCTCTGTCCCGTCCGTCCGAGCGGGGCGGTTCACCCTGTAGCGAGTTGCGACGCTGTCATGCACGAACTGTCACTGTGCGAGAACCTGATTGATCAGCTGACCGCGCTGACGCGCCAGCACGCGGCACTGGGCGTGAGCCGGGTAGTGGTGCAGGTCGGCGGATTATCCGGTGTCGAACCGCAGTTGCTGGCCACGGCGTTCGAGATCGCGCGGGCGGGCACGGTCGCGGCTGAGGCGGAACTGATCACCGAATGCACCCCGCCGGAAGTGCACTGCAGCGCCTGTGCGGCGGACTCGGCGACGCGGGCCAATGACCTGCGCTGTCCCGTCTGCGGCAGCGAAGCCACCGAACTGATCGCCGGCCAGAGCCTCATTCTGGCGCAGGTCGAACTGCTCCGGCCGGCGATGCCTTGAACCGCACGCGCCGAATTCAACCCCGACCCTGAGGGATCACACCATGTGCACGACCTGTGGCTGCCACATCACCGACGGCAATCGTCATCTGCTGACGCGGCCGGATTCGACGCCGCTCTGGGGCCGGAACCCGGCCGGGGTGCTGAACGGGCTGCTGGAGCACAACGACCGTCAGGCCCAGGCCAACCGGGCGCGTCTGGACCGCCACCGGGTGCTGACGATCAACCTCATGTCCTCGCCCGGATCGGGCAAGACCCTGCTGCTGGAGGCCACCATCCGGCAGCTGGCCGGGCGGTTGCGGATCGGTGTCATCGAGGGCGATCTCGACACCGAAAACGATGCCGAGCGGATCCGCGCCCTCGGTATTCCGGCGCATCAGATCACGACCGGCACCGCCTGCCATCTCGACGCGCATCTGGTCGGCGGCGGGCTGGATCGGCTGGACCTCGCGGCGCTTGATGTCCTGTTCATCGAAAATGTCGGCAATCTGGTCTGTCCCGCCAGCTTCGATCTTGGCCATCACCGCAACGTCACGCTGCTGTCGGTGACCGAAGGCGACGACAAGCCGGCCAAGTACCCGGTGATGTTTCGCGCCGCCGATCTGCTGCTGATCAGCAAGACCGATCTGCTGCCGTATCTGGAGGAGTTTTCCCCCGACCGGGCCGAAGCCGCCCTGCGCCGGCTGGCGTCCCAGTCACCGGCACTGCGGCTGTCGGCCAAAAACGGCGCCGGACTGGCGGACTGGATCGGCTGGCTGGAATCGGAACTGGCCGGCTACCGGCAGCGGCTCGACCAGCAGCAGACGCTGCAGCCGCGCATTGAGTCCGACGGCCGCCGCCTGCAGCCGCCCGAGCCGGTCATCACCTTCCGGCCGGTGTGAGTCCGACCGCCCGCACGCCGTGTCCGCTGCGGCCGACGGGGGTGTGACGGTGGCGCGCGACGCCTGTCGCATCCACATTGAGGGTCGGGTGCAGGGCGTCGGTTTCCGGCCCTTCGTCTTGCGGCAGGCGCTGCAGTGGGGGGTGGCCGGC
>CAYFNI010000060.1:0-14152 GCA_964344495.1 uncultured Methylococcus sp.
ACCCAAGGGCAGCGACAGTCCCCGGGTGCTCTTCGCCCACCTGCTGGCGTGCGAATCGCCCGCCGCGGTACCGGCCACGGCAGAGCGCTTCGTGCGCCGGCTGCTGAACCGGACCCGTTGGCGATATCCACTGACCCTGGCGCGTCCGCCGTTCGGCTACCAGTCTGGATCGCTGGAGCAGTTTGTACGGCACCAGCATGCGTCCGAACTCAATCGCCACCGCCGCGCGCCGCCTCCCCGCGGCGTCGACCGCGACTTCTGCCGCTGGGTCATCCTGCAACTGGCGCCGGCGATTCTGGTCGATGGCGCCTGGCTGGCCGGTGTCGGCGGCGCGGCGGAACAACTGGACGCCGCAGACCGGCATCTGCTCCGGATTTATCTCGATGAACTGGGTGAGGGCCGGGCCGACTGGAACCACCCGAATGTCTTCCGGCGCCTGCTGGAGAGCCTCGATCTCCGGCTTCCGGATTTCACCGATGCGGCGTTTGCGCACCATCCGGACCTGATCGATGCCGCTTTTGACATACCCGCCTATCTGCTGGCCATCGGTCTGCTGCCCGATCGGTTCCGACCGGAGTTGCTGGGTCTGAATCTGGCCATCGAACTCGGCGGCCTCGGCGCCAGCTATCTGCGGGCCATCGACATTTTGCGGTGGCATGACATCGACCCGACTATCGTCCAGCTGCACCTGAGCATTGACAATCCGGCCAGTGGCCATACCGCGCGGGCGCGGGCGGCGATTGACCTCTATCTTCAGAACCTCGCGCGTCGGGAGGGGGATGTGGCGATGCAGCGCGCCTGGCAGCGCATCTGGCTGGGGTATCGTTCACTGGCCACTGCCAGCCTCGGCCTGACGCTGGCGATTCTGGCCCGCTATGCCCGCGTGCGACTGGGGGGGTCCCCACGGTCAGGGACGCTCGTAAATTCAGTAACCGGCAGTGGCGCGGCTCAAGCCTCGAAAGGCGGACGGTGAGCGTCCGACAGCGACTGGAAGATGTGCTCGTTGCGGCGCCACTGTGAACGACCGTAACCGTAGCCGACGAAGATCCAGGTGAGCAGCGCCACGGCGACGCGCAATTGCCAGTGCCCCTGGGTACTGAAGACGGCGCCGAAGTGGGCGTACTGGAACACCGCCATCGAAAAGCAGAACATGAAGCCGCCCCAGCGCAACACGCCCCAGGACCAGACATAGCGCCGCATGCCGCCCGCCCGCAGGTGCGCCCATGCGGCGCGCTGGGCCGGCGTCCAGGGATCACGCGGTGTGCGCATGGGGTCTGGCTCAGCGCGGAGCGTCGCCGCGACCGATGCCGAAATAGTCGAACCCCAACCCCTTGAGCTGGACCGGATCGTACAGATTGCGGCCGTCAAAGACCGCAGGATGCTTCAGCGCAGTCCGGATCAGATCGAAATCGGGGCTGCGGAACACGTTCCATTCCGTGACGATCGCGAGTGCATCGGCGCCCTGCAAGGCGGCTTCGGGACTGTCGCACAGAACCAGATCGGATCGCTCGCCATAGAGGCGCCGGGCCTCGTCCATGGCGACCGGGTCGAACGCCTGCACACGGGCGCCGGCCGCCCAGAGCGTCTCCATCAGGGTACGGCTCGAAGCCTCCCGCATGTCATCGGTATTGGGCTTGAAAGCCAATCCCCAGAGGGCGAAGGTCCGGCCCTGCAACTGCCCGCCGAAATAGCCGTCGATCTTCTCGAACAGGCGCCGTTTCTGGCGTTCATTCACCCCTTCCACCGCCTGCAGCAGTTGCGCCGGGTAATCGACATCGCGCGCGATGCGCTCCAGCGCCTTGACGTCCTTGGGGAAGCAGGAGCCGCCGTAGCCACAGCCGGGGTAGATGAAGTGGTAACCAATGCGCGGATCGGAGCCGATGCCGACCCGCACCTTCTCGATATCGGCACCCAGCCGCTCGGCCAGATTGGCCAGTTCGTTCATGAAGCTGATCTTGGTCGCCAGCATGGCATTGGCGGCATACTTGGTCAGTTCGGCAGAGCGAATGTCCATGCACACCAGCCGGTCATGGTTGCGGTTGAACGGCGCATACAGCGCGCGGAGCAGTTCGGTGGTACGGGGGTTGTCGGTGCCGATGACGATGCGGTCGGGCTTCATAAAATCCTCGATGGCTGCACCCTCCTTGAGAAACTCCGGATTGGACACGACATCGAATTCGATCTCCGCCTGACGCCGGGCCAGCACGTCCCCGATCGTCTCGCGCACCCGGTCCGCGGTCCCGACCGGCACCGTGGATTTGTTCACGACAATGCGGTAGCCACTCATGCGCTCGCCGATGCTGCGGGCCACCGCCGTCACGTACTGGAGATCCGCCGAACCGTCTTCATCCGGCGGGGTTCCCACGGCGATGAACTGAAACAGTCCGTGCGCAACCCCGTCCTCGACCGAGGTCGTGAAACGCAGGCGCTTCGCGGCCTGATTGCGCGCGATGATGGCATCCAGGCCGGGCTCATGGATGGGTACCTCGCCCCGATTCAGGCGCTCGATCTTGCCGGCATCGATATCGACGCAGACCACCTCGTTACCCACTTCCGCCAGACAGGCGCCCGTGACCAAACCCACATAACCGGAACCGAAGATCGTAACTTTCATGACTTGCAGGGAGTGTGAAAAAAGCAGGCGTCGATGACCCGACGCTCAACGCCGGACGCCACGCGCCAGATCGTGCTGGATGTCGTCGATGAACTCGAGCCCCACCGCAACCCGGATCAGGCCTTCGCGGATGCCGGCCGTTTCCCGCTCGGCGGGGGTCAGGCGGCCGTGCGTGGTGGTCGCGGGGTGGGTGATGGTCGTCTTGACGTCACCCAGATTGGCCGTGATCGACAACAACCGGGTCGCATCGATCAATGCCCATGCCGCCTCGCGGCCGCCCCGCACCTCGAAGCTGACGATGCCACCGCCGGCGGACTGTTGCTGGCTGGCCAACGCGTACTGCGGGTGCGAACGCAGGCCGGGATAGTTCACCCGTTCGACCCACGACTGCCCCTCGAGCCACTGCGCCAGCGCCAGGGCGTTTTCGCTGTGGGCACGCATGCGCAGGCCGAGCGTTTCCAGTCCCTTGAGGAACACCCAGGCGTTGAAGGGGCTCATGGAGGGGCCGCCGGTGCGTAAATACGGGTAGATGTGCTTGTCGAGCAGCTCGCGCGCGCCAACGATGGCGCCGCCGACACAGCGGCCCTGCCCGTCCAGGTACTTGGTCGCGGAATGGATCACCAGATCGGCGCCCAGCGCCAGCGGTTTCTGCAAGGCTGGGGTGCAGAAACAGTTGTCCACCGCCAGCAGGGCATCCTGACGGTGGGCCAGGTCGGCCAGCCGACGAATGTCCGCCACTTCGGTGATCGGATTCGAGGGCGTTTCGATGAACAGCAGGCGCGTCGATGGCTTGAATGCCGCTTCCCAGGCGCTGTAATCGGTCAGGTCGACGAAGGTCGTCTCGACGCCGAATTTGGCCAGGTAGTTCTGAAACAGCAATACCGTATTGCCGAACACCCCACGCGAGCAGATGACGTGATCGCCGGCCTTGAGCAGCCCGAACGCCGTACTGGCGATCGCCGCCATGCCCGACGCCACGGCAATGCAGCGCTCCCCCCCTTCGAGTGCGGCCAGACGCTCCTCGAAGGTGCGCACCGTGGGGTTGGTAAAGCGGGAATAGATGTTGCCCGGCACCTGACCTGAAAACCGCGCCGCCGCCTCGGCGGCACTTCCGAACACATAGCTGGAGGTCGGAAAGATCGGCTCGCTGTGCTCGCCTTCCCCGGTCCGGTGCTGGCCGGCCCGTACCGCCTGGGTGTCGGGATGAAATTCGCTCCAGTCCAGTTCGTCCATGCGCCGTGCCTTATCCTGCGTTGTGGAGGCCGATGGTCGCCGCGTCGCCGTCGCGGGCGGTCTTGGCACTGTCATTGCGATGATTGCTGAGCCGGTCGAGGTACGCCTGATCGACGTCACCGGTCACGTATTCGCTGTTGAAGCAGGACGTATCGAAACGCTGGATCTCGGGGTTACCCCGCTGCACCGCCTCGATCAGATCCTGCAGATCCTGATAGATCAGCCAGTCGCAGCCGAGCTCACGTTCCACTTCGGCCTCGGTACGGCCATGCGCGATCAGCTCCTCGGCGGCCGGCATGTCGATGCCATAGACGTTCGGGTAGCGCACCGGCGGCGCAGCCGAGGCGAAATAGACCTTGTTGGCACCGGCATCGCGCGCCATCTGGATGATCTGCTCCGAGGTCGTGCCACGCACGATGGAATCATCCACCAGCAGCACATTGCGGCCCTGAAATTCCATGCTGATGGCGTTGAGCTTCTGGCGCACTGATTTCTTGCGCAACTGCTGGCCTGGCATGATGAACGTGCGGCCGATGTAGCGGTTCTTGATGAAGCCCTCGCGGTATTTCACGCCCAGCTTGTTGGCCAGCTGCAAGGCGGAGGTTCGGCTGGTGTCAGGGATTGGAATCACCACGTCGATGTCATGGTCGGGCCGCAGGCGCCGAATCTTGTCCGCCAGCTTGTCGCCCATCCGGCGGCGCGCCTTGTAGACCGAAATCTTGTCGATGATGGAGTCCGGCCGGGCGAAATAGACGTATTCGAAAATGCAGGGCGAAAACTGCGGGGACTCGGCACATTGACGGGTGTGCAGGGTGCCGTCATGTTCGATGAAAATAGCCTCGCCCGGCTCCAGGTCGCGCACGGTGGTGAAACCCAGCACGTCCAGCGCCACACTCTCGGAGGCAAACATGTATTCGGTGCCGCGCTCGGTGTGGCGTTCGCCATACACCAGCGGGCGGATGCCATGCGGATCACGGAACGCCAGGACGCCAAAACCGGTGATCATCGCCACAACCGAATACGCCCCCCGACACCGCGCGTGCACACCGCGAACAGCCTGAAATACGTCGTCCGCCACGATGCGCAGTTTGCCCAGCTCATGCAGTTCATGCGCAAACACATTGAGCAGCACTTCGGAATCGGAGTCGGTATTGAGATGCCGCTGATCCTGGACGAACAATTCCTTCTTCAGGCTCTCGGCATTGGTCAGATTGCCGTTGTGCGCCAGCGTGATGCCGTAGGGCGAGTTGACGTAGAACGGCTGGGCCTCGGCCGAACTGGTGCAGCCGGAGGTCGGGTAGCGGACATGGGCGATGCCCATGGTGCCGCGCAGATTGAGCATGTGGCGGGTGTGGAACACGTCGCGCACCAGCCCGCTGCCCTTGCGGAGATGGAAGCGGTTGCCCTCGCAAGTGACGATGCCCGCCGCATCCTGGCCACGGTGCTGAAGCACGGTCAGCGCCTCATACAGTTCCTGATTGACTTCCTGGGTCGAAACAATACCGGCTATACCGCACATGGGATCTGTGAACTATCTGGAAAAGGAAGAGGAAAATGCCTGCGTATCGAGCGGCGGCACCAACCCGGGGGGCAGCTGGCTGCTTAGCCAGATGGCCAGCGACTGGAACAGGGGCACCAACTGCGACTCATGCCACCAAGTCGTTTTCGGCATCGGCGTGGAACGGGCCAGGAATACCAGTACCGTCAACACCAGCGCGCCCCGCGCGACACCAAACAGCAGCCCGGCCACACGATCGACGCCGGACAGGCCGGTCGATTCGAGCAGACGGGTCAACAGGAAGCCGACCATCCCGGCCAGCATCAGGCTGAGGAGAAACAGGATACCGAACGCGGCCGCCGTGCGCGCCGTGGACGAGGCTATCGCCGGCTCCAGATACACAGCAAGCTGACTGCTGAAGCGGATACCGACCCAGATGGCCAGACCCCAGGCAACCAACGAGAGCACTTCCCGCACCAGGCCACGCACGAGCCCGACCACGCCCGACACACCCATGACGACGATGATGAACAAATCCAGCCCGTTGAAGCTCATCGTCGGTCACAGCCGTAGAAGTCGGATGACGCCACCTGGAGCCCTGTTCAATGATTCTGCAGAATGACACCCTGCACGCCGTCACTCGCCGACAGCTGTTTCTGAATCTGCTCGGCGTGGGTGCGATCCAGATTCGGCCCCACCGTCACGCGGTAGACCTTGCCGCTGCCGGTGTCGTTGGCAATCACGCGTACCGGCAGGTTACGCTTCCTGAGCTTGTCGGCCAGTTTGCGGGCATTGGATTCGTCCGCAAACGTACCCGCCTGAACGGTGTAGCGCACCGCTCCGGAGGCCGGCTTGGAGACCGCGGCCGGAGCCGGAGCGGATGCCGCCACCGCGGCTGATTTCTTGACCGGCGCAGCATCAGCCGGGGGCGCGGTCTTCTTGACCGGCGCGTCAGCCACCTTGGGGGCGGCAGCCGGCTTGGGGGCAACTGGTTTGCTGGTCGTGACCGTCGTCTCCGGCTTTTTCGCCGTCGCGGGCTTGTGCGGCGCTGGCGTCGCTGCACGGCTCTCGCTGACGGAGTGCGCGGGTGCGGCCGGGGCCGGCTTGCGGGTGACCGGCGCTGCGGGGGCCGGAGCCGGGGCCGCGTCCTCCACTTCCTCATCTCCGTAACCCGACGCTTCCACCGGTGCGGCCGCTTCAACGCGGGAGGTCTCGGCAGCGGATGACCGGGCCGGCTCGGATACAGACTTGGGTGCCTTGGCTTCGGAATCGTCCAGCGGCACAACGCCGAATTTGCGTGATTTGGCGGTCGTCGCCGGCGCGGGTGTCGAAGCCTCCGAGGCCGCGGGTGCAGCCGCTTCGCCGGCCGCCTCGCCCTTGGGCAGGGTCAGGGGCTGCTCATCCAGGGCTTGCGGCAATGCGGCCGGATCGGACGGCGTTTTGTCTTCGAAGAAAAACGGCACGATCGCGACCAGCAACCCCATGATGATCGCGGCGCCGATCAAACGACGCTTCAATTGTTCGTCCATAAGCATCAACCCCCTTGCCCGGCCGTCTGGGCCAGAAAATCCGAAACGAGAAAAAAGGAACCGAATACGAGCATCAAATCGCCGGGCTGTGCCCCCACCCTGGCGGCCTGACAGGCCGCGGACACACTGGCAAATCCACGCTGGACCCGACTCGCGCCAGCGGCTTGGAGGATACCCGACAATTCGTCCGGCGTCGCGGCGCGCGGCATGTGCAAGGGCGCAAGATACCAGTTATCGATGACATCACAAATAGGTTGCAGCATGCCCGGAATATCCTTATCGCGCATGACTGCAAATACCGCCTGTATCCGCCGCCCGGCATGGAAACGGCGCAGATGCTCCGCCAGTATGCGGACCGATTGCGGGTTATGGGCGACATCCACCAGAACCGGAATGTCCCCGGCGAACCACTGGAACCGCCCCGCCAGATGAACCCGTTCGAGGCCCCGGCGTATGGCCGTCTCATCGACCGCACAGGCCGCGGGCAACAGGTGCAGGCACTGGAGCACCGCAGCCGCGTTCATCAGTTGATGCTCTCCCGGAATGGCAGGCAACGGCAGAGCATCGAAACGGGTGTCTTCGTTCCACCAGTCCCAGCCATCGGTGGTGCGCCGAAATCCGAACGCCTGGCCCTGCCGGTACAGTGGCACCGCCTGCTCCCTCGCCAGTCGGATCACGGACGCGGGGACCTCGGGATCGGCAATCACCGCCGGGCGGCCGGTTCTGAAAATGCCGGCCTTTTCCTGTCCGATGGCTTCCCGGGTATGGCCCAGCCACTCCTGATGGTCGATGTCGATACTGGCGATGAGGGCGATGTCGGCATCGACGCTGTTCACGGCATCCAGCCGGCCGCCGAGTCCCACTTCAAGAATCTGGATGTCGAGCGATGCCGCATTGAAAATGTCGAGCGCCGCCAGAGTGCCGAATTCGAAGAAACTCAGCGATGTGTCCTGGCGCGCCGTTTCGATGCGGTGGAACGCCTGCATGATGCGCGCGTCATCGACCGGTTGGCCATCGACCGAGATGCGCTCGTTGTAGCGCAGCAGATGGGGTGAGGTGTAGGCGCCGACACGGTAGCCGGCTTCACGCAGGATGCGCTCCAGCATCGCCACGCACGAGCCCTTGCCGTTGGTGCCGCCAACGCTGAGGGTGAGCGGCATGGGCTTGGCCAGCGCCATCCGTTCCAGCACGCTGGATACGCGGCTCAGCCCCAGATCAATTGCTTGCGGGTGGAGCGTCTCCTGCCAGGCCAGCCAGTCGGCCAGCGTCTCAAAGCGCATGAACGGGTCTAGCCGGCGTCCTGGGCACTCAGCATGAGCCGCGGATCCTGGGACGGTTCGCGGGCGCCTTCGGGCAGCAACATGTCGAGCAGGCTGGCGATGCGCTCGCGCTGCTCGCGACGGTCGACAATCATGTCGAGGGCGCCATGTTCGAGCAGGAATTCGCTCCGCTGGAAGCCTTCCGGCAATTTTTCGCGCACCGTCTGTTCAATCACGCGCGGTCCGGCAAAGCCAATCAGGGCCCCGGGTTCGCCGATGTTGACGTCCCCAAGCATGGCCAGACTTGCGGACACACCGCCCATGGTGGGATCGGTCATGACCGAGATGAAGGGGATGCCGGCCTTGGCCAGCATGGCCAGGGCTGCGCTGGTCTTGGCCATCTGGAACAGGGACAGCAGGGATTCCTGCATGCGCGCCCCGCCACTGGCACAGAACGCCACCAGCGGTGTGCGCTGGGCAATGCAGTGATTGACACCGCGCACGAAGCGCTCGCCCACGACCGAGCCCATCGAGCCGCCCATGAATTCAAAGTTGAAGGCCGCAGCCACTACCGGGCGACCGAGCAGCTGGCCGGCCACCACAATCAGCGCGTCCTTTTCACCGGTTGCCTTCTGCGCCTGGGTCAGGCGGTCCTTGTATTTCTTGCTGTCCTTGAATTTGAGGACATCCACCGATACCAGCGATTCAGCCAGTTCGACCCGGTTACCGGGATCGAGAAAGGCATGGATGCGCTTGCGGGCACTGAGCCGCATGTGATGGCTGCATTTGGTACAGACCGCCAGACTGCGCTCCAGCTCAGAACGGTAGAGGATGGCGTTACAGGACGGACATTTGCTCCACAGTCCTTCGGGCACCGTGCCCTTGGTGGAGCCTTCGGTCCGGATTTTGGAGGGAACAAGTTTTTGGAACCAGCTCAACGTCGTGCCTCGTCTGTTCAGGCGGCGGAAGAAACGGATGCATCCAGCGCCGCGCGCATGGATTCGATCAAGCCGACCATCTCGCTTAGCGCCTGATCGGGCGCGTCCGGGGCGCTCTCGATCTTGCTGACCAGTGCGCTGCCAACCACGACGGCGTCGGCCAGTCGCCCGATCGCGGCGGCGGTTTCGGCATTCTTCACCCCGAAGCCGACACCCAGCGGCAGATCGGTCAGGCTGCGGATCTGGGCCAGTTTGGCTTCAACATCGGCGAGATCCAGATGGCCGGCGCCGGTGACGCCCTTGAGAGCCACGTAATACAGGTACCCGCGCCCCAGTTCACCCATCTTGCGAATGCGTTGCTCGGTGCTGTTCGGCGCCAGCAGGAAAATCGGGTCGATGCCCACCGCATCCAGTCGCTGCAGCAGGTCGGCCGACTCTTCCGGCGGCATGTCGACGGTGAGGACGCCATCGACGCCCGCCGCCAGGGCGTGTTCGACGAAGGCCGCATAGCCCATGGCCTCGATTGGATTGAGGTAGCCCATGATGACCACCGGCGTGTCGTGGTCCTGTTCGCGGAACGTTTTCACCAGATCCAGCGTCCGCCGCAGGCTCATCTTGTGCGCCAGAGCCCGCTCACTGGCGCGCTGGATCACCGGGCCATCGGCCATCGGATCGGAGAATGGAACGCCTACCTCAAGGACATCGGCCCCGGCCCGCACCAGCGCATGCAGGGCGGGTACCGTGAAGTCAGGGGTAGGATCACCGGCGGTGATGAAGGGAATCAGGGCCGTGCGGCGCGCCTGTCTGAGTGCTTCGAATTTCGCGGTCAAGCGGCTCACAGCTGAATGCCCTCCCGAGCAGCAATCGTGTTGATGTCCTTGTCGCCACGCCCGGAGAGATTGACCAGAATCTGCTGATCCGGCGCCAGCGTGGGGGCGAGCTTCATGGCATAGGCGACGGCATGACTGGATTCCAGCGCCGGGATGATGCCTTCCATGCGCGTCAGGGCGTGAAAACCTTCCATGGCCTCGGCGTCGGTGATGCCGACATACTGGGCGCGGCCGCAATCCTTGAGCCAGGCGTGTTCAGGGCCCACACCAGGGTAGTCGAGGCCAGCAGAAATGGAGTGAGTTTCGATGATTTCGCCGTCATCATCCTCCATCAGATAGGTACGGTTGCCGTGCAGGACCCCCGGACGACCGGCACTGAGGGGTGCCGAGTGGCGGCCGGTCTCGATGCCGTCACCGGCCGCTTCGACCCCGTACATGGCGACCTCGGTATCGCCAATGAAAGGATGAAACAGGCCGATGGCATTGGAACCACCGCCGACGCAGGCGACCAGCGCATCCGGCAGGCGCCCGGTGCGGGCCCGCATCTGCTCGCGCGATTCACGCCCGATGATGGCCTGGAAATCGCGCACCATGGCCGGATACGGATGCGGTCCTGCCACCGTGCCGATGATGTAGAAGGTATTGTCGACATTGGTCACCCAGTCGCGCATCGCTTCGTTCAGGGCATCCTTCAGCGTCTTGGAACCCGATGACACCGGCACTACCCGCGCGCCAAGAAGCCGCATGCGGAGGACATTCGGCGCCTGTCGCGCAACATCGACCTCCCCCATGTAGACCACGCATTCCAGCCCCAGACGGGCGGCGACGGTGGCCGTGGCCACGCCATGCTGACCGGCACCGGTCTCGGCAATGATGCGGGTCTTGCCCATGCGCTTGGCCAGTAGCGCCTGACCGATGGTGTTGTTGACCTTGTGCGCGCCGGTATGGTTGAGATCTTCCCGCTTCAGGAAAATCTGGGCGCCGCCGAGGTGGCGACTGAGGCGCTCGGCATGGTAGATCGGCGATGGCCGGCCGACATAATGCTGGAGGTCATGATCGAGTTCCCGGACAAATTCGGGATCGTGCATGTAGCGTTGGTAAGCCAACCGCAACTCCTCGATGGGTTCCATCAGGGTTTCGGCCACGAACACGCCGCCGTAGGGACCGAAATGGCCACGTTCATCCGGCAGGTTGTAAGGTTCAGTCTCGGTGTAAGCCATAATCGAATTCATGCACGTTTTTGAGGAATGCCGCCATTTTGCGAACGTCCTTGATGCCCTTGTCCGCCTCGACGCCGCTGGAGACATCCAGCGCGTAGGGCCTCACCTGCGCCAGCGCCGCGCCCACGTTCTGCGGGGTCAGTCCGCCGGCCAGGATCAGGCTACCGGCCAGCGCCGCGGGCAGCCGGGCCCAGTCGAAGGTGGCACCGGTGCCTCCGGCCGCGTCGGCATGCCAGGCATCGACCAGAACCCCGGAGGCGCCGGAATAGCGCCCGACGGCCGACTCAAGATCCAGCCCCGGCTTCATGCGTAGCGCCTTGATCCAGGTTTGCCGAAGCGCGGGCAGAACCCCGGATCCTCGTCCCCATGGAACTGCAGCAGATCGATCCGCACCTGCCCGAGCACGTGGAGCAACTGCTCCGGCGTCGGGTCCACAAACAGCCCGACCACCGTCACAAAGGGCGGCAGGTGTTCCACAATCGCCTGCGCCTGCGCCACTTCGACATGCCGTGGACTGGGTGGATAAAACACCAGACCCAGCGCATCGGCGCCCAGCCTCACGGCCTCAAGGGCATCACCCGGCCGCGTGAGGCCGCAGATTTTAACGCGAGTTCGGTGCGAGGGATACGGGATTTTCAATCGCGTTCAGGGGGTGTAAAGCGCCGCGCATGGGCGGGCAGATGGTCGAAAATCGGGTGACGGGGGAGACCGAAGCCTTCGGGGTAGCAAACGCCGGCGAAGTATAACCCGTCAGGCGGAGCCGTGACACCGCCCAGCGACCGGTCGCGGGCGGCCAGTACCTCGGCCACCCAGCCGGGCGGCTGCTTCCCGATCCCGACGTCGATCAGCACCCCGGCAATGTTGCGCACCATATGATGTAGAAAGGCATTGGCACACACATCAATGCAGACCCGCTGCTCCTCGCGCCGAACATGAATGAAATGCAGGTAGCGGTGAGGGCTTTTCGACTGGCAGCCCTGGGCCCGGAAGGAAGAGAAATCGTGTTCGCCGATCAGATGAGCGGCCGCGGCCTGCATGGCTTCGATCTGCATCGGTGGATGCACGCAGGTCAGCTGGCGTCGATGCAGCGCCGAAGTCATGCCGCGATTGAGAATGACATAGCGATAATGGCGAGCGATGGCACTGGTCCGGGCATGGAAGTCAGCCGCTACCGTCTGCGCCCAGACCACGCGCAGATCGGGCGGCAGATGCGTATTGGTGCCCATGACCCAGGAATAGGCGGTGCGCGCGACCTCGGTATCGAAATGCACGACCTGCGCCGTCGCGTGCACGCCGGCATCGGTGCGACCGGCACAGACGACTCGCACCGGCATGTTGGCCACCTGGCTCAGTGCGGTCTCAAGGGTTTCCTGCACGGTCCGGCGGTCCGGCTGCCACTGCCAGCCGGCAAAACCGGCGCCGTCATATTCCACACCCAAGGCAATTCGCATGCGTTCTGTCCCGGCTTATGCCACCGGCCCGGCGACCGGGATGTCCGCCGTCCGAAGCAAGGCATGCAGCATCAAGGGGTTACTCACAATCAGGTCCCATCGGGCAAATGATCCGTTCGGCTCAGGAACGCGCCGCCGCTAGCGCCACCGCGGGGGTTCCCGATACACTCAGCGGTCAAGCATACAACGCATACGATGGATTGAGACCATGGCTGACACAGCAAAACTGCAACTGGACGGTCAAACCGTTGAATTACCGGTCATTATCGGGTCCGAGAACGAGAAGGGCCTGGATGTCACCCGACTCCAGTCCAGTTCGGGCTACTTGACACTGGATCCGGGTTACGCCAACACCGGCGCCTGCAAATCGGCCATTACCTTCATTGACGGGGACCAAGGCATCCTGCGTTACCGCGGCTACGATATCGCCGAATTGTGCGAAAAGTCGACCTTCATGGAAGTCAGCTACCTGCTGATTCACGGCGAACTGCCTACACCTGAAGAGTTCACCCGTTTCAAGGACAAGGTGCTGCTGCACTCGCTGATCCACGAGGACATGAAGAGCTTCTTCACCTCCTACCCCGGTCATGCCCACCCCATGGCCATTCTCTCGTCGATGGTCTGTTCGCTCTCGGTGTACCACCCGGAACTGCTCAAGCCCAACCCCAACGCCAAGGAAACCAGCCAGACCATCACCCGCCTGCTGTCAAAGGTGCGGGTGCTGGCGGCTTTCGCCTACAAGCGCTCGGTCGGCGAAGCCTTTGTTTACACCCGTCCCGAACTCGATTACGTGTCGAACTTCCTGCACATGATGTTCACCACCCCCATGCGCACCTACGAGCCGAGCGAGACCATCCGCAAAGCCCTGGACGTCCTGTTCATCCTGCATGCGGACCACGAACAGAACTGTTCCACCTCGACCGTGCGCATGGTCGGATCCTCGCGGGCCAACCTGTTCGCCTCCATCTCTGCCGGCGTCTGCGCCCTCTGGGGACCGCTGCACGGCGGCGCCAACCAGTCGGTCATCGAAATGCTGGAAGACATCGAGCGCGATGACTGCAACTACAGGAAGTACATCGAAAAGGCCAAGGACAAGAACGATCCATTCCGGCTCATGGGATTCGGCCATCGGGTCTACAAAAGTTACGACCCGCGGGCCGTGATTCTGAAGACCTATTGCGACCAGATCCTCGACCAGCTCGGCATCGTCGATCCGATTCTGGATATTGCCAAGGGCCTCGAAGAGGCGGCGCTGACTGACCCCTATTTCATCGAACGCAAGCTTTACCCGAACGTCGACTTCTATTCCGGCATTCTCTACCGGGCCATGGGGTTCCCGACCAACATGTTCACGGTCCTGTTTGCGCTCGGCCGCCTGCCCGGCTGGATCGCCCACTGGAAGGAAATGATCGAGGATCCCGGTACCCGCATCGCCCGTCCGCGGCAGATTTATGTCGGCCCGACGCTGCGGCATTACGTCCCGGCCAGCCGGCGAACAGGCATCGCCTGACCGAAGGCGGTAACCCCGCCCGGCCCCCCGGTCATGGCCGTGGGGCCGGGCGGGGTTACCGCCTTCGGTC
>CAYFNI010000061.1:0-14010 GCA_964344495.1 uncultured Methylococcus sp.
ACCAGTTCTGCACGGTCGAGTACTTGATTTCGGCGTTGTCCAGGGCGACCAATTCCACGACGGCGGCATGCAGCTGGTTCTCGTCGCGCATGGGAGCGGTGCAGCCTTCCAGATAACTGACATGACTGCCTGCTTCGGCAATGATCAGGGTGCGCTCGAACTGTCCGGTCTTGGCCGCGTTGATGCGGAAATAGGTCGACAGCTCCATGGGGCAACGCACACCTTTGGGAATGAACACGAATGATCCGTCCGAGAACACAGCCGAGTTCAGCGCGGCAAAGAAGTTATCCGAGGGCGGGACCACGGTGCCGAGGTATTGGCGAACCAGGTCCGGATGTTCCTGCAGGGCGTCCGACATGGAGCAGAAAATCACCCCGGCAGCGGCCAGTTTGTCCTTGAAGGTCGTCGCCACCGAGACACTGTCGAACACGGCATCCACAGCCACGCCGGCCAGGCGTTCCTGTTCATACAGAGGAATGCCGAGCTTCTTGTAGGTTTCCAGTAACTTGGGATCGACTTCGTCCAAGCTTTTTGGCGCTTCCTTGACCTTGGGAGCCGAGTAATAGCTGATGCCCTGGTAGTCGACGGTCGCGTAGTCGACGTAGGCCCAGGTTGGTTCGCTCAGGGTCAGCCAGTGGCGGTAAGCTTCCAGTCGCCACTCCAGCATCCAGTCGGGCTCGTTCTTGCGCGTGGAGATAGCGCGGATCACGTCTTCATTCAGCCCGGGTGGCAGAGTGTCGGCTTCCAGATCAGTGATAAAACCCGGTGTGTAGGCCTTGTGGATGATTTTTTCTAACGCGTCAGTCGAGGTGGACATGGGGCTATTCCTGGATGCGTCGTGACTGGAGGGTGATGCTGCTGAGCGGGATGCTGAAGCTGTCCGGCGCCTGCGTCATGGGGGTGGCCATATCAGCCAGGCTGACGGCTTCAAGCGCCGCCTGCATGGCACGGTTCAACACTGACCAGTTGCTTCGGATGTCGCACGACGATGATTGCTCGCAGTGTGCGTGTTCCAGGCTGCATTCGGTCAGGGCAATTGGGCCTTCAAGCGCCCGGATGATGCTGGCGACCGTGATTCGCTCGGGAGCAGCGCAGAGTTGATAACCGCCTCTGGATCCGCGGGTGGAGGTCAGTACCTCGGCCCGCGCCAGCGCCTTCATCACCTTGCTGACCGTGGGCGCCGCCACGCCGGCCGTCTGGGCCAGGTCATTGACGGTGTAGGTCGCCTGGGGCGCTTTCGCCATCTGACCCAGGAGGATGATGGCGTAATCGGTCAGTTTGCTGATGCGGAGCATATCGTATGCGTCTGATTCAATGGGGACCATTTTAGTCCGGTTTAATTACCAAGTAAAGTGGTCAGCTATTGCTCTGTCGTTGGGACGTTTGGCGCGCCGGTGAAGGCCCTTAAGGCACTATACTGACTGGAATTGGGTGAATGGCGCGGCCGTCCGTCTATGGGCGCGGTTTTGAATTTTTCAATTTTTCGAATGAGGGTGGGCGTGAGCGGAGTGGCGAGCGGCAAGGGGCAAGGTGTGAACATAAGGGGCTGTATCGGGGTGCTGTTGGCGTTGGTGCTGGGTTGGATGCCTGTATCGATCGCTTGGGCCGAGGATGCGCTGGCGGCGGAAATCCAGACGTTGTTGCAGTCAGGCCGGCATCCTCAACTGCACTGGGGGCGATTTTCCGATGTCGCGAAAACCCTCGAGCAGCTTTACAGCCCGGCCTATGCGCCGGTGTGGTTCAGGGATGGCAAGGCGACCGTTCAAGCCCGCGCCATTCTGGAGAGCTTGGCCGGTGCCGATGATCTGGGTTTGAATGCCAGTGACTATGATGTCGAGTGGTTGGGGCAACAGCTGCAAGCGCCTGAGCTGAAGGCGGACAATCCGCGGACAGTGGCCGCGTTTGACGTGGGGCTCAGCATTGCTGTGACCCGCTTTGTTACCAATGTCTCCTCGGGGCGAATCAATCCGCGCACAGTCGGCTTCGGCCTGAACGTCGAGCCTCGGCGTCTCGATGTGTCGAAGCGGGTCCGTGAAATCGCTCAAAGTCCGCAGGCCAAGGCGCTGGTGGCGACTCTGGAGCCGCAGTTTCCGATGTACCGCCCGCTGAAGGAAGCCTTGTTACGTTATCGCCAACTGGCCAAGGAACTGCCGCATGTGCGTTTCGGCTTTCCGGCCAAGTTCACGCCGGGCATGAGCCACAAGGATGTCCCCGCGTTGCGCAAGCTGCTGCTGGCAGTGGGCGATCTGAAGTCGATTGATCCCGCCGTCGAGTCATCCGAACTGTACGATCCCGACTTGGCCAAGGCAGTGAAGGCGTTTCAGATTCGTCATGGACTGGGTGATGATGCCGTGATCGGCAAGGGCACGCTGGCGCGGTTGTCAACTCCGATTGCAGACCGGCTGAAGCAGATTCAGATTGGTCTGGAGCGCATGCGTTGGCTGCCCTCCGATGTGCGCGGGCACTACCTGATCGTCAACATCCCCTCGTACAGGCTCTATGGTGCTCGGGCAGGTGACGGGATCGGCCACTATGATCTGAGCATGAATGTTGTCGTGGGACAGGCCATTGATGGGCGGAATACGCCGGTGTTTCACTCCGATATGAGTATGGTGACCTTTCGTCCTTACTGGAATGTTCCGGAAGGCATCGCGGCCAAGGAGTTGGTGCCGGATATCCTGAAAAATCCGAAGTATCTTCAGAAGCACGCCATGGAGATCGTGCCGAACTTCAGCCTCCAGGCGACGCCGCTGGAGCCCAGTCCGTCGAATTTGCAGCGGGTGGCGGCGGGTGCGCTGAAGATTCGCCAGCGACCCGGGGGTGAGAATGCCCTGGGGTTGGTCAAGTTCTCTTTCCCCAACACCAATAACGTCTATTTGCACAGTACACCCAGCAAGGGTCTGTTCAATCGGGATCGGCGCGACTTCAGTCACGGGTGCATCCGGGTGCAGGATCCGGAAAAGCTGGCCGAATGGGTGCTGGCGGATAATGGCGACTGGCCGCCGGAACGCATCAAGGACTACATGGAGGGCGAGGCGACCAAGACCATTACCCTGAAGAAGCCGATACCGGTGTACATCCTGTACTCGACCGTGATGGCGGAACCCGATGGCACTATCAGCTTCTTTGAGGATATCTACGGCCATGACCGCACCCTGCAGGTTCTGCTGGCACGGGGTTTTCCATATCCGCCTTGATGTGAGGCGAGGCGGGACGGGACGGGACGGCGGGTTTCAGTCCGGATCGCTCAGCAGGTCGAAGACCAGCGTGGCGGTCTTGCCCGTGCGGGTGTTGGTGGCCTTGAAGGTGGCGCTTTCGTCCGTCATTGAGGTGCATTCGATTTCGACCGGCGGGTCATCGTAATCCGCCGGGTCAATCTCGAGCTGGTCCATCAGCTTCTGGTTTTCTTCGGCAGACAACTCCATGTTGCCTTCTTCATCGATCAGCATCGTCTGTTTTCAGTTTGATAAGTGGGGGGAGGGTAGGCGTACCCGACTGGCAGTGGCTGGTCGCCGTCTACCAGTAACGGATGTTGCCGGTGTCCAGATGGACGAAGTTCGAGCGCGGGTAGTAGCCCACGCCGCCCATGGCGAGCGCCATGCCGGCCTGACGAATCTCATGAGTGCTTACATCGTCCATGCGAATATCGACCGCTTTGCCCTCGATGTGCATGCTGTGCTCGGCCACTCCGTGGTGGAAACGACGCAGCCAGCTATTGGTTTCGGGTGAGCGATAGCCAGACAGGATCTTGAATGTGCCGTTCGAACCCGTGAAGGCGGAGATCGCGAAGAAGATATCGATCAGGCCGGGGTCCATCTCACGCACTTCGTCGGCATGGTGATCCCGGAGCAGGCTGCTGAAACGCAGCCGGGTTTCGCGGTCGTAGTC
The DNA here is from genome assembly GCA_964344495.1 of uncultured Methylococcus sp. GTDB lineage: Bacteria > Pseudomonadota > Gammaproteobacteria > Methylococcales > Methylococcaceae > UBA6136. Next base: position 3,889 of record CAYFNI010000061.1, read on the forward strand.
TTTTTCCGGGCAGCAGCGGATGGTCAACTCCTCATCCGTGTGAACATTATGAAAGCTCAGGGTTCGCTCTTGGCTGAGGAGGCCGGCGACGGATTGAGTTGAGGGGAGAAGCAGGGCGCCGACCGCGGCCATGCCGGATCGGGTCAGAAAGCTGCGGCGGGTCAGTGTGCCGGCAGGAGTAGATAACTGGGGGGTGGCGATCAGAGGGGTCTGATGACTCACTAGGCTTACCTCCGTACGACAAGCGTCGGTTAAGTTTATGCGTGAGCATCGAGGAATTCTCCGGGAGCCGGCCAGTGGCGGGGCAGGCGGGGAATTTCTGGATGCAAGGCCGGGGTTGAATCCCTTGGTCGGAACTTTACTGATCCTGTCAGTCGCGATCAACCCTTTTTCAGGTTAAATACAAAGCACATGTCGTGCCATCAAAACATCTGTTTTGGTTGATGCTAGGGGCTTCAGGGTAAGAAAAGCCCAAAATAGACGACGATTTCCTGTAGGGAAATAATTTATGCGCCTAAAGCGGGTCAATCTGGTCGAAGTTGACGGCAATCGGGTGTGCAGCTTGGGGCGGTGGATCGGGGGGCCTGACCAGTTGCACCGTTGCCAGTCCCGCTGCTCTGGCCGCATCCAGTTCCGCGCCGACGTCGGACAGAAACAGGATGTCACCGGGCCTTAAGCCGATCTGTTCGGCAATGGTCCGATAGGCGGCCGGTTCCTGCTTGGCGCCAATGCGCGTGTCGAAATAGCCGGAAAACAGGGGGGTCAGGTCACCGAAGGTCGTGTGGGCAAACAGCAGCTTTTGCGCCTGCACTGAACCGGACGAAAAGATGTAAAGATCCAATCCGGCCGATTTCCAGGCGCGCAACTGGCGGGCCGCATCCTCATAAAGGTGGCCGTGGAAATCACCCTGACGATAACCCGCCTCCCAGATCATCCCCTGCAGGGCTTTGAGGGGTGTTGCCTTGCGATCCTGATCGATCCAGTCCAGCAACTCCCGGGTGGCCTCTTCGACTGTCAGCGTTCGCCCCACCATCTGGCTGACGTCAGCCAGTGCGGTGGCCACACCTGCCTCATCCCGATGCGCCTGAATGAACGAGGCCAGTCGCTGGCGGGCATAGGGAAACAGCACATCCTTGACGAAGGCGATGGACGAGGTGGTGCCTTCGATGTCGGTGAGAATTGCGCGGATCATGCGAGTTGTTCCAGGAATTGCTCCAGCGTGGGAAAGCGCTCTGCAATCGGGTCGCCGGTGAACTCGGCAACCCAGCCGTCGGGGTGAGTGAACAGGCGGATGCAGCGGAAATCCGGCTGTTCGCCCATATCGAACCAATGCTTCACGCCCGCCGGCACACTTAACAGGTCCCCCCGCTCACAGAGCGTCATGTAGACCTGATCGTCCAGATGCAGATAGAACAGCCCACGCCCCTCGACAAAGAAGCGCACCTCATATTCGCCGTGGGTGTGCTCGTTGAGGAATTTGGCCCGCAGTTCCGATTTTTGGGGATGGTCGGGCTGCAGGCTGATGACGTCGACGGACTGGAATTCATACCGGTCGATCAGACGGTTAACGGACGTCTGGTAGGCTGCAATGACCTCGTCCTGGCCGGCGTTCGCTGCCAGCGGGCGTTCAGTCTCCCACTGCTCGAACAACACGCCAACCGTCCAGAGTTTTTCGGCGATCTCGTCCGGATGCCGATAGGTGACCGCCCTATCAGGGCGGTCGGCGGGGCAGATCGTCAGCTGACTCATAAGCTACTCACTCCGTGCAAACGTGTTTCGATCTCGAACAGAAACTCCAGGGCCTCGACCTGTCTCAATGCCGCCTCCACCGTACTACCCCACGTATAGAAACCATGACTGGCGATGAGATAGGCCGGCACATCACCGTGCCGATCCAGCCACTCATTGACGGTGGCGGACAGACGGGCGATGTCCTGATCGTTGGGAAAAATGGGCAGGCTCAGGCGGGTTGCGTGGGTCTGGATGCCGGGCAGGGCCTTCAGGAGTTCATAGTTCTCCAGCACAACCTGTTCCGAGCGCAGCCGGGACAGGAGGGTTGCACCCGGCGAATGGGGATGCAGCACGGCGCCCGCGGCTGGATAGCGCTGGTAAATCGCGGTGTGCAGCAAGGTTTCCGCCGAGGGCTTGCGGCCATCGAGCGAGCGACCCTCCATGTCCACCAGCATGATGTCGGCCGGCGTCAGGCGGCCCTTGTGGCGTCCGGACACGGTGATGGCAATCCGTCCATCGGCCAGTCGGGCCGAGAAGTTGCCGCTGGTGGCCGGCACCCAGCCGCGGCTGTCGATGCAGCGGCCGGCTTCGACCAGTTCCAGGGCCCGCGCTTGAAAATCGTCTGACATAAGGTCGCTATCCATCTCCCGCAAAGGGCGCGATTCTAGTGACAGACGCCGCCGGGCTCAATCACGGAATGCTTCCACCGGCACCCGGACCCGCACTGCGTCGCCGACGGCCGGCAAATAGGTCGTCATGCCGAACTCGGAGCGGTTCAGCTCGGCTTCGATATCGGCCGCACACACCGGCTTCTTGACGATGGGGTTCTCACCGCAGCCAAACCGCAGCAGAGTAACCCGCACCGGTTTCGAGACACCCAGCAACGTCAACACCCCTTCGGCGGCAATTGGCTTGCCGTGCTCGAACAGCAGTCGGTCCGAGTGGTAAGCGATGGTGGGAAAGCGGGCGACATTGAAAAAATCGCCTGACTTCATGTGTGCATTCCACTTTTCTGAGCCCATATCGATCGAGTCGGCGTCGATGGTGATGTCAACCGAGCCCGTCTGCTGCGCCCGATCCAGCCGGATATGGCCCGCGGTGCGGTTGAAGCGGCCGCGCTGGGTCGAGAAACCGAGATGATCAACCTCAAAAACGGGCAGGGTATGGCTGGAATCGAGGGTGAACCGCTCTTCGGCGGCGATGGCTGACGCGGCCCAAGTCGCGACGAGGATGCCCAGGAACCGATGCATGGTGGAATCTCCGGTAATGCAATGGCGAGATGAAGGCGGACCGACATCAGCGACGATCCACGGCCTCATTATGGTAAACCGCAAGTGACCGTCTGGATCTCAGTATCTGCATTCACTGACAAAAGCGGCCCTGCCGGCACCGGCTCGCGGAGCGAATAGACGATATCTGGGCGGGCGGATTCGGTTGCGTGGGTTCAGGCGGCGGGGTGGTGACCGTCCCGCTTCAGCAACCGACGATAGACCTCCAGCGTTTGGGCGATGACTGCGTCCTGACCGAATTCGCGCTCCGCCCGGAGCCTGCCGGCTGCCCCCATCCGTTGGCACAGGTCTGGATTCTCCAGCAGCCTTTTCAAGGCGTCGGCCAGCGCCACGGCATCACGCGGCGGCACCAGCAGGCCATTTTCACCGTCCCGCACGACCTCGCGGCAACCGGGCATATCAGTCGTGATCAGGGCCCGGCCGCAGGCAGCGGCTTCAATCAGCGCCTTCGGGATGCCTTCGCCATAGTAGGACGGCAGGCAGACCAGGTCAGCCGCGGCGAAGACTTCAGGCATGTCCGCGCGCTTGCCCCACCACTCGATGATGCCGCTGCGTTGCCAGTCGTCGAGCTGTTCCTGGCTGATCGATGACCGGTTTTCCGGATCCGGGGCGCCGACAAGCACGAAGCGCGCTTGTACACCGGCCGATTTCAGGCGGTCCGCGGCGGCCACGAATTCACCCACCCCCTTGTCCCACAGGAGTCTCGAGGCGAGGATGACAATCGGCGGGCTGTTGTCGGGCCGGGTCTGGGGCCGGAAGGCATCCAGATCAACACCGGCTCCGCGAATCAGGACCGACTGATCCGGCGCCAGAGCGCCCGAGCGTTCCAGCAATGCCTGATCGTCGGGGTTTTGCAAGATCACGGTGCCGTGTCCCCTCAGCAGGTGCCGAAAAGCCAGCGTCACTCCCTTTCTTAGCAAATCCGCTCGCTGTGCGGTGACGAAAATGTGTCCCAGGCCGGCGATGGCGTTTACAAGGCCCGGAATCCCCGCCATGCGGGCCGCCAGACTGCCGTACAGCACCGGCTTCAGGGCCACGTTGTGCAGGATGTCCGGTTGCTCTACGCGCAGGTGTCGATAGAGGCTGATGAGGGTGCGCAGTTCCTTGAACGGGTTGACGCCGCCGCGGGCAAGCGTGAGCGGAATGACCTCTATGCCGGCGGCGCGAATGAGATCCCCATGCTGATGGAGACGGGTCATGATCTTGACCTCGTAGCCGGCCTTTCGGGCAGCCACCGCCAGCGGCAACCGGTGCGAGCAGAAGTACCAGTCTTCCGTCACAAAAAACAGCAGCTTCGGCGCGCGCACCGTCATGGCCGCTGGGTCTCCAGCCAAGCCTGAAACATCAATACGTCCCAAAGGTAATAGGCCCAGTTGCGCCGCCCGGACTGGTGCTGAACCCATTTTTCATGGACCAGTGTGGCATTCAGATAGCCTTCGGCCTTGAGACGTCCGGGTTCGAGCAAGGCCTCAGCCCAGGGTTTGAGCGGACCTCTGAGCCAAGCGTCGATGGGAACGCCGAAGCCCATCTTGGGACGGTCGACCAGCGTTTGCGGTACATACCGATAGAGCAGTTGCCGGAGCAGCCACTTGCCTTCGAGACCCCGCATTTTCAACGGCAGTGGCAACTGCCAGGCAAACTCGACCACGCGGTGATCCAGCAGCGGCACCCGTGTTTCGAGGCTTACACCCATGGCCGCCCGGTCGACCTTGACCAGAATGTCGTCTGGCAGATAGCTGACCGTATCCAGAAACATCATGCGATGTTCAAGCTCGCGCAACTCCGGCCATTGGAGCGGGTCATTGATGACCGTGGTCGGCTCCCGCGCCCCCCGCACCAGCCGGTTGGGCTCCTTCCAGTGCGAGAGCAGATCCAGGTAAATCGCTTCGGGTGTCCGGGCACCCAGGAAACTCGACAGCTTGTGCAACTTGTCGCCCGGACTGGCGTAGCGCAGCCCCTCGGGCAGCATGAAGCCGAGCAGGCGGAACAGGCCATTCCAGGCATGCGGTGGAATGAGCGTCATCAGTCTGGCCAGGGCATTGCGCAGGCCCAGTGGCAGGTAACGCATGCGGCGCCAGAACTGCAGTGTCCAGGCATAGCGGTTGTAGCCGCCGAACAACTCATCGCCACCATCGCCCGATAGGCTGACGGTGACGTGTTGCTGCGCCAGTTGGGCGACCAGAAAGGTCGGGATTTGCGAGGAGTCAGCAAAGGGTTCGTCGTACAGGAACGGTAACTTGGGAATTACCGCCATCGCTTCCTCCGGCGTGACATACAGCTCGGTATGGTCAGTGCCGAGGTGGGTGGCGACGGCCTTCGCATGTTCGGCCTCGTTATACCCCTGCTCATGAAAGCCGATGGTGAAGGTTTTGACCGGTCGAGATGCCTGCGCCTGCATCAGCGCAACGACCATGCTGGAATCGAAGCCGCCGGAAAGGAAGGCACCGATCGGCACGTCCGCGATCATCTGTCCGGCGATGCTCTGCCGCAACAGGCCGTCGAGGTGCTGGATGGCGTCTTGTTCGCCGCCGCCAAACGGCCGCATCTGCCCGCGCAACGCCGCATCGCGCGCCGTCCAGTAAGACACGGGCGGGCTATCGGTGCGCTGACGACCCAGCACCAGATACGTGCCGGGCGGCAGCTTTTTGATGCCCTGATAAATGCTGTAGGGACCGGGTACGTAGTTGTGACGCATGAACAGCGCCAGGGCATTGCGGTCGATTTCGGCCCGAAACGCCGGGTGTTTTTTCAGCGCCTTCAGTTCGGAACCAAACAGGAGGATGTCGCCCTGCCAGCCGTAATAGAGGGGTTTTTCACCCAAACGGTCGCGGGCCAGGTACAGGAGTTTGTCGTGATGATCCCAGAGCGCGAAGGCAAACATGCCGACGCTTTTCTGCAGCGCTTCGCCCACGCCCCAGCGTTCAATGGCCGCCAGCAAGGTTTCCGTATCAGAGTGCCCGTGCCAGGAGGGGCGGGAGGTCTGTGTTGTGGATCGATCAAACAGCGGATGGTCCGGTGCCGGGAGGCCGGCGTCGAGTTCACGACGGAGGTCCAGATGATTGTAGATCTCGCCGTTGAAGGCGATGACATAGCGCCCGCTGGCGGACATCATCGGCTGGTGGCCAGCGGCCGAGAGGTCGAGGATCGACAGGCGCCGATGGCCGAGGGCGATCTGGGCCAGGGGGTCGGTCCATATACCGCCGTCGTCGGGCCCCCGGTGCTGGAGGGTCGACGTCATCTGGCTGACGATATCGCGCAAGGCTTCGGATGAGGTGGTCTCGGAACGGTCGAGAAAACCCGCGAATCCACACATAGACTGTCCTTGTTAGGGTGAGGTGAGACGTTTTAAGGCGACGCCTTAGGTCGCCCGAGGGCCGAGGGTTTCGGCATACAGATCTTCATATTGACGGGCAATGCTGGCCAGCGCGAACTGTTCGATCACACGCGCCCGCGCCGCGTCGCCCAAGGCATGGCGCCTATCATCGCCGAGCCGGATCAGTCTGTCGATGGCATCGGCCAAACTGCCTGGCTCACGGGCCGGGACCACGAGTCCGGTGTCGCCGACGATCATCGGTGCATCCCCGACCGCGGTCGTGATGCAGGGTACCCCGCAGGCCATGGCTTCACCGAGCACATTGGGAAAACCTTCTCCCCAGGCGGAGCTCATCACAGCCAGGTCCAGCGCCTGAAAGAACGCCGGCATGTCGCTGCGTTCGCCCAGCAGGCTGATCTGCTGGGCAAGCCCGAGCTGCTCGATCAGGGCCGTCAGGGGGCGGTTATTGTCATCAACGCCGGTGCCGGCCAGGGCGAAATGTACCGATGGGTGGTGCTGGATCACCTGCGCGGCAGCCTGCAGCAGGCCGGCATGATCCTTCATCGGATGATAGCGCGCGGCCATGCCGATGAGGAGGGTGTCCGTACCCACACCGAGTTGACGCCGCAGCTCAGCGCCCCGGATTCGATCCGGGCGGTAATGATCCACATTGAAGCCGTTGGCAATCAGCACTCGGTGCCGGTCGGAAAATCCGGCCCGTTCGTGTTGCTCGGCACTGATGCTGGCGTTGTAGACAATATGCTGTGGATCAGCCGATAGTGCTGCCGAGAGACGGATGATGGCTCGGGTCAGGGGCCTTTCATGTTCAAGCGCATAAAGACTCTGGCGGATATTCCAGATCACCGGCGTCTGCCACAGAGCCAGGCGGGCGCCCAGTGTGGCTGCGAGGTTGCCGTGATACATCCAGCCCTGGAGCAGATGGGGACGGATGTGCCGCAGCTGGCGCAGCAGTCGCAGGCCACCGGCCACGGTCGGTCGGCCCTGGGGCAGGCCGATACAGACCAGGGGAATATTCAGCGCCTCGATCTGGTCCCCCAGCGTGCCGCGATCCATCAGGGATATCACCGTCGGTTGAAACCGCTCCCGGTCGGTGGCTGCGAGCAGCTTGATCAGCATGCGCTCGGCCCCGCCGGTATTAAGGCCGGTGATCAGATGACAGATGCGAATCATGCGGCGGGCTCTCTGACGATACCCGTTGGCCGCAGGAATGCCATTCCCCGGGCGGCAAAGATCCAGAGCAGTGGCTGCGCCATCATGCGCTCGCGGCCGCTGAATTCCCCATACCCGATGACGTAGATGATCGCTTCGCTCAGCAGCCAGACGCTGCAGAGCAGCACGGCCGGGTCATCCGCAATCGGCAGGCGCCACAGGGCCAGCAGGAACAGTGGCAGGAACAGTAGCCAGAGTGTCATCCCCGGGTACATGAGTTCGTAAAAGTTGTCTCCGGCAATGCCGTGCGTCAGCGCCACCCATGGGTACGGTCCCATCAGTGACCGGCTCACGGCTTTCAGGCCGGTCAGCCACAGGGGCTGTGTCTGCAATTCCTGATGCCACTTGAGGCGCACGCTGTCCATTTTGGCCTGTGAATCAAGCTGGCTTGATGTGGCTGCAGTCAGGGTATGCTCGGTGCTTTTGAGGATTTTGAGGTGTTCGGCCACGATGTGCAGCGGCAAAGAGCGTGTGCCATTCAAGCTGGACTCAGGCAGGCCATGCACCGCAGCCAGCACGAGCAGGATGATGGCTGCCAGCCCCGCGAGTGCTCGGCGGACGGTCAGGTGGCGCCTGGCTGCTGCCAGCGCAATGCCAGCCGCCAGTAAAAAGGATGCCACGGCATTGAACCGGATGAGCGCCAGCAGGCTGAGCGTGATCAGGCTGAGCACGATTGACGGACGCAGCGGCCCCATTCTCCGCAGCAGGCGGACCCCGCCGAGCAGAGCCAGCACCACCAGCAGCATCAGCAGAGCCTCGCGCAGCAGGATCGAGCCCCACAGCGCGAAATTGCTGTCCAGCATCACCAGACCGGCCGCCAGCCAGGCAACCCGGCGGTGTCCGAACAGCGCATCGGCCAGCAGATAGACGCCGCCGGCCATGCCGGCGAGCAGGGGCAGGTTGGTGAACAGGACGGTTGTTCTTGATCCGTCCGTGAATACGTAAATCTGTGCCACCAGCCACTGATACAGGTAGCGGCTGCTGCCCAGCACCTCACCATAGCTGAGGGAATCGCCCGGGAGCCAAGTCGCTATGCCCTGATTCATCAATCCCTTGAGTCTGAATGTCGCCGCATCGACGCTTTCACCCTCCCAGTGGCGCAGCAGGGCATTGGCATGCAAGTCATAAAGGACCGAGTCCGGAAAGGTGTCCGTCCATGGAGGCAGGCTGCGCAGGATGAGGGTTTGCAGGGTATAAACCACGAGTCCGGTTATGAAGAGGACATCCAGCGGCGAGGATTGAGCGGGGCCAGCCAGCAGCCTGAGGACCTGGTTCAGGCACCAGGCCTCGAGCGTGAGTAGGACGATGCCCTGCGCTGGCACATCGGCCCAGAAACCCAGCAGGGTTGCCCACAGCAAGCTGATAAGCAGCATTCCAATTGAACGGCCGACCCCGAGGATCTGGGGGTGATGTTGTGGAGCCAGGGGCATGGGATCAGTGAGGTGTCGGAGCCGAGCGGGCTGCATCCGCATTGATCGGCGTGATGGATGCGATGGCTGCCACAGTGTTTTGTACCAGGGCTTCGACGGAAAAGTGATCCTTGATGCGGCGCCGGGCGTGTTGTCCAAGCGCCTGCCGATCAGTATCGGGCAGGGCGATCAGGGCCTCCCACGCCGCGGCCATGGCGGCGGCATCTCCGGGCGGCACGATGCGTCCGCAGTCACCGACGATCCAGGCAGAGTCGCCGACATCGGTCACCACGCAGGGCACCGCGGCGGCCATGGCCTCGCCGATGACGTTGGAAAAGCCCTCACCGAAGCCGGAGGCGGATGTCAGGATATCCAGCGCTGCATAGACCGGACCTACATCGCTGCAGGCCTCTTGCCAGAGCACGCGCGAGGCGAGGCCTGATTGATCAGCCAACGACATCAGGTGTTGTTTGTAGGCGGGATCGCCGCTTCCCATGCAGACAAAACGCACGTCCGCATGCCGCTCAGCCAGAAGGGCGGCGGCGCGCAGGAAGGTAGGATGATCCTTCATGGGGTCGATGCGGCCGATAAGGCCGATGAGGATCTCGGCATCGGAGACCTGCCATTCGGTCCGGAGTGCCCGCCTTGCCTCGGCGTCAGGGCGAAAGCGCTCTATGTCAATGCCGTTGGCAACCACCTGTATTCGGCTAGCTGGAAACCCCTGGCTGATATGGTAGTCCCGCCCGCTGCGCGAATTGGCAATGACCAGATCGGCCCAGCGTGACAGCAGGCATTCCAGGCGGAAGCTGAGCCGGGACAGATGATCGTAACGCCGGAGGTCGAGATTGGAGGCCCTCACCCCCATGACGACCTTCATGCCGGGACAGAATGGCCTTAGGAGCAGGCTCAGGCTGTTCGGCACGGTCAGGTACCCATGCAGAACGGCGGGACGCTGGGTGCGGACAAATCGGATCAGATCCATGATGAAGGACAGAATGTCCCAGCGGCCTTTCTTGGTGAAGTGATGAATCGGTACGCCGGCCTGCCCAAGATCGGACTCAAGTCCGCCACCGCCATAAAACACCGCCACCTGAACCCGATAGCCGAGCGCATGCAGTCGGCTGGCCAGTAGAACCAGTTGCCGCTCCGC